>NZ_JBWLUX010000024.1:0-143258 GCF_057784315.1 Mesorhizobium sp. CNPSo 4684 | reverse complement strand
CCCCCCCCCCCCCCCCCCCCCCCCCCCCCCCCCCCCCCCCCACGCCGTGTTTCGCCGCGGTCCGCTGGTGGTGACGCCACACGCTTCCTGGCGCGGACGCGCCATCGACGCGCTGACCCGCGCCATCGATGGCGGTCCGCCGCTGATCAGGAACGGCGAGGCGGCAAGCGGCGACGGCACCACGCCCGGCGCCATGGCGCGGCAGCGTGTCGGCACCGCCTTCACCACCGGGGTCAAGGTCATCGACATCTTCACGCCGCTCTGCTTCGGCCAGCGCCTCGGCGTCTTTGCCGGTTCCGGCGTCGGCAAGTCAACGCTGCTCGCCATGCTGGCCGGCGCCGATGCTTTCGATACGGTGGTGGTGGCGCTGATCGGCGAACGCGGCCGCGAGGTGCGCGAATTCCTCGAAGACACGATCGGCGCGCAAAGCATGGCCAAGACGGTCGCCGTCGTCGCCACCAGCGACGAGAGCGCCATGATGCGGCGACGCGCGCCGGACACCGCCATGCGCGTCGCCGAGCATTTTCGCGATCAGGGCCACCGTGTGCTTCTGGTGCTGGATTCGATCACCCGTTTTGCACATGCGCTGCGCGAAGTGGCGACCGGCACCGGCGAGCCGCCGGTGGCGCGCGGCTATCCCGCTTCCGTCTTCACCGACCTGCCGAAGCTGCTCGAGCGCGCTGGACCCGGCGCTGAAGGCCCAGGGGTTAAGGGACAAGGATCCATCACGGCCATCATCTCGGTGCTGGTTGACGGTGACGACCATAACGACCCGGTCGCCGATTCGGTGCGCGGCATTCTCGACGGCCATGTCGTGCTCGACCGCGCGATAGCCGAACAGGGCCGCTATCCGCCGGTCAATCCGCTGTCGTCGATCTCGCGCCTTGCCGACAAGGCATGGAGCCCCGAACAGCGCATGCTGGTGACCAGGCTTAAGTCGATGATCTCGCGCTTCGAGGACACGCGCGATATTCGCCTGCTAGGCGCCTACCAGGGCGGCGCCGATGCCGAGCTAGACATTGCGGTGCGCCAGGTGCCGCTGATCTATGAAGCGCTGACGCAGTCGCCGAAGGATCGCGCCTCCAGCGATGCATTCTCCGACCTCGCCCGTCATCTGAAAGGCAAGCAAAGTGTCGATGCCGGAGACTGAGCGTCAATACACCGAGCGGCTTTTGCGCGAGATGCTGGCCGAGGCCACCGCCGCCGAGGAAGCCATGGCTGACGAAGCAAGGGCTGCCAAGGCGAAAGCCGATCGCGCCAAGGCAGCCAAAACCGAGGCCGCATTGGCCAGGGCGGCCAAGCCACCCTTGCCGAGACTGGTCCAGCCTGCGTTGCGCGGCGTGCCCGAACCTGCCTTGCTCGGCTCGCCCGAGGTTACCTCGCCGAGCGCAGCCAACCTTGCCCTGCCCGGCATGGGCGAGCCATCTACACCCAGCACGCTCAGGCTTGCCTTGGTCGGTGCACCGAAGGCCGCCTTGCGCGGTGTGTCCAGGCTTGCATCGGGCAGCGCGAAACTTATATCGAGCAGCGCGTCCAAGGCGGCGTCGCGCAAAGCGGCCAAGTCCGCCTCGCGCAAAATGGCCAAGCCTGCTCCAACCGGCGAGCCCAAACCCGTATCGATCAGAACAGTCGAACCCGCACTGCGCGATGTCAGCAAGCCTGCCTTCCCCGAGGTCGCCAGACCTGCTCCGCCCGCTTTCCCCAAGCCCCCACTGCCGAAGGCTCCGCATGCCGAACTCAACGAGGCGATCGCGGCTAGCCGTGACTCGCTTCTCGACGGGCTCTTTCCCGACGTCGACTGGCCGCAGCCGCCAAGGGCGCAGTTTCCCAAGGTGAACAAGAAGGATGATCGACGCAGTGATATCGTCTTTGCTGCGCTCGGCATCACGCTCGGCCTGATCTGCGCGCTGTTTCCCTGGTATATCTTCTTCAACCAGGACCAGTTCGGCGTGCAGGCGATCAAGTTCGGCGGCAGCGGCACCAATGCCGGCCGTGTCAGCGGCGGCTCGCAGATGGAAAATTCCGGCCAGCCGCTGACCGCAAACGATGTACCCGATGTCGACCTGTTCGCCACCGGCACGCTGCAGGATCCCGAGGACAAGACACGGGCTCCGGGCGTCGACGAGCAGCCCTTTCCGGCCGACCCAAAGTTCCGCATGGTGCATGTCGCCAATGGCCGCGCCATGATTGAGGACGACGCCGGCCTGTGGATCGTTCAGCGCGGCTCGAAGCTGCCTGATACCAGCACCGTCTCGTCGATCGAGCAGCGCGGCGGCAAGTGGGTCATGGTCACCAGCACCGACCAGGTGATCGAACTCTCCAAGTAATCGCATTCTCCTGGCACGGCTCGGGCCGGCCCGCGCAAGGTCCGCGCAAGACTGGCAGCCTAGTCTTGTGCGTACCAACCCGGAGATCCCCATGGAGCCCGTCAATCTTTTCGATCTTGCAGCCAAGCAGTCGCAATGGCTGTCCGTGCGTCAGTCCGCCATTGCCGGCAACATCGCCAACGTCAACACGCCGGGCTACACCGCCGGCGATGTCGAGCCGTTCGAGAAGGTGCTCGACCGCACCGCTGTGTCGCTGACGGCCACGCAGGCCGGGCATCTCGGCACCGCCGCCACCAATGCCGGCTTCACAGTCAAGCCCGAAGAAACGACCGGCGCCATCATGCCGTCGAAGAACACCGTGGTGGTCGAGACCGAACTGATGAAGGCCGGCGAGGTCCGCCGCTCCTTCGAGCTCAACACGGCGATCGTCAAGGCCTTCCATTCGATGATGATGATGGCGGTTAAGACCTGACCATGGACGCATTGACCTCAGCCCTCAAGATCGCAGCATCCGGGCTCAGCGCCCAGTCGGACCGTTTGCGCGTCGTCTCGGAAAACCTTGCCAACGCGCAGTCGACCGGCAACACGCCGGGCGCCGACCCCTATCGCCGCAAGACCATCAGCTTCGTCTCCGAGCTCGACCGTGCCTCGGGCGGCACGATGGTGGAGGTCAACTCCATCGATCGCGACCCCAGCGACTTTCCCGTCGAATTCCAGCCCGGCAACGAGGCTGCCGACGACAAGGGCTACGTCAAGATGCCCAACGTCAACGTGCTGGTCGAGATGGCCGACATGAGCGAAGCCAACCGCTCCTACGAAGCCAACCTTCAGGTCATCAAGCAGGCGCGTGATCTGATCTCCATGACCATCGACCTGATGAGGAACCAGTAATGATCAGCGGCATTGGCGGTATCGGATCGCTTCCACTCAAGCCGGAGATCGGCGGCACTGACGCTACGACCGACCTGTTTCAGGGCACCACGGCGCCCATGGCCGGCGGCGAGATCGGCGGCACCTTCGCCGAGGCACTGAGCCAGGCCGCTTCAAAGACCGTCAACACCTTGCAGAATGCCGAGCAGGTCTCGATCCAGGCGCTCAAGGGCGACGCCGATACCCGCCAGGTCGTCGACGCCGTCATGAGCGCCCAGCAGGCCCTGCAGACCACGATCGCCATCCGCGACAAGGTCGTCTCCGCCTATCTCGAAATCAGCCGTATGGGCATCTGAGGAGACTTGCCGTGAAAGCACTCGCCATTGCAGCGACCGGCATGAACGCCCAGCAGACCAATCTGGAAGTCATCGCCAACAACATCGCCAACATCAACACCACCGGCTACAAGCGCGCGCGCGCCGAATTCTCCGACCTGCTCTACCAGGTCGATCGCACGCAAGGCGTGCCCAACCGCTCCAATTCCTCCCTGGTGCCGGAAGGCGTCTCGATCGGGCTCGGCGTCAAGACGACGGCGGTGCGCAACGTCCATACACAGGGCGAGCTGACCTCGACCGGCAACAGTTTCGATATGGCGCTGACCGGCCGCGGCTGGTTCCAGATCGAGGGCGCCGATGGCGGCACGCTCTACAGCCGCGCCGGCGCCTTTAACACCAACGCCACCGGCCAGCTGGTGACCGTCGACGGCGCCAATGTCATCCCGGCCATCACCGTGCCGGTCGATGCCATCGAGGTCGTCGTCAACAAGACCGGCCAGGTCTTTGCCCGCATCGACGGCCAGACCGATCTCCAGCTGCTCGGCCAGCTGCAGCTCGCCAACTTCGCCAACGAAGCGGGCCTCGCGCCGCTCGGCGACAATTTGTTCCAGGAAACGCCGGCTTCCGGCCCGGCCAATGTCGGTGTACCCGGCGATCCCGGCTTCGCCACGGTCGAGCAGGGCTATCTCGAGGCCTCCAACGTCGATCCGGTCAAGGAAATCACCGAGCTGATTTCGGCGCAGCGTGCCTATGAGATGAATTCCAAGGTCATCCAGGCCGCCGACGACATGGCCTCGGTCGTGTCGAAGAACATCAGGTAGGGTTTGATGGTCTCTCCGGCCTCCCGCTCCGCGCTTTGCCGCACCGCGCTGATCCTCGCGCTGGTGGCCGGCGGCGTGCCGGCTTTTGCCCAGGAGAGTGCAGACCAGCAGGCAACGCAGGTCGCCAGCAACCAGGCGGCCGGCGAAGTCGTGCTGATTCCGAGCCGGGTCATCTACCCCGGCGAGATGATCGATACCGGCGCCTTGAAGCCTGTGACGCTGCTGCCCGGCAAGCACAGGCCGGATGCGGTCGCCACGCAGGCCGAGGAACTCCAGGGCAAGGTCGCCAAGCGCACGCTGCTGCCCGGCCGCTACATTCCGGTCGCCGCCATCCGCGATGCCTGGCTGGTCGAACAGGGCGCCGCCGTGCAGGTCTATTTCATCGCCGGCGATCTCACCATTTCGGCCACGGCGGTGTCGCTGCAGCCGGGCGCCGCCGGCGATCTGATCAAGGTCCGCAACGCCGACAGCGGCAAGATCTTTTCCGGCACGGTGATGGCCGACGGCACCATCCGGGTCAGCGCTTCATGAGGCGCGGACCTGCCCTTCTGCTCGCGGCCATTCTCGGCCTGCAGCCGGCGCTGGCCGACGGTCTTACGCCCAAGCAAAAGCGCGATCTTGCCGGCCAGAATGGCGGCGCCTTTGTCGATCCCGAATACGACCCGGCCACCACCAGCCGCATGTTCAGGGTCTCCAACGGCCCAAGCTCGCTGCCGCCCGGCCAGGTCGCCTCGCGCATCAAGGACATCGCGCAGCTGCAGGCCTCACGCGACAACCAGCTCGTCGGCTACGGCCTTGTCATCGGCCTCGCCGGATCGGGTGACAGCCTGCGCAATTCGCCCTTCACCGAACAGTCGATCCGCGCCATGCTCGAAAATCTCGGCATCGCCACCGAAGGCGGCAGCGCGCGGGCCAAGAACGTCGCCGCCGTCATCGTCACTGCCAACATGCCGCCCTATGTGCAGTCCGGCGCCCGCATCGATATCGACGTCTCCTCCATGGGCGACGCCACCTCGCTGGCCGGCGGCACGCTGGTGATGACGCCACTGAAGGCGGCCGACGGCGAAATCTACGCTGTCGGGCAAGGCTCGGTGATCGTTTCCGGCTTCACCGCCCAGGGCGACGCAGAAAAGCTGACGCAGGGCGTGCCGACGGCCGGACGCGTGCCCAACGGCGCCATTGTCGAACGCACCGTGCGCGCCGAGTTCGAGGACCAGTCGCTGCTCACCTTGCAGCTGCGCAATCCCGATTTCTCGACCGCCGTTCGCATCGCCGACGCCATCAACGGCTACACCTCGCAGCGCTTCGGCATGCGCGTGGCGGCGGAGCGCGATGCGCGCACCGTGCAGATCAGGCGGCCGAAGAATGTTTCGGCGGCGCGCTTCTATGCCGAGATCGAAAACCTGGTGGTTGAATCCGACACGCCGGCGCGGGTCGTTATCGACGAGCGCACCGGCACCATCGTCATCGGCAACGAGGTCAAGATCTCGCGCGTGGCGATCAGCCACGGCACGCTCACCGTGCGCATCACCGAACAGCCGAAAATCGTCCAGCCCGAACCCTTCTCCAAGGGCGTGACCGCGGAGGAACCCTTCACCACCATCGAGGCCACCCGGCCCGATGCGCGCGTCGCCGTGCTCGATGGACCCAACCTCGAAACACTGGTGTCCGGCCTCAACCGTCTCGGCGTCAAGCCGGACGGCATCATTGCCATCCTGCAAGGCATCAAGTCGGCCGGCGCTTTGCAGGCCGATCTGGTTCTTCAATAGGCCATGAAGATGATCGATCGCCTCTTTCCAAAACGCCGCCGCAACGCAGCCCTGGCGGCCTGCATCGTCGCCACGCTTTTCGCAGCCATGCCTGTCAGCGCGGAGGAAGCGGTGCGGCAGGTTCTACCCGGCGGGCAGCAGCCGGCGGCAGCCCAGCAGCTGGTTCGCGAGAAGGCGCCCGACGAAAGCGAAATCCAGCGCTTCTGCTCCAACATCGCCGACGCCGCCCGTGACCGCCGTTACGCACTGCAGGCCGAAGAGCTGAAGCAGCTGCAGGCCGGCATCGACCAGCGCATGAAGGCACTGGACGATAAGCGCGCCGAATACGAGCAATGGTTGAAGCGGCGCGAAGTCTTCCTGGCCCGCGCCGAGGACGGCGTCGTCAAGATTTATGCCGGCATGAAGCCGGACGCCGCGGCCGAGCGCCTGGCAATGGTCACCCCCGATCTCGCCGCCGCCATCCTGATGAAGCTCGATTCGCGCAAGGCCGGCGTCATTCTCAACGAAATGGACCAGAAGGCGGCTGCCACGCTCACCGGCATCATGGCCAGCTCGGCCCGAAGGGTAGATCCGTCATGAAGTTGCAGTTGCTCGTCCTGGTCGCCGCAGCAGCGCTGTCTGGCTGCGCCGTCGACCCGAAGGAGATCGGCAGGGAGCCGGCGCTGTCGCCGGTCGGCACCGGTATCACCGGCAGCGTCAATGCCCCCTATTCATACCCGGAAGAGCCGCGCGCCCCGGTGAAGAAATTCTCGCTCTGGGACGATCGCCAGAGCCGATTGTTCACCGATCCGCGCGCGCTGCGCGATGGCGACATCCTGACCGTCAGGATCAAGCTCAACGACAAGGCCAACTTCAAGAACCAGAACGACAGGAGCCGCACCGCCGCGCGCAAGCTCGGCTATGACGTCAAACTCGGATGGGAAGATGCCAGCACCAGCGGCAAGGGCGATGCCGGTTTGAGCTCCAGCACCGAAACCAACGCCGACGGCGAAATCAAGCGCTCGGAAAACCTCGAGCTCAATGTCGCCGCTGTCGTGACCGAAGTGCTGCCCAACGGCAATCTGATGATCCGCGGCTCGCAGGAAGTGCGCGTCAACTACGAGCTCAGGGTGCTGACCATTGCCGGCATGGTGCGCCCCTCAGATATCGGCGCCGAAAACACAATCTCCTACGAACGCATCGCCGAGGCGCGCATCTCCTATGGCGGCCGGGGCCGCGTCAGCGAAGTCCAGCAGCCCGCTTACGGCCAGCAGATCCTCGACCAAGTCCTCCCTTTCTAGGTCCGGAGAACGGCGCCGTGGCAAATGTCGAACAGGTCCAGCCCAAAAAGGGCCCATCGCTTGTCATCCAGCTCGCGATGCTTTTGGCGGTGACGGGCGCTGCCATCGGTATGGGCTGGGTCTCCGGCGGCTATCTGAAGGGCGTCGGCGGACCGGTACCGGTGCCGGCTGCACCCGAGAACCAGTCCAACGCCGAGCAGCCGAGCCCGGCCGCGGAACATGCGCCGGGCACCGGGCCGATGCTCGTGCAGCTGGCGCCGATCACCACCAATCTGGCCGCGCCTGCCGATATCTGGATAAGGCTGGAAGCGTCGGTGGTCTACGACGCGCCGCAACCGCCAGAGCTCACCGAGAGCATTCACCAGGACCTGCTGGCCATGGTCCGCACCCTGAAGATGCATCAGATCGAAGGCGCCAGCGGCTACCAGCATTTGAAAGCCGACCTCGAGGAGCGCGCCGCGATCCGCAGCGGTGGCCATGCCAAACAGATTCTGATCAGGACATTGCTGCTCGAATGAGAAAACTCATCCTCGCCGCCGCGATCGTCGTCGCCGCCACTTCTGTCGCCGCTGCCCAGCAGCTGGATCTCGGCGGCATCGGCAAGGCCGACGGCGCCACCGTCGGCTACATCATTCAGATGTTCGGCCTGCTCACCGTGCTGTCGGTGGCGCCGGGCCTGTTGATCATGGTGACGAGCTTCACCCGCTTCGTCATCGCCTTCTCGATCCTGCGCGCCGGCATCGGCCTGCAGTCGACGCCGGCCAATCTGATCCTGATCTCGCTGTCACTGTTCATGACCTTCTACGTCATGGCGCCGACCTTCGACCAGGCGTGGAACACCGGCGTCAAGCCGCTGATGGACAACCAGATAAGCCAGACCGAGGCGTTCGAGAAGATCTCGGACCCGTTCCGCACCTTCATGCTGCACAATGTCCGCGACAAGGATTTCGACCTGTTCGCCGATCTCGCCCGCGAACGCGGCCAGGTGGTTGCCAAGGAAACCGTCGACCTGCGCATTCTGGTGCCGGCCTTCATGATCTCCGAAATCCGCCGCGGTTTCGAGATCGGTTTCCTGATCGTGCTGCCGTTCCTCGTCATCGATCTGATCGTCGCCACCATCACCATGGCCATGGGCATGATGATGCTGCCGCCGACCGTCGTTTCGCTGCCCTTCAAGATCCTGTTCTTCGTCCTCATCGACGGCTGGAACCTGCTGGTCGGCAGCCTGGTGCGATCCTTTACCTGACCGCCCGCGACCCTGCGTGGCGCCTGGCTAGAACTTTATGCAATATATTTCCGGTTAACCGTCCCGTTTAGCCCTTTGGTAGGGACTTGCCCGCATATTGCTCGCAGATGGCGGGTGATCGGGTCTCACGATCATTGGCATGATGCCGCTCCGTCATACCGGAAAAGCCGGTATGCAAAAAAACATCCTGTAAAAATCAAGGTACGAGTAGCCATGTCCAGTATCATGACCAACGCCGCGGCGCTGACCGCGCTGCAGAGCCTCAACAGCACCAACAAGCAGCTCGAAATGACCCAGGCCCGTATTTCCACGGGCTACCGCGTCGCCACCGCCAGCGACAACGCTGCCTACTGGTCGATCGCGACCTCGATGAAGTCCGACAACAAGGCGCTTTCGTCGGTTCAGGATTCGCTCGGCCTCGGCGCCGGCAAGGTCGACACCGCCTACACCGCCATCAACGACATCAAGGACCAGGTCGACCTGATCAAGTCCAAGCTCGTCACCGCTCGCGGCGCCTCGAAGGAAGACCAGCAGAAGATCGCGACCGAAATCAACGCCATCCAGGCGCAGATCAAGTCCTCGGTGACCAACGCCAACTTCGCCGGCTCGAACCTGCTGCAGACCGACGGCGCCGCCGCCTCCGACCTGAAGATCGTCGCTTCCTACAACCGTACCGGCGCGACCGTCACCATCGACACCATCGACGTCAAGGCTGCCGACACGCAGGTCCTTGATGTCGCCGGCACGGGCGGCATCGTTGGCGGCCTGCTCGCCACGACCTTCTTCGATCCGAGCACCACGGCGGTTACCGCCGCCGCCATCGACACCGCGCTCGGCACCGTTGAAACGGCGCTGGCCAAGCTGTCCACCGGCGCTGCCTCGCTCGGCGCCGCCAAGTCGCGCATCGACACCCAGAAGAGCTTCCTGTCGAACCTGTCGGACTCCATCGACAAGGGCGTCGGCGCTCTGGTCGACGCCGACATGAACAAGGAATCGACCCGGCTGCAGGCCCTCCAGGTCCAGCAGCAGCTCGGCATCCAGGCGCTGTCGATCGCCAACGGCAACTCGCAGTCGATCCTGTCGCTCTTCCGCGGCTGATCTCTCGACTTTACGACCGACAAGATCCGATCGGGCCGCGCCAACAGCGCGGCCCGATTTCTTTTTTGTGGCTGTTGATTTTCTCTTTAAATGGCGGCCGATTTTGCTTTTGGCCAGCGCCCGGATTGGCTTGTTTTAACAGGCCATTAACCATATCCCGGTAGTCATGGTTAACGATACCATGGCGGGCAGACCAGACGGTCGATGGGCTTATGCCTACCCCCTGATGAAGTTGATCCGGCGTGTGCGTGACACGCCAGTTTTTGAGAAGGGGTAAAGATCTTGGCAAGCATCATGACGAACGCTTCGGCGCTGACCGCGCTGCAGAGCTTGAACAACACCAACAAGCAGCTCGAAATGACCCAGTCGCGCATTTCGACCGGCTACCGCGTCGCCACCGCCAGCGACAACGCTGCCTACTGGTCGATCGCCACCACGATGAAGTCCGACAACAAGGCGCTTTCGGCTGTTCAGGACGCGCTCGGCCTCGGCGCCGGCAAGGTCGACACCGCCTACACCGCCATCACCGACATCAAGGACCAGGTCGACCTGATCAAGGCCAAGCTGGTTACCGCGCGCAGCGCCTCGAAGGACGACCAGCAGAAGATCGCGACCGAAATCAAGGCCATCCAGGACCAGATCAAGTCGTCGGTCACCAACGCTTCCTATGCCGGCTCGAACTTGCTGCAGAACGATGCTACCGCCGCCTCCGACCTCAAGATCGTCGCTTCCTACAATCGCACCGGCACGACCGTCGCCATCGACACCATCGACGTCAAGGCTTCCGATACGCAGGTTCTCGACATTGCCGGCACCGGCGGCATCGTCGGCGGCCTGCTGGCTACGACCTTCTTCGATCCGAGCACCACCCAGGTCCTCCCGGCTGCCATCGACACCGCACTCGGCGCCGTTGAAACGGCGCTGGCCAAACTGTCCACGGGTGCCGCCTATCTCGGCGCCGCCAAGTCGCGCATCGACACCCAGAAGAGCTTCCTGTCGAACCTGTCGGACTCCATCGACAAGGGCGTCGGCGCTCTGGTCGACGCCGACATGAACAAGGAATCGACGCGGCTGCAGGCCCTCCAGGTCCAGCAGCAGCTCGGCATCCAGTCGCTGTCGATCGCCAACGGCAACTCGCAGTCGATCCTGGCGCTGTTCAAGCAATAGGCCGTACCCGGCTTTCTCCGCCTTCGAATTGAAGGGCCGCGCCAACAGCGCGGCCCTTTCGCTTTGTGGCTGTGTTTTGATGCATGTCGTTGGCCCGGAACCGCTGCACACTTCCGGGCGACATGCTTTATCATCTTCGCACAAGCTTCGCGGTCTAGTGTTCCCACGGAATATCATGCTGGGAGCGCTTGAATCGTGCCGCAACAGATCCAGAGCATCATCTCGAATCTCAGGGCATTTGGCGTCAGGCGCCTCGCCATGCTGGCCGGCATTGCCGCGCTGGTCATGGCCGTCATCGGCATCGGCTCGGTCTATCTCAATCGCCCCGCCTATGAGACGCTCTATGTCGGGCTCGACCGCTCCGACGTGAACCAGATCGGCCTGGTGCTCGGCGAGGCCGGCATCGGCTTCGACGTCGGCTCCGACGGCACCTCCGTGCTGGTACCGGCCGGCACCACCGCGCAGGCGCGCATGCTGCTTGCCGAAAAGGGGCTGCCGACCAGCGCCAATGCCGGCTACGAACTGTTCGACAATGTCGGGTCGCTCGGCCTGACCTCCTTCATGCAGCAGATCACCCGCGTGCGCGCGCTCGAGGGCGAGATCGCCCGTACCATCCAGTCGATTGCGGGCATCAAGGCCGCCCGCGTCCACATCGTCATGTCCGAGCGCGCCAATTTCCGCCGCGACGAACAGCAGCCCTCGGCCTCGGTGGTCATCCGCTATTCCGGCATTGACGCCGAAAAGAGCGCCATGTCGATCCGCCATCTCGTCGCCGCCGCCGTGCCCGGCCTGTCGGCCGACAAGGTCACCGTGCTCGATTCCAACGGTAATCTGTTGGCCGCCGGCGACGATCCCTCCAACACCAGTGCTGCCCGCACGCTCGGCGTCGAGCAGACCGTCGAGGCGCAGATCGGCGACAACATCCGCCGCGCGCTGACACCCTATCTCGGACCAGACAATTTCCGCGCCAGCGTCAAGGCCGATGTCAACACCGACACCCGCCAGACCGAAGAGACGATCTTCGATCCGGAGTCGCGCGTCGAGCGTTCGGTGCAGTCGGTGCGCGCCAACGAAAACAGCAACCAGCGGCAGGCCTCGACCCCGGCCAGCGTCGAGCAGAACCTGCCCGAGACCCAGGCGACCAGCACCGACGGCCCACAGACGACATCGGCCAACGACCGCAAGGAGGAGATCACCAATTACGAGATCAACTCCAAGAAGATCGCCACCGTCTCCAACGGCTATTCCGTCACCAAAATGTCGATCGCCGTCGTCGTCAACCAGCAGCGGCTGATGACCATCCTCGGCAAGGATGCCACGCCCGAGCAGATCGCCAAGCGCGTCGCCGACATCCAGAAGATGGTGGCCTCGGCCACCGGCTTCGACGACAAGCGCGGCGATATCATCGATGTCTCGGCGGTCGAGTTCATCGACGGGCTGGACGGCGAGCCGATCGAACAGCCGGGCATAATGGCATCGATCGGAACCCATGCCGGCACGATGATCAATGCCGGCGCCTTCATCGTCGTGGTGTTCCTGGTCGCCTTCTTCGGCCTGAGGCCGATGGCCACCGCGCTGACCGCGCGGCCGACGCCCGCACTTGCCGGTCCAAGCTTCGACGATGTCCAGCGTTCGCTGCCGACACCTGAAACCACCGCCACTGCCGAACCTCCGCCGGCGGCATTGCCGAGCGGCCGCCCGGGCCCGACTCCGCTCGACGATCTTCGCCAGAAGATCAGGCCGGCGCCGCAGGAGCGGCTTGCCCGCATGGTCGATCTCAACGAGGAGCGCACCGCGCAGATCCTGCGCAAATGGGCCGCCCAGGAAGCAGCGGTATAGACCATGGTCTCGGCAGCGCTTTTCGACCTTTTGCCGGATTTCGGCGCACGTACCCAGCGCGCCGGCCAGCCGCCGCTCGCGACCAAGGCCGAGCCAAGGCCGGAGGCGCCGGCGCCGCAGGCCGACATCGGCGCGCTGATTGCCGAAGCGGTCATCGATGCCGAAACCGCCCTTGAAGCCCGCCTTGCCATCGCCCACCAGGCGGCGCTCGAGGCGCAGAGCCAGGCCAACGCCGATGAAGCAAAGGCCTTTCTGGAAAGCTTCGGCAGCGATGTCGGCGTAGCCGTCACTGCCCGTATCGACGCCATGGAGGCGAAGGTCAGCGAGCTTGTCGGCGCCACCGTTGCCCGCATCATTGGCGGCATAATCAGCGACGATCTGCAGAAACGTTCGCTGGAAGCCCTTGCCGGCACGATCCGCGAAGCCGTCGGCGACAGCGAGGCGGTGCGCATAGCCGTGCGCGGGCCGCTGTCGCTATTCGAGACGCTGAAGGCTTCGCTTGGCCCACGCGCGGCCAATCTCGATTTCGTCGAGGCGCCCGGCTTCGACCTCACCGTCGCCATTGACGAGGCGGTGTTCGAAACCCGCATCGCCGAATGGTCTTCCGCCTTGTCCGAGGCCCTCTCATGAACGGGGACTTGTCATGAGCATTGCCGACGCTGCAGAACCCAGGCACGAAATCATCATCGTGCGGCGCAACCACGACGACCACGACGACGCCCATCATGGCGGCGTCTGGAAGATCGCCTTTGCCGATTTCATGACCGCCATGATGTGCTTCTTCCTCGTCATGTGGCTGATCAATGCCGCCAACGAGCAGACCAAGGCCGCCGTCGCCAGCTATTTCAACCCGGTCAAGCTGGTTGACCGCAACGCCAGCCGCAAGGGCCTCGAAGACCTCGGCGATGGCCCGAGCAAGGTCGGGCTGACGGCTGACGACCCGAAGGACAAGACCAGCAAGGCCGGACAGGACGGCATCGGCGGCGCAGGCACCTCGGACAAGAAGCAGCCGAAGGAATCGGCGCCGAAGGCCGATCTTTCCGACGAGCATCTGTTTGCCGACCCCTATGCGGTGCTGTCGGAAATCGCCACCGATACCGGCGTCATGCAGAATGTCAGCGAGAAGGGCGATGGCGGCACCCAGGCGTCCGGCCCGGCCACCGGCGCATCGGGCGGCCAATCCTACCGCGACCCGTTCGCACCGGATTTCTGGTCGCAGCAGGTGGCGGCACCCGGCGCCGAAGCCACCGCCGAACGCAGCAAGATCGAAGGCGATCCGCTCAAGCCCGGCGACAAGGCGGCACAGACGCAAGTAGCTGAAGTGAAGGCCGTGCCACCGGCGCCGCCTGTGACGGCAGCGCCGCTCGAGCCGCTGGCGAAGCCCGCATCCGACAAGCCGCTGACCAAAGCTGAAGCCAAGGCAGAGGCCAAGGCTGAAGCCGCAAAGGCCGAAGCGGAAAAGGCGGAGGAGGCAAAGGCCGAAGCCGCCGCACAAACCGCACCCAAGCCCGAAGCCGCGGAAAAGGCGCCGAGTGCCGCCGCCGTCAAGGCCGCGGCACAGGTCAAGCAGGAACTGGCCGAGGCCTTCAAGCCAGGCGACAAATTGCACGACGGCGTCTCCGTCGAGGCCACCGACAAGGGCGTCGTCATCTCGATCACCGACCAGTTCGATTTCGGCATGTTCGAGATCGGCTCGGCAGTGCCGCGCCGTGAACTGGTGCTGGCGATGGAAAAGATCGGCCGCATCGTCAACGAGCAGAAAGGCACGATCAGCATCAACGGCCACACCGATGCGCGGCCGTTCCGCAGCGACACTTACGACAATTGGCGGCTGTCCACGGCGCGCGCCCATTCCGCCTACTACATGCTGGTGCGCGGCGGCGTCGACGAGCGCCGTATCACCGAGGTCGCCGGCTTCGCCGACCGCGAGCCGAAAATTGCAGCCGACCCGATGGCTGCCGCGAACCGCCGCATCGAGATCCTGATGGCGACCGACGGATGAGACGAGGCACCATCATCGGTCGGGCCGTCGGCCTGCTGCTGCTGAGCGCTGTCCATTCGCCCGCAGCTTTTGCCGAGGACGGCTTGCAGCCCTATCAGCTGGTGCGCTCGCTGCAGCTGGTGCAGGACCGCATCGCCGCCGGTGATCACGCCGCGTTGCCGATGCAGGCCAAGCTGCTCGAGATGACCGACACAAGACTGCGCGCGGCCAACGCCCAGGACTTCAGCGACCCGAAGAATTTTCGCGCCTTGCTGGTCTATGGCATGAGCGGCGGCAACCCCGTCACCGTCGAGGTGGCGATGTCGCGCGCCAAGACCGACCCACAAAGCCTGGCCATCGCCAAGGGCATTATCGATTATCTGAACGGCCGCCCGGCGGCCGCGATCGAGGCGCTGAAGCCGATCGATCCGATGATGCTGCCCGCCGATCTCGGCGCCTTCCTGGCGCTGGTCAAAGGCTCGCTGCTCGCCACCGAGCAACCGGCCGCAGCACTTGCGTTGCTCGACGACGCCCGCCTGCTCAGCCCCGGCACGCTGGTCGAGGAAGCAGCGCTGCGCCGCTCGGTCGGTATCGCCGCCGCGCAAGGCGATGGCGCGCGCTTCGCGCTCGCCTCGACGCAATATGTCGAGGACTATCTCTATTCGCCCTATGCCAGCCAGTTTGCCGATGCCTTCGTGTCCGGCGTCATCACGCTCCATATGGCGATCAGCCAGGACAAGCTCGCCGACATCACCGCAATGATGGATTCCGAGCGCGAGAAAGTGATCTACCTGCGCATTGCCCGCCGTGCCGCGATCGACGGCCTCGCCGGCCTCTCCGCCTTTGCCTCGGCCAGGGCCGAACAGGGCCGCGACGGCGTCCACAATCATGACGACCCGCGCGCCCAGCTCTATTCCAGCTTGTCCACGGTTACGTCGGGCACCATCGACGAGGTCCGCGCCAAGCTCGACAAGATCGATCGCAGCCAGCTTTCGCAAAGCGACCGCGACCTGCTCGACGCCGCGCAGGCCGTGGCCGGCGAAGTGATCGCGCCGCCGGCGACGCTGCCTGCCGACGAGCTTGCGCCTGCCGCGGTCAAACAGGAGCCGGTCAAGACCGCGGATACGGCAAACCCCGATGAGCCCGAACTGCCGCCGGTCGAAGGTGCAATGCCTGAGCCGCCAGCCGCAGCGGCATCGGGCGGACCGGCCGCAACCGACAAGCCGAAGGCGCCAGTCGAGTCAGCCGCGCAGGCACAGAGTACGCCTCAGACCAAGGGGGCGCAGGCGCCTTCTGTCGCCACCGCCAGCGATGCGGCGCCTGTCGTGCCGGCATCGGCACCTGCAGCCGGCGCCGAGCCCGCCGATCCCACCGACGCCGCCATGGCCAAGACGCGTCGCCAGCTCGATTTGATCGACCAGATGCTTGGAGCAGCCCCGAAATGACCACCAATGTTGGCCAGGCCCTGCCGGGATTTGCGCCCGTGCACGCTGGATCGAAGCAGACCGCGCCGAACGCCAAGGGCGAGGACAAAAGCTTCGGTGAACTGCTGCGCGGCGACGACAATGCGCCGACGCAGAAAGGCCAGGGAGCAACCGAGGCCGTGCCGCACGAGCCATGTTGGACCCGGCGCAGCGCGGCCGGCCCCGTCAAGGGAGAGACTGCACACGCGGAGACGGGCAAGACGGCTCCCAAACCGGTTGTCGGGAAAGTCGCAAAGGACCATGTCGACGGCGATCCGGACAAGACATCCGCTGACGCTGAGGCGGATGGACAAGAGGCAGGCACGGCACCGCTGCAGGACCATCTGCCATTGCTGATAGCGTTGCATGATATCAGCCGTTTCTCGGCGGCCAGAGCGAGCGGGAACGGGCCTGCTACGAATGAACAGACTGAACAACCGGCACTCGACGGCGAGACCGTTTCTGCGCAGACGCCGCCTGTGTCGTTGAAGAAATTCCGCGCGGCATCCGGCCCCGGCAACAGTCTCGACACACCGCCGCGGCCCGAACGGGCCAAGGCCGGCGCTGACGTTTCCTCACAGGATCAGCGGCAAAAGCTGGCCATGATCGAACCCCAGTCAGGCAAGCTGCCAAACCAAGATGGCGCGACACCTCTTCTGCCGGCGGACCAGACGGCAAGCGACGTTTCGGCACCTGAGGCAAAACGGTCTGCGCCGTCGACGAAGGCCGTCGATGGAGTCCATTCCGCCGCTACGTCCACATCCGAAAAACAGGCGCCGTCCGCCGGGCGCGTCGACATTGTCGCCGAGCAGAGTTTCCCGGCGCCGGCGCAAAGCCCGATGAACCAGACGACGTCGGCTCTGATCGACGCTCTCGCTTCGGACAATGGCCTGCGGCAAGCGGTTTCGACGCCGTCGACGACCGCCCAGACGGCCGGTTCTGTTGCCGTTCCGACACATATATTGAAGATCGAGCTTCACCCGGCCGAACTCGGCATGGTCACTGCCAGTCTCAGGCTCGCCGGGGAACAACTTTCGATAGAATTGAAGCCCGAAACTCACGAGGCTTACCGCCGCCTCACCACCGATAGCGACGCTATAGTGAAGTCGTTGCGCGGGCTTGGCTTCGATGTCGACAAGGTCACCATTCTGCAACCATCGATAGCAGTCCACGCTCCGGCGCGCAGTGATGCAGCGAACTCCCAGGCGACGCCGCAAGGCCGCGATCAGTCCGCTTTTCAGCCCGGGAACTCGAGCGGCAACAATGCGGGTTCGGGCGGCCAGCAGTCGGGAAGAAACCGCAATGACGATGCACAGGAATTCGGTCGCCCTGCAGCGCCTGTTCGCGAGCGTGCTGGCGACGATATGTTTATCTAGCCTCGGCACTGGATCGGCCAACGCCGCCACCAACCCTTGCGAGCCCGAGATCCTGCGCGCCGCCGATCGCTATGGCGTGCCGGCCGGCATCCTCTATGCCGTCGGACTTACCGAGACCGGCAAGAAAGGCAGCCTTCAGCCTAATGCCTTGAATATAGAAGGAAAAGCCGTTTTTCCAAGGAGTCACGTCGAGGCCTTGGCGACATTCGAAGCGGCTCGGCGCGAGGGCAAGACGCTCATCGACCTCGGCTGCATGCAGATCAACCATCATTATCACGCATCGCATTTTCGCAGTGTCGACGACATGCTCGACCCGCGCCAGAATGTCGACTACGCGGCGCGCTTCCTGGCCAGCCTGCATGCCCGTCATGTCAGTTGGTCGATGGCCGTCGCCCGCTACCACGCCGGCCCTGACAATGATCCGGCGCAGAAATATTATGTCTGCCGCGTCATAGCCAACATGGTCGCCACCGGCTTCGGCAAATGGACGCCGAACGCTCGGGCCTTCTGCAACCCATAGATGCATCCGCCTTTCGCAGATGTGCGCAAGCCGCGACCCTGCCGGTGCCCCGGCACGTCCCGGTATCGGCGGCCAACGCTACAACTTCGTGACTGCTGTTATTTCGAAACCCGAAATAACTCCCAAGAAAATAGCTACAAGAAATGATGGTTGTTCAGGATTCCCGCCACCGGTTACGCCTCTTCCCACGGGGCAGATGATCTGATTCGGAGGGCGGGCCGATGATTGTAATCGTTGACGAGCGAGAGCTCGTAACTGAGGGGTATAACTCCCTTTTCGATCGCGAGGGAGTCGCCTGTGCAGGCTTCGCGCCCGGCGAATTCGGCGAGTGGGTGACATCGGCCGCCGACACCGATTTGAAATCGGTCCGCGCCTTCCTCATCGGTGACTGCCGCGAAGGCGCCATCTCGCCACGCCAGATCCGCGACCGCACCGGCGCTCCGGTCATCGCGCTCAGCGAACAGCACTCGCTTGAAAATACGCTGCGGCTGTTCGAGAGCGGCGTCGACGACGTCATCCGCAAGCCGGTTCATATCAGAGAGATCCTGGCCCGCATCACCGCCATCCGCCGCCGCGCCCATGAGGATGTCAGCTACACCGAGATCGGCGCCATGCGCATCTTCATGGACGGCCGCGATCCCGAGATCGATGGCCAGCCGTTGCCACTGCCGCGCCGCGAACGCCGCATCCTCGAATATCTGGCGAGCAACCGCGGACGCCGTGTCACCAAGACCCAGGTCTTCAACGCCATCTACGGCATCTTCGACGAAGAGGTCGAGGAGAACGTGGTCGAGAGCCACATCAGCAAATTGCGCAAGAAACTGCGCGAGAAGCTCGGCCAGGACCCGATCGATTCCAAGCGCTTCCTCGGCTACCGGCTGGTGTTCTGATGGCGGTCTGCGCCAGCTTCGCGCAAGACAGAAATTATACCCTCGCGACCACAGACATGGGCATTGAGGAGACGTTTCGATGAGCCTTTACGGAATGATGCGGACCGGCGTTTCCGGGATGAACGCACAGGCCAATCGCCTGTCGACGACAGCCGACAACATCGCCAATTCCGACACCACCGGCTACAAGCGATCCTCGGCCGAGTTCTCGACGCTGATCATGCCGCAGGTCGGCGGCGCCTATAATTCCGGCGGCGTCAACACCACGATCCGCTCGGCCATCAGCGCCCAGGGCGTGCTTCAGTACACAACCTCGGTCTCCGACCTGGCGGTCAACGGCAACGGCTTCTTCGTCGTCCAGGACCCCAGCGGAACACCTTTCCTCACCCGCGCCGGCGCCTTCGTTCCAGATGCCCAGGGCAGGCTGGTCAATGCCGCCGGCTACCAGTTGATGGCCTACAGCTACGCCAACGGCACACCTGCCGCCACCGCCAACGGCTTCGAAGGGCTGGTGCCTGTCGAGATCTCCGACCAGGAAATGACGGCGACGCCCAGCACCTCGGGCAACTTCAACGCCAATCTGCCCGCGGGCGCCACCCCGCCCGCCGGTCCGCTGCCGTCCACCAACAGCGCGACGGCAGAGTACACGTCGAAATCCTCGATCGTCACCTACGACAATCTCGGCAACAAAAAGCTGCTCGACGTCTATTTCACCAACACCGGCACCGGCACTTGGTCGGTTTCGGTGTTCGACCAGTCCAAGGCGACGCCCGGCACATCCTTCCCCTATACGGGCGGCGCGCTGGCTTCGGCCAATCTGACCTTCGACACCACCACCGGCAAGCTCACCGGCGCCGTCGACTCAATTACGATACCCGTACCGGGCGGTGCGTCGCTCGATCTCGATCTGTCCAAGCTGACCCAGCTCGGCACCGGCTTCACGGTCTCCGAAGCGAAGGTCAACGGCAACGCTCCCAGCACGATCGAAAAGATCCAGATCGGGGAGGACGGCGTCATCTACGCCCAGTATCAGGACGGTTCGACCAAGCCGCTGTTCAAGATCCCGTTGGCCGACGTCCAGAGCGCCGACAACCTCACCGCACTGCCTGGCAACGTCTATGCGCAATCCACCGACTCCGGCACCGTGCGCATCGGCTTTGCCAATGAAGGCAAGCTCGGCAGCATCATCTCCGGCGCGCTGGAAAATTCCAACGTCGATATCGCCGAGGAACTGACCAACATGATCGCGGCGCAGCGCAGCTACACCGCAAACTCGAAAGTATTCCAGACCGGTTCCGACCTCATGGACGTCCTTGTCAACCTGAAGAGATAAACGACGGGCGCTAGTGGGATGAACCCAAACCGGAGCAGCGCGGTGCGCGGATTTCGAATTCAAGGCCACCCCGGCAAACCGGCTGGTGTGGTTTGGAATTGGAGGTTTCCGAACGCTGACGCCGCCGACAGGGCAGAAACGTCATCCCCTCCCCACTGGCCTCGTGAAAGACCCGCATGTCGCTGACTTCCGCATTGACCATAGCCCAACAGTCGCTTCAGACCACGTCGAAGCAGACCAGCGTCCTTTCCCGTAATATTGCCGACGCTAGCAATCCCGACTACGCCCGCCGCACCGCGGTCGTCGTCAGCAGCGCGCCCGGCGCCCGCTCGGTGGAGATCCAGCGCGCCGCCAACGCCCTGCTGTTTCGCCAGAACCTCAGCGCGCAATCGGCCTGGAGCGGCCAGAGCACGCTTTATAGCGGCATTGACCGCCTCGCCGTTGCCGTCAACGGCGTCGACAACGCCTCCTCTGCCTCGACCGCGATCGGCAATCTGCAGAACGCGCTGCAGCTTTACGCCTCCACTCCATCCAACCAGAACCTCGGTTCCAGCGTCATCGACGCGGCCCAGCAGGTGGTGCGCGCGCTGAACGACGGCACCGACGCGATCCAGGATTTCCGCACCCAGGCCGATGGCGAGATATCGACGGCCGTCGACGATCTCAAATCGCTGCTCAGCCAATTCCAGGAGGCCAACAAGGCGGTCATCTCCGCAACCCGTTCGGGCACGGACGCGTCCGACGCGCTCGACCAGCGCGACGCCCTTCTGAAGAAGATCGCCGACTATGTACCGGTGTCGACCTTCACGCGCGGCGACAACGACATGGTCATCACCACCAAGGACGGCACGACGCTGTTCGAGACCATTCCGCGCTCGGTCAGCTTCACGCCGTCGGCGGGCTACGCCGCGGGCACGCCCGGCAACACCATCTATATCGACAATGTGCCGGTCCGCGGCGGCACCGGCGGCAACGCCAGCGCCGACGGCAAGCTCGCCGGGTTGATCACCTTGCGTGACGGCGTCGCCGCGACCATGCAGAGCCAGCTCGACGAGGTCGCGCGCGGCCTCATCACCGCCTTTGCCGAGACAGCACCTTCGCAGCCCGACCGAACCGGCCTGTTCACCTGGTCTGGTGCACCCGCCATTCCAGCCGCCGGCACGCTGATCGACGGCCTTGCCGGCTCGATCAAAGTCAACGCTGCAATGGATCCGAGCGTCGGCGGCAATCCGGTTCTGTTGCGCGACGGTGGCGCCAATGGCTCCGCCTATATCGCCAACACCGACGGCAACGCCTCCTATTCGCAGCTTTTGATCGGCTATGGCGACAAGCTCGACAAGCCGATGCCTTTCGACCCTTCGGCCGGCATCACCGTCACCTCCAGCGTGTCCGACTACGCCGCCAATGCCATTGGCTGGTTCGAAGGCCAGCGCCAGCAGGCCTCGACCAACGCCGATGCCAAGGAAGCGCTGGCATCGCGCACCGCCGAGGCGCTGTCCAACGACACCGGCGTCAATGTCGACCAGGAGATGTCGCTGTTGCTCGACCTCGAACACACCTATCAGGCCTCGGCGCGCATGATGAAAACCGTCGACGACATGCTGTCGTCCCTGCTCGATGCTGTGGGATAAGCCATGAAAGCCACATCCGTCTCCTCAGCCGCCCTCTCCAACGCCGCGCGCTATCAGCAGATGCGCATGCAGGCCGAACTGGTCAAAGCCACCAAGGAATCGACGACCGGCACCGTCGCCGATGTCGGCCTGGCGCTCGGCGCGCGCACCTCGCAGGCGGTTACCTTCTCGCGCGATCTTGACCGGTTGAACGTCATCATCGATTCCAATTCGCTGGTCACCGCCCGGCTTTCCTCGACGCAGGATGCGCTTGGCCAGCTTTCCGACACGGCACAGAATTTGCTGACCGCGTTGACCGCCGCCGGCAATTCCTCGAGCACCATCACACAGCAAGCCGGCAAGGCCGCCGTGCAGCAGATGACCTCGATCCTCAACGCCAGCGTCAACGGTGAATATCTGTTTGCCGGCACCAACACCGACGTCAAGCCGATCGACGACTTCACCGCCACCGGCTCACCGGCCAAGGCTGCGTTCGACGCTTCCTTCTCATCCTATTTCGGCTTCACGCAGAACGATCCGCTCGCCGCCAACATCACTGCCGCCCAGATGGACAGCTTCATCACCACCAATGTCGTGCCGCAGTTCATGGGCGCAGGCTGGCAGGCCAACTGGTCGAATGCCACCGACCAGCAGATCGTCAGCCGCATTTCGCTCGGCGAAACCACGCAGACCTCGGCCAGCGCCAATGACGACAGTATCCGCAAACTCGCCATGGCTTCCGCCATGGTCACAAGCCTGCTCTCCGGCAACATCAGCCAGGCCGCGAAGACCACCGTTGTCGGCCGCGCCCAGGCGATGGTCGGCGAGGCGCTGGGCGGGCTCGGCCAGCTGCAGGCCGAGACCGGCCTTGCCGAAAAACGTGTGTCCGACGCCAGCGATCGCATGAAGACGCAGGTCGATCTCTTTGAACGGCATATCCTCGATCTGGAAGGCGTCGACCCGGCCGATGCCGCCACCCGCGTCGCGGATCTGACGCAGCATATCGAAACGTCCTTCGCGCTGACTGCGCGCCTGCAGCAGATGAGCCTGCTGAACTACCTGACCTGACAATCTCAACCGCAACGGTAGAGCCAAACGATGTACCAATTCTCCTACGCCGACATCCAGACCGACTCCGTCACCGACGCCAAGGATCGCGAGCGGCAGCTTTTGACCCGCTCGATCGAAATGCTGTCGGCGGCGGCGGCGGTCGGCCACACTTCGATGGAAGCGGTCGAGGCGCTGCACTTCACCAACCGGGTCTGGACCACCTTCGTTGAGGATCTCGGCTCCAGCGACAATGTCCTGCCCAAGGAACTGCGCGCCAACCTCATCTCCATCGGCCTGTGGCTGCTGCGCGAGGCGGAGGACATCCGCCAGGGCCGTACCGACAATTTCGAAGGCCTGATCGAAGTGTCCCAGATCATCCGGGACGGCATTCAATGACCAACACGCTGAAGATATCGCTGAAGCCGAACGAGAAGATCTACATCAACGGCGCCGTCATCCGCGTCGACCGCAAGGTCACCGTCGAGCTGATGAACGATGTCCAGTTCCTGCTCGAGAACCATGTCATCCAGGCCGAAGACGCCTCGACACCGCTGAAGCAGCTCTACTTCATCCTGCAGGTCATGCTGATGAACCCGGCCGGCGCCGTAGAGGCGCGCGCCATGTTTCGCCGCTCGCTGCCCTTGCTTTTGGCAAGCTTCGAGGACGAGCAGATCAACGGCGCGCTGAAGCAGATCGACCGCATGGTCGGCGAAGACCATATCTATGAAGCGCTGAAGGCGATCCGTGCGCTTTATCCGCTCGAACGCCGCGCGCTTGGCGGCAATGACGATGTTCAGGGCGCGAAGCGCCCACTGGCCGTGGGAGCACACTGATGAATGTGGACATGACGACACAGATCCCGGCTGGCGCCAACCAGGGCACCCAGCAGACGTCGAAGACAGCGGTCGACTACCAGTCGTTCCTGAAGCTGTTGATCGCCGAGATGAAAAACCAGGATCCCACGAAACCGATGGATTCGACGCAATATGTCGCCCAGCTCGCCACCTTCTCGCAGGTTGAGCAATCGGTGCAGACCAACACCAAGCTCGATCAGATCATGCAGTCCTCGGCGCTGTCGCAGGCGGACGCCCTGATCGGCCGCTCGATCACCTCCGCCGACGGCAAGACGACGGGCGTCGTGGCCTCCGTCAAGCTTGCCAGCAACGGCCTGATCGCCGTGCTGCAGAACGGCACCGAAGTGCCGGTCGGCGCGGGCGTTTCGATAAAGCCGGCCAGCTAGACCTGGTTCGTAGAGGCGCACTCCCATGAACGAGGCCGACGCGCTCGACATCGTCCAGTACGCGGTGTGGACGGTGCTCGTCGCCTCCGCGCCTGTGGTGCTGGTCGCCATGGCGGTCGGCATCGGCATCGCGCTGATCCAGGCCCTGACCCAGATCCAGGAAATCACCCTGACCTTTGTGCCCAAGATCGTCGCCATCATGCTGGTCGTGGCGCTGACCGGCCCGTTCATCGGCAGCCAGATCTCGGCCTTCACCAACGTCATCTTCGAGCGCATCGAAAACGGATTCTAGAAGCAATTCCAGGAAAGTGTGCCGCGGTTTTCCCGGGAAAAGCGCGTAGCGCTTTCCCTGAGGAATTGCGTAATAGTGAGAGCTGCTTGCAGCCTGCTTGGTTCCAGCTAGATTGCGAGTCATGACCCAGGCAACATCGACCGGCAGGCCATGTGCGGAATAGCCGGCGTCTGGCGCAAGCGAAACCCGATCGACGCCAACGACCTGTCGGATGTCGTCCGCATGATGCAGGCGCTGGTGCATCGCGGCCCCGATGATCACGACAGCTGGAGCAACAACCGGCTGGCCCTCGGCCATCGCCGGCTGACCATCATCGACCCCTCGCCCGCCGCCCGCGAACCGATGCTGACCGCATCCGGCCAGGGCGTGCTTGTCTACAATGGCGAGGTCTACAACTACCGCTCGCTGCGCGAAACACTGCAGGCGCAAGGCCTGGTCTTTCGATCCATCAGCGATGCCGAAGTGGTGCTCGAAGCCCTGCATCACTGGGGTCCCGAAAAGGCCGTGCCGCTGTTCGACGGCATGTTTTCCTTCGCCTATTTCGACGCCCGCAACAGTGCGCTGTGGCTTGCTCGTGACCGTCTCGGCATCAAGCCGATGTCGGTAGCCGACATGCCGGATCGGTTCCTGTTTGCCTCCGAGGACAAGGCGATCCTCACTTGCAATGGTTTTCCGCGCGACATCGACAGCCGCGAGATGACCTTGCGGCTGGCCTGGCAGAGCCGCGATTCCAGCTACAGCCTGTTCGACCGCATCGAGCGCTTGCCGCCCGCCGGCCTGTGGAAGATCACCGACGGCGGTATCGAAAAGCGCCGCTTCTGGCATGTGCTGGACGCGCTGGAGACCGCGCGCATCACTGGCGACATGTCCTCTGACGCCGAGCACATGGCGACGCTCGAGGCGCTGCTTAAGGACAGCGTCGAGCTTCACTGCATCGCCGATACCGGCGTCGCCACGGCCTGCAGCAGCGGCGTCGATTCCGGCCTGATAACAGCGCTGGCAAGGCGGTTCAGGCCAGAGGTCCATGGTTATGTCGTCGACCCGCAGCTCGGCCGCAGCGAGGCCGAAGACGCCGAGCGCACCGGCCGCCATGTCGGTGTGCCCTTGCGCCGGGTGCCAGTCGACAGGGACCGTTTTTTCGACCTTTGGCCAAGGGTAATCTGGCATCTGGAAAGCGATGGCTGGCACGCCAGCCATGTCGGGCTGCTGGCGCTTGCCGAACAATGCCGGGTGGACGGCGTCAAGGTGTTGCTGACCGGTGAAGGCGCCGACGAATTGTTTGGCGGTTACCCACTACAGGCCTTGAGCCTGAAGATGTGGCGCCCCTGGTCGTGGCCCCGGCGTCTGTTGCATTCGAAGCGCTCGCTCGACCGAAGATTCGAGCATCAGCGCCGTGCGCCCTACAAGGTCTCGGCTGGAAGCCACTCACAAATGGAGCGCAACATGGTCCTGCGCGCCCTGTCGCCGGAGCTGAACTTCCTCCAGACAGAGACTTTCGACCGCTTGCAGCCGGTAGCGCCGCCCGCCGATCGTGCCTTCCTCGGACATTGCCTCTATGACCTCTATTCACATCTGCAGGACATCCTGCACCGGCACGACCGGCTGAGCATGGCGGCGTCCGTGGAGCTGCGGGTCCCGTTCCTGGAGAACCGGCTGATCGATTTCGCGATACATTTGCCGAGGCGGCATAAATACCGCGACAAAACAGGAAAATGGCTTTTGCGGAAGGTCGCGCAAAAGCATATTCCGCGCCAGAACGTCCAGGCGCGCAAGATCGGCTTCGAGATATCGTCCGAATTTTCGGCCGGCACCGAGACTTTGCTGCGCGGCGGTTTCCTGCGCGATGCCATGAAGTGGCCCACAGCCAGCGTGGAGGACATGATCCGGTTCGCGCGGCGCGAAGAACCTTCCAGGCTGCGGCTTGTCGGCATGGAGCTTTTCCTGCGCCTTCACGCCGGCGGCGAGACGACCGGCCGGCTCACCGATGCCCTGCATGCCGCCGCCCGCGACAGAAGCTGACTTCGCCCCGGCCGATCCCCCGGCGCGGTGGACCAACGAGAACATTGCCCTGGGCAGCGAACCCTTGCCGGCTGACGTATTTTCGCCTTGCTACCCTGTTGTTGGACCATGATCTTTTTCGAAGGTGCGTTCGCCCTTTTGGATGTCGTACTCTATTTCAAACGGATGCCATGATTGTCGTCCCGGCGGGCGAAACCAGCGCATGAAGGTGGGACAGGTCTGATGATCGATGACGAGCCGGACAGCGAACGCGTCTCGGCGCTGGCGCCGTTCCGGCATGGTATTTTTCGCGCCGTCTGGTCGGCCAGCCTGGTGTCGAATTTCGGTGGCCTGATCCAGGGCGTCGGCGCCGCCTGGATGATGACCACCATCGCAACCTCGCCCTACCAGGTGGCGCTGGTCCAGGCCTCGACCACTCTGCCGATCATGCTGTTTGCGCTCGTCGCCGGCGCCATTGCCGACAGCTTCAACCGGCGCAAGGTGATGCTGATCGCCCAGGTCTTCATGCTGGTCGTCTCTGCACTTCTAACGCTGTTCACCTGGAACGGCTGGATGACGCCGTGGACGCTGCTTGCCTTCACCTTCCTGATCGACAGCGGCACGGCGCTCAACAACCCGTCCTGGCAGGCATCGGTCGGCGACATGGTGCCGCGCAACAAGCTGCCGGCGGCTGTGGCGCTGAATTCGCTCGGCTTCAACCTGACCCGCAGCGTCGGCCCGGCGATCGGCGGTATCATCGTTGCCGCTGCGGGTGCGGCCGCGGCCTTTGCCGCCAATGCGCTGAGCTATATCGGCCTCATCATCGTGCTCTTCCGCTGGAAGCCGGATCTGCCGGTCTCGTCGCTGCCGCGCGAGACGCTGGGCGCTGCCATGGGCGCCGGCCTGCGCTATGTCGCCATGTCGCCCAACATCGGCAAGGTGCTGGTCAGGGGCTCGGCCTTCGGCTTCAGCGCCGGCGCTGTGCTGGCGCTGCTGCCGCTGGTGGCGCGCGACGTCGTCAAGGGCGATGCCTTGACCTACGGCATCATGCTCGGCGCCTTCGGCATCGGCGCCGTCGGCGGTGCGCTGATCAGCGTGCGTCTGCGGCAATTGCTGTCCAGCGAGACGATGGTGCGCATGGCCTTCGCCGGCTTCGCCGTCTGCGCCCTCAACGCCGCAATCAGCCACAATGCCTGGCAGACATCAGCGGGCCTCCTCATTGGCGGCGCCTGTTGGGTGATCGCCCTGTCCCACTTCAACGTCACCGTGCAGATGTCGACGCCGCGCTGGGTCGTCGGCCGGGTGCTGTCGGTCTACCAGACGGCGACCTTCGGCGGCATCGCGCTGGGCAGCTGGATCTGGGGCGTCGTTGCCGATGCGCATGGCGCCGAAACCGCGCTCATTGCAGCAAGCATCGCAATGCTCGTCGGCGGCGCAATCGGCCTGCTCCTGCCCTTGCCGCAGCAGACCGCGCTCAACCTCGACCCGCTCAACCGCTTCAAGGAGCCGCATCTCGGCCTCGACCTAAAGCCACGCAGCGGCCCGATCGCCATCATGATCGAGTATGTCATTCGCGACGAGGACGTGCCCGAATTCCTCGCCACCATGGCCGAGCGCGGCCGCATCCGCCGCCGCGACGGCGCCCGCAACTGGACGCTCGCGCGGGATCTGGAAAACCCATCCGTGTGGATCGAGCACTACCACACGCCGACCTGGCTGGAATATATCCGCCACAACCGGCGCGCCACCCATGCCGACGCCGTCGTCACCGAACGGGTGCGGGCGCTGCACAGCGGCGACGAACCGCCGCGCGTGCGCCGCCTGATCGAGCGCCCGACGACCGCCGGCACCGCGCTGGTCTCGCCAAAGGGCCCGATCGAGCACTAGACTAGACCGGTCTCGGCGTGGCCAACGAAGATCGGCCTGCCTATTTTGCCAGCAAGGCGAGAAAATCATCGAGGCTTTGCTGCATCAGCGACTCGGCTTTTTCGGCGCCACCCCATTGGGCAAACTGACCATCGATCCACATGCGGGCGAGACCGTAGACCAGCGCACGTGCCTGCAGCGGAACGCCCTCGATGTCGGCTTTCCGTAACTGCCCGGCCGCGCGCGCGTCCTCCAGCATTCGCACCATCAGATTGCGGATTTCTTCATTGAGCCCGACAAGCGTCTCGGAGGCATCGAAATCGATCGCCCGGCGCATCGAGATAATCTCGAAATGCGTCGGGTTGTCGATCACCCAGCGCAGATAGGCGACCCCCAGCGCCCGAAAGCGCGACAGCGGGTCAAGCCGTTCTGCTTTGTCGAGCTCGACCGAAATCCCGGCGCGAAACCGGCGCATCGCCTCTTCGGCCACAGCGGTCATCAGCGCGGTCTTGGTCGGAAAATGCCGGAACGGCGCTCCTGATGACACGCCGGCCCGCTTGCCGGCTTCACGCACTGTCACCTGATCGACGCCATCCTCCCTGGCAATGGCAAGGGCGGCGTCAATTAACGCCTGCCGTAGACTGCCGTGATGATAGGTCTTGCGTTGCGTCGTCATGCCCCTGTCCCCAGCCTTCCCGTCATCACAATCCCGCGATTAATGCAAGCACGACTTACTTCCGGATTGCAACGGCAGCCGATTAATGTAAGTAGTGATTACATAATCTGATCGGGAGGACTCCATGGACACCGTCGTACCAACCCTTGCAACCAAGGCAACGAGCCGCTGGTGGCTGTTCTGGCTTTTGGCCGCGATCATTCTTGCCCTGTCCGGGCTTGTCGCATTTCGCGGCGATTTCTCGGTCGAATCCGTCCGTGGGGTCGTGCGGCTCACCGCCCAGACGTCGCTCATCCTGTTCTGCATCGCCTTTTCGGCATCGGCGCTCGCGCGCCACCTGCCAAGTGCATCCACGCTGTTCCTGCGCCGCCATCGGCGCCAGACCGGACTGGCCTTTGCTTTTTCGCACGGCGTCCATGCGGTCGCCCTGTTCGTTTTCGCGCAGACGAGTCCGGATCAGTTCGACGACGCCACCGATACGGCGATGTTCGTCTTCGGCGGCCTTGCCTATCTGTTCATCATTGCCATGGCCGCGACGTCCTTCGATCGCACGGCTGCGTGGCTCGGACCACGCGCGTGGCGCATCCTTCACACCGTCGGCGGCTACGACATATGGCTCACATTTCTGATTGCCGAGGGCAAACGCGCAGTCCACGACGTCTACTATTGGCCCTATGTGGCTCTTCTCATCGCCGTCATGGCCATTCGCTGGTGGGAAAAGGCAGTCGGTAGGCACTACTCCTCGCCGGACAGGTCGCGCCGCGCCTTGTCGAGTTCTTCGGCATAGCGCCGCATCAGATGGCTCTCGGTGAGCAGGCCGAGCACGACGCGGTTGTCGAAATCCTCGACCACGGCCAGTTCCTCGGCGCCGGCGCGCTGAAAGGTTTCGGCGGCGGACTGGACGTTCATGGTCGGCACCAGCACCGCATCCGTGAATTTGGCCAGCGCCAACACCGGCGCCTCGCCGTCGGACGGGTCGCTATGCAGTTCCGCGACGATCAGCACGCCGACATAATGCTGGTCCTCATCGACGGCGATGACGCGCTGCGCCGAGCCCAGCGGCACATCCTTGCGGAACGCGGCAAGCGTCTTTGCGGCATCGACCGTGCGAACATCCTGGCGCATCATTTTTCCGACCGTCAGATTGCGCATCCAGCCGACATCATGAGCGCTGCGGATGGTCTCGCCGCGCAGGTGAAAACGCCAGGTAGAGAAGGAGTAGCCGAAGGTTTCGCGCACCAGGATCGCCGCCATCAGCGAGGCCGCCAGCACGACGCCGGTCAACGTCAGGTCGCGGGTCGATTCCAGCGCCAGGAAGGTCATGGTCAGTGGCCCGCCGACGACGCCCACGGCAAGCGACGTCATGCCGACAACGGCGGCGACGGAAGAGTCGATGCCGGTCGCCGGCGAGATGATCGCCATCACGCCCGCAAAGGCCTTGCCGAGCAGCGCGCCGAGGAAGAGCGAGGCAAAGAACAGGCCGCCGCGAAAGCCGGAGCCGAGCGAGATCGCCGACGCCGCGAGCTTCAGCACGAAGACGGTGGCGACGACGGCGAGGCCGTAATTCATCGCGAATTCGCGATGCAGCGCACCATGGCCTGAGGACAGAACCTGCGGCGTGATCAGCCCGAGCAGCCCGACGGCGGCGCCGCCGATGACCGGGCGAAGCGAACCGTCGATTGCCAGACGCGCGAAGCCACGCTCGACCAGGCTGACCAGATGCATGATGGCGATGGAGGCCGCACCGCCCAGCAACCCGAGCAGCAGGAACGGCAGATACTGGCTGGCGGTCAGCTCCGGCAAGCCGGAGAGTTCCATCGGAAACGGCACGACGCCGAACATCTCGGCGGTCAGCGACGCGCAGATCGCGGCAGTCATCACCGGAGCGACATTGGCGACCGAATAGATGCCGATGATCAGCTCGAAGCCGTAAAAGGCGCCGGTCAGCGGCGCATCGAAGGCAGCGGCGATGGCGCCGGCCGCGCCACAGCCGACCAGGATGCGCACATCGTTGCGGCGTAGCCTGAACGCACGCGCCAGCCGCGACGCCAGGCCGGAGCCGACCTGCGTGTAGCCGGCCTCCAGGCCGACCGAAGCGCCGAAGCCGCTGGAGATCATCGTCTGCCCGGCGATGATGAAGGTGTCGGTAAGCGACATGCGTCCGCCGTACAGCGCATTGGCCTCGATCGGGTCGACCGGGGTGCGGAATTTCCGCTTCCGCAGCCAGATCACCGTGAGGCCGAGCAGGATGCCGCCGATCGCCGGAATCAGCGCCTGGAACGGGCTTTGCAGGGAAAACATCCCCGACAGCCGGCCGCCGGGTTGGACGCTGAACAAAAGGAAATGCAGGCCCTGCACGGCCTCGCTCATGCCGGTGACCAGCACTGCCGAGATCACCCCGACGGCACCGGCCAGGGCAACGATGACAATGCCGCGCGCCTCGAGCAGCGGGACCGATCGGATCAGCACCGCGCGCAGGCGACGGGCATAGACCTGGGGTTCATTAGGCAACGGAGCGGCTCGCCGGGTGCGAGGGATGAAAGCTGCCGTGGCTGATACGCCCGGCGGCATTGCGTGGCAATCGCAATGCCGACTGCTTGTGGCGCCATTTTGGCGTTGCGGCGAGCCGCGAAAGACGGCAGCTCCTTCGCCCAGGCGAGCAAGCCGGCCGACCTTGACCGCACTGCCGATCAGCCAGGCTCGCCGCCCCGCTTCAGTCCCTTGCGGGCTATATGAGCGGTCGCTTACGCAATCGACGCAACTATGGTATTTTTGCCCGTCTCTATTTCCCTCGAGGAGGAGAACATGAGTGCGCGGGGATTTTTTTCATTAGCTGTTGGCATGATTTTCTTGAGCTCGTCTGCCGTAAGCAATTCAAGCGTGGATATGCCGGTTAGGTCTGTGTCACACCCGACGTCTCTTTTGTCGGGAGGCAATCCGGAAAACCAAAGCCGACCGGCAAAGGAATTTATCCAGACTGCACAACAAGATGTCTGCTGTCCTGGCGGCTATCCTTGGTATCGCAATTCGACAAACACCTGCTACGGCAGCTATGAAGATTGCCACGATACCGATGGCGGCGGTTGGTCCTGCAGACAGGTCAATGCCTGCTAGGCCATCTCCAGCTGTTGCCTAGTCCTCAAGTCGGCTTGGGCTCGCCGGCCTCATAAAGCATGAGGTTGCGCTCGCCGATGCCGAGCGCTGCCCAGCTCGCCCGCCAGTCGGCGATGTGCGGCGAGCGGAAATGCGCGTCGAGCGCTTCCCTGTCGCTCCACACCTCCGTGACATGGATGAGCCCGGCGTCGAGCACGTCCTGCGCATAGGAATAGTCGATGCAGCCGGGTTCAGTGCGGCTGCCCAAGATCATGCGCTGCATGGCCGGCCTTGCTTCGTCGAGCCTCTCCGCCGGCAGTCGGATGGTACCGATGATCACCAGCATGATCGTTCTCCTCAAGGCCTCTGTCTTCGCGGCAAGTAACCAGTCCTCCCACCCTCGCGCAAGCTTGGCCGGTTAGGCTCGAAGGGCTGCCCTCATGTTCGGGCAGTCCATGGCTCGGGGACGATATGGCGATCAGCGAAAGCTTAGCGACGGGAACAGTGGCCAAGAACGGCCGCGATGTCTTCTTCGCCATCGGCATCGTCATCATCCTGGCCGTGCTGTTCCTGCCGATCCCGGCCTTCCTCATCGACATCGGACTCGCTTTCTCGATCGCGCTGTCGGTGCTGATCCTGATGGTGGCGCTGTGGATCCAGCGGCCACTCGATTTCTCGTCCTTCCCGACCGTGCTGCTCATCGCCACCATGCTGCGGCTATCCCTCAACATCGCCACCACGCGCATGATCCTGTCGCACGGCAATGAGGGCACGCACGCCGCCGGCTATGTCATCGCCGGTTTTTCCAAACTGGTGATGGCCAGCGATTTCGTCATCGGCCTGATCGTCTTCATGATCCTTATCGTGGTCAACTTCATCGTCATCACCAAGGGCGCCACCCGTATCGCCGAAGTCGGCGCCCGCTTCACCCTCGATGCCATCCCCGGCAAGCAGATGTCGATCGACGCCGATCTGTCGGCCGGCATGATCGACGACAAGACCGCGCAACTGCGCCGCCGCGAACTGGAGGAAGAATCCTCCTTCTTCGGCTCGATGGACGGCGCCTCGAAATTCGTCCGCGGCGACGCCATCGCCGGCCTGATCATCACCGCCATCAACATCGTCGGCGGCATCGCCATCGGCTATATCAGGCACGGCATGGGCATGGGCGAAGCCGCCGACGTGTTCATCAAGCTGTCGGTCGGCGACGGCCTCGTCACCCAGATTCCGGCGCTGATCGTATCGCTCGCCGCCGGCCTGCTGGTCTCCAAGGGCGGCACGCGCGGCTCGACCAACCAGGCGGTGTTCGGCCAGCTCGGCGCCCATCCGCGCGCGCTCTACGTCGCGGCCTCGCTGCTCGTCCTGCTCGGCCTGATGCCCGGCCTGCCGTTCTTCCCGTTCTTCACGCTGGCCGCCGGCATGGCCGGCCTCGGCTACGTCATCCCGATGCGTGCCAACCGTGAGGCTGCCGCCGTCGAAGCGCTCAAGGACCAGGAAAAGGCCAACAAGGTCGAGGAGGAGAAAAACTCGGTCAAGGCTTCGCTCACCACCGCCGAGATCGAACTTTTGATCGGCAAGCAGCTGTCGACGCGGCTGCTGGTGTCGCACCAGGAACTGGTCTTCCGCATGGCCAAGATGCGCAAGAAGTTCGCCACGCAATACGGCTTCGTCGTGCCGGAAGTGCGCGTCGCCGACGATTTCGGCATCCCGCCGAAGAGCTACCAGATCAAGGTCCATGGCACCGTCGTCGCCGAATACCAGATGCGTGTCGGCGAGATCATGGTGCTGCTCGGCACCCGCGACCTGCCCGACGTTCCCGGCGAGGAAATCCGTGAGCCGGCCTTCGGCATGCGCGCCTTCTCGGTGCTCGAAACCTTTGCCGAGGATCTGAAGCGCGAGAACTACACTTTTGCCGACAATATGTCGGTGCTGCTCACCCATCTGTCCGAGGTGATCCGTAACAACCTGCCGCAGCTTCTGTCCTACAAGGACATGAAGGCGCTGCTCGAACGCCAGGATCCGGAATACCGCAAGCTCGCCGACGAGATCTGCACCTCGCACATCTCCTATCCCGGCCTGCAGGCGGTGCTGAAACTGCTGCTCGCCGAGCGCGTCTCGATCCGCAATCTGCACCTGATCATCGAGGCCATCGCCGAGATCGCGCCGCATGTGCGCCGCACCGAGCAGATCGTCGAGCATGTCCGCATCCGCATGGCGCAGCAGATCTGCGGCGATCTCTCCGAAGGCGGCATGCTCAAGGTGCTGCGCCTCGGCAACCGCTGGGACCTCGCCTTCCACCAAAGCCTCAAGCGCGACGCCAAGGGCGAGGTGCGCGAATTCGACATCGACCCGCGCCAGCTCGAGGAATTCGGCCAGGACGCGACCAAGGCGATCCGCAAACATCTCGAGGCCGGCGAGCGTTTCGTTCTCGTCACCGCCCCCGATGCCCGGCCCTATGTGCGCATGATCATCGAGCGCCTGTTCACCACCCTGCCGGTGCTCTCCCATGTCGAAATCGCCAAGGGCGTCGAGATCAAGGTGCTCGGGACGATCTCGTGAACATACTGTCGCAAGGCGTCGTCATCGCCGCCTTCCTCGCCTTCTGCCGCATCGGCGCCTGCTTCATGCTGATGCCGGGCCTGTCCAGCGCCCGCGTACCGGTCCAGGTGCGGCTGTTCGTGTCGATCGCCGCCACCGGTGGCCTGCTCGCCTTCCTGTGGGACAAGATTTTTCCCTTCGTCGATGCGCGTCCGCAGGTGCTGGCGCCGATGATCATTTCCGAACTGCTTGTCGGCGGGCTGATCGGCGCCATGACCAGGCTCTACATGGAGGCGCTGCGCTTCATGGGCTCGGCCATCGCCATGCTGATCGGCTATGGCGGCACCGGCGGCCCCGCAATCGAGGAGCCGGAACCGCAGGCGGCCCTTGCCGCCATCATCTCGTTTTCGGCGCTGCTGCTGCTCTTCGTTTTCGATTTCGACCACGAGATCATTCGCGCGCTGGTTGCCTCCTACACGGTGGCGCCGGTCAACGTCTTCTTCAACCCGCAGGCCGCCCTGGTCGATCTCACCGACACGGTGTCGGACGCCTTCTTCCTGGTCCTCCGGCTCGGCAGCCCGTTCGTCGCCTATGCCATTCTGGTCAACCTGACGATCGGCTTCGTCAACAAGCTGACGCCGCAGATCCCGGTCTATTTCATCTCGCTGCCCTTCGTCATTGCCGGCGGCATGATCATCTTCTACTTCGCCATCGGCACCATGCTGTCGCTGTTCGTCGACGGCTTCGTCGACCTGACGCTGGCGAGGTGAGATGACAACGCGCAAGGAACGGCTGAAGAAGCTGGTCCAGGTGCAGGAGCAGCTGAAGGCGCTGCACGAGACCCGCCACGCTAGTTTCCTGGCGGCGGCGGCATCCGCCGAGACCGAGGCCAAGGAACTGGTCCAGCATTTCGACGCCGACGGGTCGATGGCGGTCCTGTTTCCCGACCTTTACCATCGCCGCATCGCCAACGCGCTGGTGCGCCAGGAATCCAGCCTGGAAAGCGCCAAGCGGGAGGTCGGGCTGATCGCCACCGCGACGGCGCGCACCAACATGGTCGAGCGCGCCTACAAGGACGTGCGCCGCCAGGACGAGCGCGAACGCTCCGACCGCGACCGGTTGGATCTGATCGCCCAGAAGCGGGGGCAGGAGTAGGCGGCGAGAGTCTTTGCTTTCTTGATGTCCTTTCGTCAGACCGGGAGCCCGAGCTGCTTTCGCAGGCTTTTGTCGAATGCGGACGCGGGGACGAAACGGCGCAGGAGACTGACCTGGCGCGCCATTTTTCCCGCCGCGTAGCGTTTCTTCGGAGTGGGATCGATCGCAGCGGCCAAAACGGTCTGGGCTACCACTTCGGGCGCATCGCCTTTTTCCATCGCTTTCCGCACGGCTACAGTCATGCCAGCGCGGGCGGAATCATAAATATCAAGCAACTGATCGGGGGCGGCGAGATTGTCCTCGAATGACGTGCGGGTATAGGCGGGCTCCACCAACGAAACGCGAATGCCGAACGGGCGCAATTCGTGATCGAGCGATTCGGAATAGCCTTCGACGGCATGTTTGGTCGACGAATAAAGCGCGAAATAGGGGGCGGGGATAAACCCCTGGACCGAACTCAAATTAACGATTCTGCCCTTTCCTTGGCGTCGCATTGCCGGCAGGATCGCGTTGGTCACGCGGAAAACGCCGAAGACATTCACTTCGAACAGCGCCTGAGCCTGTGCGATTGAGGACTCCTCCGCGCCGCCAAACAGACCCATACCGGCATTGTTGACAAGCAGGTCGATGCGTCCGGTCTTGGCCAGAACGTCATCGACCATTTTCGCAACGGACGCGTCGTCGGTCACGTCGCAGGTCAGCATGGTAACGCCGTCGGATTGTTTGGAGGCCGTGCGACGGCTGGTTCCGAATACGTGAAAGCCGGCGTTCCGTAGGGTGTCGGCGGTTGCGCGTCCGATGCCGGAGGATGCCCCTGTGACGAGGGCGACGCCAGGATTGGTCTTGTTCATGGAAATCATTTCCTTCTTTGCGTTGGATCGGAGTTGGAGAAGCATGAAAGGTCGGAGCGGTCGGAGCAGAGGGCGGCAGTCATGACTGCCTCTGGCGCTCGCGTCAGGCTACCGGGTGGTTCCAGCGCCTGAACAAGGCGCTGGCATTCACGCCGCCAAAGCCGAATCCATTGGAGATCGCGTACTCCATCTCCACTGGCCGGGGCTCGTTTGCGACGAAGTCGATTCCGTCGCCGGCCGGATCGGCCGCGCCCAGATTGAGGGTCGGCGGGGCGACCTGATCCCTGAGCGCCCGGATCGCGAAGATGGCACCAAGCCCGCCAGCCGCGCCCAGCAGGTGTCCGGTCGCCGATTTCGTTGCGCTGACTGCTATCGCGTAATCGCGCCCGAACACGCTCTTGATTGCCTCGATCTCACCCAGGTCGCCTACTGGCGTGGAGGTCGCATGCGCATTGAGATGGCGAACCTCGCGCGGCGAAATCCCTGCTTGCGCAATTGCGATCTCCATGGCTCGGCGCGCACCGTCGCCGTCCTCAGGACCAGAAGTGACGTGGTGAGCATCCGCGGTCGTCCCGTAGCCGACGAGCTCGGCGAGCGGTTTTGCGCCGCGCGCCAGCGCATGCCTCAATTCCTCGATGACCAGAATGCCGGCTCCTTCGCCCATGACGAAGCCGTCGCGCGACTTGTCGAACGGTCGGGAGGCCTCATCAGGACGGTGATTAAAGGAGGTCGAAAGAGAGCGTGCCGCGGCAAACCCACCGAGGCTGACGATATTCATGCATGCTTCCGTCCCACCGCACACGGCAATATCGGCTTCATTGGCGCGAATAAGACGAGCCGCATCGCCGATCGCCTGGATGCCGGCCGCGCACGCCGTCACCGGCGCGCCGAGTGGGCCTTTGAAGCCGTGGCGGATCGAGATGTGGCCTGCAGCAAGATTCACCAGGAAGGACGGCACCGTAAAGGGCGACAGGCGGCGGACGCCACGCAGGTCGACGGTGCGCACCGCCTCGGTGATGGCGGGAAATCCGCCGATCCCTGAAGCGATGATCGTGGCCGTGCGCAGGCGGTCCGTTTCCGAGCCCGGCTTCCATTTTGCCTGCACAAGCGCCTCTTCCGCCGCCGCCAGCGCAAAGAGAATGAACCGATCTACCTTGCGCTGATCCTTCGGCGGCAGGACGGCATCCGGATCGAAACCAGCGTCCGGATCTTCTTCTATGGAGGGCACCACCCCGCCGACCTTCGCGGGCAGGTCGCCCACCACATCGTCCGGAAGCCTCCGGATGCCCGAGCGGCCGGCCAGGAGACGCGACCAGGACGCTTCAACATCGGCAGCAAGGGGCGTGACCGCCCCCATGCCTGTAACCACAATCCGTCGCATCTATTCTCCTATCACTTGGGTGCGCCGACAGCGCTGTCCACACCGCTCAAGCAGTGACTGCTTCGCGAACCTGGTCGGTCGCCGCATTCAGAAAAGCCTGCGCGAGGCCCAGGTCGTTGACGACCCGCGAGAGCAGCACCGCGCCGACCATTGTCGAGAGAATGGCCATGGCGTTGCCGCCGGCCTCGTCGCCGTCGGCCTCGCCAACCCAACTGCCGAGCATCTCAAGGTACTCCTTGATCCCGGCTTCGAATGACGCCTTCACGTCGGCACCCTGTCTGGCAGCATCCGAGCCGAGTGCAACGACCGGGCAGCCGTCCATCTTTTCTTCGCGATGATCCATGCTGAGATAGAACGAGATCACTGCGTCGAGCGGATTCTCGGGGTTTGCTGCTGTTGCGGCCGACCACCGGTGGGTGGCGCTCTCCATCGCCCGCCTTGATGCCTGCGCAGCCAAGTCGTCCTTTGACGCGAATTGCTTGTAAAAGGCGCCTTGGGTCAGTCCGGCACCCTTCATCAGATCCTTGAGGCCGATGCCGTCAAAGCCTCGCTCCCGAAAAAGACGGCTTGCCACATTGATCACGGCTTGGCGGTTTTCCGCAGCTTGGGTCCGACTCACGCGCATCGTCATCTCCGGTTTTTAGATTACGTGCATAATCTATACCTCATATAGAGTGTGAACGCAATCTATTGCGGCTCGAGCGATTAAGCCGACTGCGGATGAGATCTATGAGGTTTCGACGGAGGAACTGGAACGACGACCAGTTTAGGCTGCCAACACGCCTGCATTCCGCCCTCTCCCGCGCAAGCCTGCCACAAGCTTGTTGCGGCATGGTCGCTCAGGAAACCCGGCAAAGAGGCGGACTTCTTGGCGATTTCTCCACCCAGTGACATCGTTCTCGATGTTGCCCGAGCCGTCGACCCGACGGATATCGAGGCTGCCCGTGCCGCGCTCACCAAGCGGGCCAATGGCGTTGGCGGTACTTTCTCTGTCGACATGGCGGCTTCGGTCGACGCCGGTTCGATCCTGTCGCGCGCCACGGCCGACAAGGCCGCTACAGGCGCCGATCCCGCCAACAAGTTCAAGAAGTTCGAGGCGATGGTCCTGCAGACCTTCATCCAGAACATGCTGCCCAAGGACACCGAGGGCGTTTACGGCAAGGGGCTGGCCGGCGACATGTGGAAATCGCAGCTGGCCGAGCGCGTGGCCGACGTCATGGCCGAGCGCGGCGGCATCGGCATCGCCAAATCGCTGCTGGCCGACCATTACAAGGACGGCAAGCGCACCGTGCCGATCGGCCCAGTGTCAACCGGGCCGCACAAGACCGAGATCGACCAGCAGACCCGGCTCTCCACCTCGCTGGTCGAGGAATTGCAGCGCAAGGCCGCACGGTCGATGACCGGCGACGAGACGACCATCAAAACCGACATCAAGATCTAGACCAGGATTTTCAATGGCCGATTTTTCAAAATTCTCTTCCAACCTGCCGGCACGTACTTCCGAGGCGCCGATCCCCCTTGCACGGCCGGGCAACCTAGCCGCCATCATCGGCCGCATCGAGGAGGCGGTCGAGGAAGAGACGGCGGGTCTGAAGAACGACACAAGCTATGACCTCAAGGCCTCGAACGCCCGCAAGAGCCGCTACCTCTACGAGCTGACCCGCGCCATGAAGGGCGCCAACGAGATCGAGTTCCTGGAAGAGCACCGCGACAGCCTGGCGCGGCTGCGCCAGAAGCTGGCGAAGAACGAGGCTGCGATCCTCGCCCACCTCAACGCGGTCAACGAGGTCGCGACGCTGTTGAAGAACGCCATCCAGCGCGCCGAAGCCGACGGCACCTACTCGGCCGGCGAATTCGGATGGGCGAGCTGATGATCTCGACGACAGGCGGGAACAGCCGGTGATCAAATTCATCGCCGCCGCGATCTGGATTTGCGCCGCCACGCTGGGCGCCGTGTTCTATTCGTTCCAGGCGGCCGGCGAGCGCGGCGTCGGCGAAACGCCGAAGCCGATGCTGGGCGGTCTCGACTACGTCAAGACCGACATCATCTCGGTGCCGCTGATCCGCAATTCCAGGATCGACGGCTATTTCCTCACCAAGCTCGTCTACACGGTCGAGCCGGCCGAGATAAAGAAGATGTCGATCCCGGCCGAAGCGCTGATGACCGATCAGGTCTATTCCTATCTCTACTCCAACCCGCAAATCGACTTCACCAAGAAGGAAACCATCGATCTCGATGTCTTCCGCAAGGCCATACGCGACACCGTCAATGCCCGCGTCGGCGCCGACCTGGTGCACGAAGTGCTGATCGACCAGGTCAACTTCCTGACCAAGGACGAGATCCGCGACAACGCCATGCGCCGCCGCAAGGACCCGGCCACGCCGACCGAAACGGCCGCGGCGGAATCGGCCCAGGGCGAGCCGGCCAAACCGGCCGCCGAGCACTGACCCCACCGCAGGAGGGAATGTTCCCTTCGCCTTTGTCCCTTCCGACTGAAACGAGATGACGCACCGCGTTGACGTTTACGTCAACTCGAAGCTATATGCGCCAAGCGACCAGGATCGCGGCACGCGCGAGAGAGCGACTTCGGCAGAGGCCGGCACTGACGCGTGGCAAAACGCAACGAGACGAGGAGAACAGCATGGGCGTTCAGGAGATTGCCGAGAAGATCAAGTCGCGCGTGGCGAGCGCCGGTTTTGAACACTCGGTGAAGTTCGATACCGGCAGCGACGGCGTCATCGTCATCGACGGCGCAACCATTTCGACTACCGACGCACCGACCGACTGCACCGTCAAACTGTCGCTCGACGATCTGGATTCGCTGATCGCCGGCGACCTCAACCCGACCATGGCGTTCATGTCCGGCAAGATAAAGGTCGAAGGCGACATGACGGTCGCCATGGCGCTCAGCCAGCTGCTCGGCTGATCCCGTCGCAACAGCAAAACGCCGCCCATCAGGCGGCGTTTTGCTTTTGTCGACCCCAGGCTTTTGCGCCCTAGAAAGCCGAAGGCTTTACGCCGCGAAGGTCAGCGGCAGCGCCTTGAGCTTGCGCCCGGCCGCCTTCACCGTGCCGTGCGCGCCGTCGAGCGCGCCCTCGACCAGCTCCAGCGCCAGCAGGCGGTGCCGCTCGTACGGACCTGGCATCGCCAGCGCGCCCGTCTTGTCAGCCGAAAAGCCGAAGCGACCATAGTAAGGCGCATCGCCGACCAGCAGGATCGCAGCATGGCCGAGACGCGCGGCCTCGGCCAGCGCATGGCGCATCAGCGCCGAGCCGATGCCGGCATTCTTTAGCGCCGGGTCAACGGCAAGCGGGCCGAGCAGCAGCGCTGCCGGACCGCCCTCGCCCACCCTCACATCCCACAGCCGCACGGTGCCGACAACCGCGCCCGCCGCATCGCGCACGACAAAGGCGAGGCCTTCGGAAGGCCGGCGGCCGCGCCGCAGCTTCTCCGACGATTTCTTGCGCCGCATCGGGCCCATGGCATCGTCAAGCAGTGCCTCGCGCGATGCAATGTCGGCCGCAGTTTCAGCGACGATGACAATGGCGCGGCTATTCTCCCCCCTCGAGGGGGAGATGTCGCCGAAGGCGACAGAGGGGGTCGCCGCGCGTGAAGCGCCAACGCCTCTTATCGCAAAAGAAGTCGAGGCAGCCGAGGCGACCCCTTCTGGCCTGCCGGCCATCTCAAGGGGGGAGATCCCCACGGCACCGTCAATGTAATTTGCAACGTCCATTTCCGCGATCCTTCACGAGCGGAGCTTGTTCCACAGGCGAACCCAAGTGGGCGACAAACGCCCACATGGGATGATCTGATCGGTCCTTTCGAACCGTCAGATCACGTAGGATCGGAGAGGCTCGAAGCCGTTGAAGGCGACCGCCGAGTAGGTGGTCGTGTAGGCGCCGGTGCCTTCGATCAGCACCTCGTCGCCGATGGTCAGCGACAAGGGCAGCGGATACGGCGTCTTCTCGTACATCACGTCGGCCGAATCGCAGGTCGGGCCGGCGAGCACGCAAGGCGCCGTCTCCGAACCGTCATGGCGCGTGACGAGCGGGTAGCGGATCGCCTCGTCCATCGTCTCGGCCAGACCGCCGAACTTGCCGATGTCGAGGAACACCCAGCGCATATTGTCGTTGTCGGCCTTCTTGGAGATCAGCACGACTTCAGACTTAATGACGCCGGCATTGCCGACCATGCCGCGGCCCGGCTCGATGATGGTCTCCGGGATGGCGTTGCCGAAATGCTTGCGCAGGGCCGAGAAGATCGCCTGGCCATAGGCCTGGGCCGCCGGCACGTCACGCAGATAGCGCGTCGGGAAACCGCCGCCCATATTGACCATCTTCAACACGATGCCTTCATCGGCAAGCGTGGCGAACACCTTCTTGGCGTCGGCCAGCGCACGGTCCCAAGCCGTCAGGTCGGTCTGCTGCGAGCCGACATGGAACGACACGCCATAGGCGTCGAGGCCGAGCGTCTTGGCATGGCGCAGCACGTCGACGGCCATCGCCGGCACGCAGCCGAACTTGCGCGACAGCGGCCATTCGGCGCCTTCGCCATCGGTCAGGACGCGGCAGAACACGCGCGCGCCGGGAGCGACGCGAGCGATCTTGTCGACCTCCTCGACGCAATCGACCGCGAACAGCCGGATGCCGAGCTGGTAGGCGCGTGCAATGTCACGCTCCTTCTTGATGGTGTTGCCGAAGGAGATGCGGTCCGCCGGCGCACCGGCGTCCATCGCCATCTCGACTTCGGCAACGGAAGCGGTGTCGAAGGACGAGCCCATCGCAGCAAGGAGGCGCAGGATTTCCGGCGCCGGGTTTGCTTTCACCGCATAGTAGATCCTGGAATCGGGCAGCGCTTTTTCGAAGGCGCGGAAATTGTCGCGCACGACATCGAGGTCGACGACGAGGCAGGGGCCGGACGGACGTCGGGTGGCGAGGAAGTCGAGGATGCGCTGGGTGGCCATCGGGGTCTCTCCATAGCGCCTTTCGGCGCGCACAAGGGTGCGGACGCGGGCTGTCGGCCTCGCGAACACGCAGTCAAACAAAGGCGGGACGTCGAATTCATGGAACCAGCCGGTGGAGACCCCGGAACCATGAAACGCCGTCTCGCGGCGATGAACCTTGGCCTTGCCCGGCCTCGGTTCGCTTTGTCTGCCTTGGCTTGGATGGGAGACCCGTCCGCACTGCCGGCAATGAAGGTGTGCCTCTTTAGTAACCCCGGTCTTTGGACAACCGGAAGAGAACCAGAAAGGCCCGCACCGTCGTTGCTTCAAGGTGTCCTCGGGCTGGCGGTTGGCCGCTAGACCGACTGGAGGGGTTGGCTCCAGTTACCTTACCGATTTCCCTCACCATTCGAGGATCGGCGGACACCCACAGGCACGTGCGACTTTGGGCAAGCGCGATATAAGATCGAAAGATTTCACAATCAATAAAAATCGTATCCCAGGTTGTAAAATTTCTGGCATCGAACAATGCTGCGCCAACCGTATCCGGATATCGAACGATGACAGGCACGCACGGCCCGCTCAACGCTTTCCTCAATCTGCGTCGAATGCCGGTCGCCAATGCGGAACTGGGGCCGCTGGCCGGGCTCAGGCTGGCCGTGAAGGACATTTACGACGTCGCCGGCTACCGTACCGGTTGCGGCAATCTGGCGAAGTTCAACGAGGCGCACGCAGCCTCCAGCACCGCACCCGCCGTGCAGATGATTCTCGATGCCGGCGCGCGCTTCATCGGCAAGACGCAGACCGACGAGTTCGCATTCTCGCTGATGGGCCAGAACGCGCATTTTCCGTTCCCGGTGAACCCGGTAGCACCCGATCGCGTCACCGGCGGATCGTCGTCTGGCTCGGCGGCGGCAGTGGCGGGCAAGCTTGCCGACATCGCCACCGGATCCGACACCGGCGGCTCGATCCGCGCGCCGGCGAGCTTTTGCGGGCTGATCGGGCTGCGCACCACGCATGGCCGCATTTCGCTCGAAGGCACGATGAAGCTGGCGCCGAGCTTCGACACGTTCGGCTGGTTCGCCGACGACATCGAAACCTATGAGACGATCGGCAAATTGCTGCTCCGCCGCGACCCGCACCAGCACCCGCTCAACCGGCCGCTTTCGATCCGCTGGCTGGACGCCTTCGTGGCAGGCCCGGACGAGGCAGCCGAATATGCCGGGATGAGAGCGCTGGCGGCCACTGTGGTCGGTGAACCGAAGCCGGTGGAATACGTCTTCGCTTCCGTCCCCGACGAGCTCTACTGGTGCTTTCGCCGGCTGCAGGCCGCCGAAGCCTGGCAGCAGCACGGCGCCTGGATCGTGTCGGGCGAGCGCCATCTCGGGCCGGGCGTCGAGGAACGCTTTGGCTTTGGCCGGACGATCGACGCCAAGACGGTGCAGGCCGAGGCGGTGCGCCGCCTGACCTTCCGCTCCGAGCTTGCCGCCCTGCTCGACCAGGACGGATTTCTGGTCCTGCCGACGGTTCCAGGCCCCGCGCCTCTGGTCAAAGGCGAGCCACAGCAGCTTCAGGCCTACCGCGAAAGGGCCTTGCATCTTTTGTGTCTTTCGGGTCTTTCAGGCTTTCCGCAAATCACCCTGCCGCTGGGCTCGGTCGACGGCGCCCCTTTCGGCCTCTCGCTTCTCGGCCCTCCCGGCAGCGACATTGCCCTGATACGGCTCGGCCGGCGGCTTCTCGATACGGCACGAAAGGCCTGATCCATGGACACACTGACCCGCATGCGCGCCTTCATCGACGTCGTCGAGGCCGAAGGTTTTTCCGCCGCTGCGCGCAAGATCGGCCGCTCCAAGGCGCTGCTGTCGAAATATGTGCGCGAACTCGAAGACGAACTCGGCGCGCTGCTGCTCAACCGCACCACACGGCAGTTCTCGATGACCGAGGCCGGCCATACCTATTACAGCCGCGCTTCGGAAATCGTGCGTGAGGTCGACAGCCTGGCCGACGCCGTGCGCGAGTCCTCCGGCGATGTGCGCGGCCGGATCAAGCTGTCCGCGGCACGCACCTTTGCCGATGCGCCGATCGGCCAGTCGCTGATCGACTTCGCCAAGCAGCATCCCGACATCGTGCTCGACATCCATCTCGACGACCGTTTTGTCGATCTGGTCGAGGAGGGTTTCGATCTTGCGGTACGCATCTCGCGGCTGGAAAACTCCTCGCTGATCGCTCGACGCCTTGGACCATTTTCGGTCAGGCTGTGCGCATCGCCGGAACTGATCGCCAAGCACGGCAAGCCGACGCGCCCGCAGGATCTTGCCAACATGCCCTGCATCGTCGACACCAATGGCCGTTCGCTCGCCAACTGGCGCTTCAAGGGCGAGGGCGAGGAGTCGGTCAGCGTCAATGTGTCGGGTCCGATCGAGGTCAACAGTCCGATGGCCGCGCGTGCCGCCGCCGTGTCGGGCCTGGGCTTCGCCATCCTGCCCGATTTCATCGCCGCCCCCGACCTCGCATCGGGCGAGCTCGTGTCCTTGCTCGACGACCGCATCCAGTCGGGCAGCGGCATTTTCGCCGTCTATCCGCATCGCCGTTATCTGCCGGCCAAGGTCCGCGTTTTCGTCGATTTCCTGGTGCAGTGGTTCAAGAACCGCGAAGGCGCCTGACCTGTCTTAGCTCTGTCGCGGTCCCAATTTCGCCCGCTTTCTGGTAACCTCTCGAAATCTCTCCGAGGCCGATGGAACAGCGACCGAGAATGCACTTGAAACAGCACGCAATCATGCTGGCTTCGGCCTTGGCGGCGCCTTTTGCCGCCGTCGGAGCGGCTGGCGCGCATCCTCACGTCTTTGCCGAGGCCCGCCTCGACGTGATCCTCTCGCCGGATCACCAAAGTGTGAAAGCGCTGCGCCACCTCTGGCGCTTCGACGATTTGTTTTCGAGTACGGTGATGATGGAGTTCGACAAGAACTCCGACCTGAAGCTTGACGACAAGGAGCTGAAGGATGTCGCCGACACCGTCCATGCCTCGCTGGCCGAGTTCAACTATTTCCAGCTCGTCACCGTCAACGGCAAGGACGTGCCGATGACGCCGCCGCCGCACCTGATGGCCAATTTCGACAATGACCAGCTGATCATCCTGTTCGAATCCGAGCCGAAGGAGCCGATCAAGCTCGCCGGCAAGATCGATTTCGGTGTCTACGATCCGACCTTCTACACGGCCATCGATTTCACCGAGGATTCCAACATCACCGTCGAAGGCCTGCCCTCGAACTGCACCAGCAAGGTCATCCGGCCCGATCCGGACGAGGCTATCAAGGAAAACCAGAAGACCCTGACGGAAGCTTTCTTCAACGACCCGACAGGCACCGACATGAGCAAGATCTTCGCCACCAAGCTCGAACTGAACTGCCCGCCAGAAGGATAGATCCGGTGATGAAACCGTCCCTGCGTTTGGCGTTCGGCCTCGTGGCCGCTGCCCTGGTGATGACGCACTTTCTCGGGCAGGCCCACGCCCAAAGTTCGCTCGGCATCGGCGTCAATGACGGCATGGCGCCGACCACCGGACTGTTCGCGCACATCCTGATGTGGATCAATCTCAGGCAGCAGGAATTTTATCGCGCGCTGGCCATGGCGATGAAAGCGATGCGCGAGGACGGCAGCAAGATGTGGCTGCTGATAGGCCTGTCCTTCGCCTACGGCATTTTCCACGCCGCCGGCCCCGGCCACGGCAAGGCGGTGATCTCGTCCTACATGGTGGCCAATGAAGTGGCGCTCAAGCGCGGCATCCTGTTGTCCTTCGTCTCGGCGCTGCTGCAGGGCCTGACCGCGGTCGTGGTGATGCTGCTTGCCTATTTCGTGTTGCGCGGCACCGCCATCTCGATGACCGACGCGGCCTGGTTCATGGAGATCATGAGCTATATCTTCGTCACTCTGTTCGGCGCCTGGCTGCTGTGGCGCAAGCTCGGGCCAACGGTCCTGCGCTGGTTCGGCAAGGCGCCCGCCTACAGCCTGTCGGCCGCCCATGCCGGTCATTCCCATGGCGGCCATGCCGGCCATTCTCACGCCGGTCACTCGCATGCTCCTCACAGCCATGCGGCGCATGCGCATTCGCATGCCCTGCATGTGCATGACGACCATGACCACGACCATCACGATCACGCTGCGCACGATCATTCCCATCACGACCACGCCCATCATGACCACGCGGCGGGCGAGGTCTGCGACACCTGTGGCCATTCGCATGCGCCCGATCCGGCGCTGCTGTCGGGCGACCGCTTCGACTGGCGCACGGCGTGGTCGGCTGTGGCCGCTGTCGGCATCCGCCCCTGCTCCGGCGCGCTGATTGTGCTCAGCTTCGCGCTGCTCAACGGCCTGTGGCTGGGCGGCCTGCTGTCGGTGCTGGCAATGTCGCTCGGCACCGCCATCACCGTCTCGGCGCTGGCAACGATTGCGGTGACGGCCAAGAACTGGGCGGTCTATTTCGCCGGCGATGGCCGCATGGGCAACCGCATCCATACGTTCGTCGAGATCGGCGGCGCCGCCTTCGTCTTCCTGTTCGGACTATTGCTCCTGTCGGCGAGCCTGGCCGGCAGCGTTTGACGCTAACGGGTCAGCCCTGACCCGCTATCTTCCCGCCCAGCTCATCCTCGATATGGGCACGGATGATCTCATCGAAGCTTTTTTCGGCGCTGAAGCCGAGGTCTCTTGAGCGCCGCGCCTCGAAGCGCGTCGGCCAGCCCTTGACGATTGCCCAGATCGTTTCGTCGGGCTGTTCGCGGATCAGCTTCACGACTTCGGCGCCGGCAATACGTTCCAGCGCCTCGATCTGCTCGCCGACGGTGACGGCAACGCCGGGCATGGTGAGGTTGCGGCGCGGCCCGACTGCGGCACCATCGATCCCCGCGGCATGGATCAGGAAATTCACCGCCGAGCGCGGGCTGGCATGGGTGTGCAGCACCGAACGCGGCACCGGCAGGATCGCCTCCTGGCCGCTGAGCGGCTCGCGAATGATGCCCGAGAAGAAGCCCGAAGCCGCCTTGTTCGGCTTGCCGGGCCGCACGCAGATAGTCGGCAGCCGGATGCCGATGCCGTCGAAGAAGCCGCGCCTGGAATAGTCTGCCAGCAGCGCCTCGCTCATCTGCTTCTGGGTGCCATAGGAGGTCAGCGGCGTCGGGTGGAAGTCATCCGGGATGACATCCGGGAACGGCGCCCCGAACACGGCGATCGATGAGGTGAAGACGAGGCGTGGTGCAAAGCCTGCCAGCCGCACGGCGTCGAACAGCGCCCTGGTGCCATCGAGGTTGACGCGGTAGCCGAGATCGAAATTGGCTTCCGCCTCGCCCGACACGATGCCGGCGAGATGGAACATCACGTCGGGGCGTGAAGCGACCAGGCTCACGGCGGCACCGGCGTCGGCAAGGTCGCCGGTATGCGTGGCGATGCTCACACCCTCCATCGCCGGCGCCTGCGGCGGCACGATGTCGTGCAGGTCGAGCGCCGTGATCTTGCGGCCGTTGAGCGTGCCGTCCTTGGCCAGCCGGGCGATGAGTTTGCGGCCGACCATGCCGGCCGCGCCAGTAATCAGGATGCGCATGTCGAAAAAGCCTCTTATTTGCCCTTGTTCTGGCTGCGGCTCCGCAACCAGAACACCAGAAAGAATGCCAGCACGAAGCCGATGCCGACGATGCCGGCAAGGACGGTCGAGACATTGCCGAGCGCCAGCATCACCGTCGGCAGATTGTAGGCCGCAATGCCGAACAGCAGCATGATCCAGGCTGCGGCAATCAGCGCGTTTCTGTTGTCGCGATCCATCATGCCGTCCCGCCGTCGCGGGAACTCGTCAACTGGGATGCCAATGCCATGAAAATTCCCTGTCAGTGGTAATGGCCGTGATGCGGCGGCGCACCATGGTCGTGGTCATGATCGTGGTCGTGTTCGTCATGGCTGTCGGCGCATTGGCCGAATTCCGGCTCGACGGTGGCGTGGCTGATGCCGTGCTCGGCGGCGAGCCGCTTCTTGATGGCGCTGACCGCCTGATGCGCATCGACGCCATCGTTGAGGCAGGCATGCAACGTCGCCATGTTGCTGGAGCCGTCGAGCGACCAGACATGCATATGATGCACTTCGCGCACGCCCTTGACGGTGCCGGCAATGTCCTTGGCAATGAGGTCGCGGTCGAGGCTCGCCGGCACGCCTTCGAGCAGGACATGGGCGGCTTCGCGCATCAGCGACCAGGCGGTCGACAGGATCAGCACCGAGACCAGCACCGACAGGATCGGATCGATCGGCGTCCAGCCGGTCGCCAGGATGACCAGCGCCGCCACGATCGCCGCCGCCGAGCCGAGCAGGTCGCCCAGCACATGCAGGATGGCGCCGCGCATGTTGAGGCTGTCGCGGTCGCCGCCATGCAGCACGAAGAACGATGCGATGTTGACTAGAAGGCCGGCGATCGCCACCACCAGCATCGGCCCGCCCAGCACCGGCGCCGGCGTCATCAGGCGGCCCCAGGCCTCGTAGATGATCCACAGCGCGATGGCGAAGATGGCGATGCCGTTGGTGTAGGCGACCAGCGTCTTGACCCGGCCGAAGCCATAGGTGAGGCGCACCGTCGCCGGCCGTCCGCCCAGATGGAAGGCATACCAGGCAAGGCCAAGCGCGATGGAGTCGGCCAGCATATGACCGGCATCGGCCAGCAGCGCCAGCGATCCCGTCAGCAGGCCGCCCAGCACTTCGGCAACCATGAAGCCGGCGGTCAGGCAAGCCGCGATCAGCACGCGTTTCTTGTCGGTCGAACCATGCACATGACCGGCGCCGTGGCTGTGGCCAGCGTGCGAACCGTGATCATGGCTGTGCGCCATCGCCTAAACTCCTGCTACGCGCCGAACTCGGCGCGGAAATCCTCGAGCCGCCGCTTCTGCCGGCCTTCGCCATCGAAATTGGCCGGATCGAGCCAGGCATCGTAGGCTTTGCGAAGCGCCGGCCATTCCTTGTCGATGATCGAGTACCACGCGGTATCGCGGTTTTCACCCTTGACCACAAGATGCTGGCGGAAAATGCCCTCGAACTTGAAGCCGAACCGTTCCGCCGCGCGTTTCGAGGGTTCGTTGCGGTTGTTGCATTTCCACTCGTAGCGGCGATAGCCGAGCCCGTCGAAAATGTATTTCATGAACAGGAACTGCGCTTCGGTTGCCGCAGGTTTGCGTGAGATCAGCGGACCCCAATAGATGTTGCCGATCTCGATGACTCCATAGGCTGGATCGATGCGCATCAGCGTCTGCCGCCCGGCGACCTTGCCGCTGGCCTTGTCGATGACCGTGAAGAACAGCGGATCCTCACTTGCCTCGACCTTGTCCAGCCATGGCTGGAAATCGGCGCGGGTCTGCGGCGGATAGTCGGGCAGCCAGGCAAAGCGGCCGTCGATATCGGGCACGGATGACGCCTCGTAGAGGCCGTCGCCATGCTTTTCGGCGCTCAGCGGCTCCAGCCTGACATAGCGGCCATCGATGGCCTTGCGCTCAGGCCGCGGACGCGCTTGCCAGTCTTTGAGATTTTCAGACACGTAAACTCCAATCCGTTTGACTTTTGTGAGCAGACGCTCACAAAAACGCGACCCAACAGTAAGAACCACACGGACGGGAAAAATGCTCCACACGATTTCGGCCTTCGACCGTCTCGGCGAGGAAAACGCCTTTGCCGTGCTCGCGAGGGCGACGGCGCTGGCTCAACAAGGCCGCGACATCGTCAATCTCGGCATTGGCCAGCCCGACTTCAAAACCCCGCAGCACATTGTCGAAGCAGCGATCAAGGCCCTGCGCGACGGCCACCACGGCTATACCCCTGCCAACGGCCTGTTGGCGACGCGCGAGGCGGTGGTGCGGCGCACGCTGACCACCACCGGCGTCGAGGTCTCGGCCGAGAATGTGATGATCCTGCCCGGCGGCAAGCCGACCATGTTCGCGGCCATCCTGATGTTCGGAGAACCGGGCGCCGAAATTCTCTATCCCGATCCCGGCTTTCCGATCTACCGCTCGATGATCGAATTCACCGGCGCTGCACCCATTCCCGTGCCGATCCGCGAGGAGAACGGCTTTGCCTTCTCGGCTGAGGAGACGCTGGCGCTGATCACGTCGAAGACCAGGCTCCTGATCCTCAACTCGCCAGCCAACCCGACCGGCGGCGTGACACCGCGCCCCGAGATCGAGAAGCTGGTCAAGGGACTGGAGAAGCACCCGCAGGTCGCCATCCTCTCCGACGAGATCTACGACGTCATGACCTATGACGACGAGACGCATTTTTCGCTGCTCAATTTCCCCGAAATCCGCGACCGGTTGATCGTGCTCAATGGCTGGTCGAAGACCTGGGCGATGACGGGCTGGCGCATGGGCTGGTCGATCTGGCCGAACGGCGACAAGGGCGCCCATCTCTACGACAAGGTGCGCAAGCTGGCGGTCAATTGCTGGTCCTGCGTCAACGCCCCCAGCCAGTTCGCCGGCATCGCGGCCATCGACGGCCCGCAGGACGATGTCGACAAGATGATGCGCGCTTTCGACAACCGCAGGAAGATCGTGGTCGAGGGGCTGAATGCTCTGCCCGGCGTGTCCTGCATCACGCCCAAGGGCGCCTTCTATGCTTTCCCCAATGTCTCCAAGACCGGCTGGAAGGCCAAGAAACTTGCCTCGGCGCTGCTCGAGGATGCCGGCGTGGCGCTGATCGGCGGCCCCGATTTCGGCATTCTCGGCGAAGGCTATATCAGGCTCTCCTACGCCAATTCCGAAGAGAACATCTTGCGCGCGCTGGAACGGATCGAGGCGTTTTTGAAGAAAAAAGCCTAGAGATAATCCGGTGGCCTTCGCGCTAATGGAGCCGATGAATCCGACTGTTTCGGTTGTACCAATGTTCGAGAAGTTCGTTGTGTCGGTCAGATTCGATAGCGCTGATGAGCGTTTCCGCGCGTTCGATACAGACGGCGCACCACTCTCGCCCGTCAGCGATGTAGTACGAGATTGCAGTTTTAAGAGCTTCGGTCGCCCGGGCCTTCTCAGCGGACCCGGCCTCGGCGCCTCCGATTTGAAACCATCGGTGGTGTTCTGATCCCCAGCGCTGGCCGAGCAAATATCGGGCATGCTGTTGGTAGCTGCTGTTCTCCGCAAAAAAGGGCAACGCTTGATCGATCGCAAGCTGAAGCATCGCGATGGCCGATTTTTCTGCATCGTCAGCGGACGCTGACGGCAACCAGACGTCGGCGCCATCAGGCGCCGCCAGCCGAAAACCAGGCTGAAGAACAGGCATGTCATTGCCCGCAATGCTAAACGCAGCGACGTTGACGCAGAAGTCGCGCGATCCGAACGCCGAAATCTGGAAATTGAACTCGTGCAGGATGCCGCCGCAAACTCGGATGAAATCACGACGGCCTGCTCGCTGAAAGCCCTGGTCGCGAATTGCCGAACGCCACACCCGGTCAACAGCTGGGGTAAGTAAGTCCCGCAACTTCGCCATCTGTGATGACCTGCACTACCCCCTGCCCACAAATGGCATCTTCGTCGCCATCACCGTCATGAACAGCACATTGGCGTCGAGCGGCAGGCTGGCCATGTGGACGACGGCATCGGCGACGCGCTGGACGTCCATCACCGCTTCGGGGGCGATCGAGCCGTTGGCCTGTGGCACGCCGACGGTCATCGCCTGCACCATGTCGGTCAGCGCATTGCCGATGTCGATCTGGCCGCAGGCGATGTCATAGGGTCGCCCGTCGAGCGCCAGCGTCTTGGTCAGCCCTGTTATCGCGTGCTTGGTCGCGGTGTAAGGCACTGAACCCGGCCGCGGCGCATAGGCCGACACTGAACCGTTGTTGATGATGCGGCCACCCATTGGCTTTTGTCTGCGCATGGCGCCGAAGGCGGCGCGGGCGCACAGGAACGATCCGGTGAGATTGACGCCGACAATGTCGTTCCAGACCTCGACCGGGATTTCGTCGATCGGTGTTGATTTGTAGCTCAGGCCGGCATTGTTGAAGAGCAGGTCGACGCGCCCGAAAGCCGCCGCCACCGTCTCGAATAGATCATCGACTTCGCCGGCCTTGCTGATGTCGCAGGCGACTGCCAGCGCCTTGGCATCCGTCTTGCCGGCTTCAGCGATCGCGGCGTCGAGCACCTGTTTGCGACGGCCGCAGAACACGGTGTTCCAGCCTGCCTTGAGCAGCGCCGTGGCGACGCTCTTGCCGATGCCGGTGCCGGCGCCGGTGACGATCGCGGTTTTCTCTGTGAGGGCTGTCATGATTTTGCTCCTGCGCACCGCGCATCCCCGGCACAGATCGGGATGCATCCGAATGCACCGAGGCATCGCAAATGACGGGGATCATGGCAAGCCGAACAACCTGTGATCGGCTGAACAAAAAGGGCGGTCATTGGCGACCGCCCTGATCTGAACCGGGCTTGGGAGGAGGAAAAGCCGATCCGACTGCTAGAATCATGCGCTTCCTCGGTAAACGAGACGTTAACGCATTTCCAGCCCGGCCGCGCTTCCTACCAGCGCGGGTTCGGCGCGGTCCCGGCCGGGGCCGGCACCTTGGCCGCCGACACGGTCGCCTCGACATGGTCGACCAGCGCATCCGGCAGGCCGAGCCGGCCGGCGAGCAGGTCGAGATAGCCGCGTTCGGCGCGCGTATCGGGATCGATGGTCAGCCGCGACGCCGTATAGAGCTCGAGCCTCTGCTCATCGGTCTTGGCGCCGGCGACCAGCGTGTCGAGATCGAGCGGGCTGTCCAGCTCGGCCAACAGGAATTTTTCGGCATCGGAACCGACGCCGGCGAGCTTGAGCTTGCCGGCGATCTTTTCGCGTTCCTCGTCGTCGATATGGCCGTCGGCCTTCGCCGCCGAGATCATCGCCCGCACCAGCGTCAGCGTGAACTCATCCTCGCCCTGCGGCGCCTGCGAAGGATGGAAGCCGGTGTCGGCGGGCGGCGGCAGCAATTCCGGCTGGCCGGCGGCCGGCGCCTGCTCGGGGGCATTGCCGGCCTTGTAGTTCTGGTAGGCCTTGTAGGCGAGGCCGCCGATCGCGGCCAGTCCGCCGAGCTTGATGGCGGTGCCCGTCACCTGGCGTCCCGTGCCGGTCCCAAGCAGCACCGCGGCCAGCGCACCGGCGGCCAGCGGATTGTCCTTGGCCATCTGCACGGCCTGTCCTGCCTTGTCGCGGACGGTGCCGGTGGTGCCGGGGACTTGCGAGCCGAGCAGGTCGTCGAGAAGCTTCTTGGGGTCGAACATAGTACCTCCAGAAAAGGGCCAGTCAAACGTGGACGGGCGGGTTTTGGACGTTGCAGACGTAGGGCCCGCACATTGACATTACAATGACGGGCTCGCGCTTTGCTAACGGCGCCGGCAATGCCGAAAACTGAAATCGATGTGTCGATACCGGCCTCCGCTTGGGCTAGTGTCGCAGCCGAATTACCGAGGGAGGAGCTCTGCCGTGACCGATCAGCCTGGCCATGAACCGGCCCGTGACCCACAGGATCTGGAGCGCCTGCTGATCGACCGGCAATGGGTAGGAGACATTGACGGCATGGTGGCGCTGTTCGAACCCGACGCCGTCATCGACAGCGGCGAGGCAGAACTAATCCGTGGCCGCGAGGCGATCCGGGCACTGTTTGCCGCGTTTACCGCGAGCGGGCGAAAATTCCAGCGCGGCGAACAGCGCCCCGCGGCGATCAATGGCGATTTGGCGCTGACCTCGACCCGGCTTCCCGACGGCACGGTGACTTCGGAGGTCGCACGCCGACAGAGCGACGGCACATGGCTGTGGGTAATCGACCGCTATTCCGTCGCGTGGTGATGCAGCCAGGCCGTTGCCCCGACGCTAGCTGCCGATATGCTCCCTGCCCTGCGCCTGCGCCAGTTCGACCTGGCGCTGGCGTTCGGCGTAACGGGTGCGATCCTCGTCCGAGCGGGCGTCATGGCAATGCGGGCATGACACGCCGGTGGTATAGCGCGGCGACAGCCGATCCTCCGGCGTCAGCGGATGCCGGCAGGCGCGGCACAGTTCAGCCTCGCCCTCGGTGAGTCCGTGCGACACCGAAACCCGCTCGTCGAAGACGAAACACTCGCCTTGCCACAGGCTGTCTTCGGCCGGCACCTCTTCGAGATATCTCAGGATGCCGCCCTTGAGATGGAACACATCCCTAAAGCCGAGCGACTTCACATAGGCCGTCGCCTTTTCGCAGCGTATGCCGCCGGTGCAGAACATCGCGACCTTGCGGCCATCGAGCTCGTCGCGATGCTTTTCGACCCAGGCCGGGAACTCGCGAAAGCTCGACGTGTGCGGGTCGATGGCACCCTCGAAAGTGCCGATCGACACTTCGTAAGCGTTGCGGGTGTCGATGACGATGGTGCCGGGGTCCGAGATCAGCGCGTTCCAGTCGGCCGGCGCGACATAGGTGCCGGCGCTGGTCGCCGGGTCGAGATCCTCGACGCCCATGGTGACGATCTCGCGCTTAAGCCGCACCTTCATGCGATGGAACGGCATTTCAGCGGCATGGCTGTATGTGACCTCGAGATCGGCGAGGCCTTCGATAGCCTCAAGATAATCGATCAGATCGGCGATATCGGTCTCGCTCCCGGCAACCGTGCCGTTGATGCCTTCCTGCGCCAGGAGCAGCGTCCCCTTGATGCCGCGGCCGCAGCAGAAGGCGGCGAGCGGCGTCCGCAAGGCCCGCAGCACCTCGAAGTCCCCCAGCCTCGCAAATTTGTAGAGCGCGGCGACGCGCACAGGGTCATGATTGGACAGTGTCATCGCCAAGCCACTAAACCGTGGTCAAAGCGGATTCAAGGCAAAGCCAACAAAGCCTTGTCGGCATTCGCTGAGAGGCTCGTGGGCCGGCAGATGTGACATCGCGGCAGGCCGGGTTTCGTGGACTCGGAATCTGCCTTCTGCTAATCGGTTGAAATCATCCCCAGGAGAGATAAGCCAATGCCCAGCAAGACCGAAAAGCTCCTGTCGCTGCTCAACGGCCAGCCGGTCATCCCGGTGTTGAAGATCGCCAATGTCGCAGACGCCGTGCCTCTCGCCCGGGCGCTCGCCGCCGGCGGCCTGCCGGCAATCGAAATCACGCTGAGAACCGCCGACGCCCTGGAAGCGATCCGCCGCGTTGCCGGAGAGGTCGAGGGCGCCATCGTCGGCTCCGGCACCATCCTCGATGCCAGGCAGTTCGACGAGGCAGCAGCAGCCGGCTCGAAATTCATCGTCAGCCCCGGCATCACGCGCGAACTGCTCGCGGCAGCCAAGGGCAGCGACGTTCCCCTGCTGCCTGGCGCCATCACGCCCGGCGAGATCATGGCCGCCCGCGAGGCCGGCCTGCGCTTCCTGAAATTCTTCCCGGCCGAACAGTCCGGCGGCATCGCCTCGCTGAAGGCTTTCGCCTCGCCACTGGCCGATGTGAAGTTCTGCCCGACCGGCGGTATCTCGGCCAAGAACGCCGCCGACTATCTCAGCCTGCCCAATGTCATCTGCGTCGGTGGTTCCTGGGTGGCGCCGGACGAGCTGGTCAAGGCCGGCAAGTGGGACGAGATCGAGGCGCTCGCCCGAGAAGCAAGCAAGCTCAAGAAGTAACGCCAGTCACGAAAAAACCGGCCGGCTTGCGCCGACCGGGTTTGCTGCTTGCAAAAATACGGTCAGTTACAGACCGTAACCTTCTTGACGATCTTGTGGTGATGCCGCCAGGTCGTGACCCACTTGGTCCGGCAGTGCTTCTTGTGCATATGCATATGATCTTGGGTCTGGATGACAATGGTTGCGGCCTGCGTCGGAGCGATTGCCGCCGAAGCCGTTGCCAATGCGATGGCCGACGCCAAAAGAATGTTTTTCATTGATATCCCCAGGTTGGAACGAACCCAGCCTAACCCGCAAAAAGGTCAGTCGTTCCGGCCTCACAAGAAGTTCAGCCGCGCGTGATCGGCCGGGCTGACCTGGCATGACTGCCTGTGATCGTAGATCGAGAGAGTTGGTTCCCGCTCATGGGCTCGAACCACGATTCACGCCTTCAAAGGGCGCTGTCCTACCATTAGACGAAGCGGGAATGCAGGCTGGTGGTTAGCATTCCGGGACGCTGGAAGCCAGTGCTGGAGATTCGCCAAAAACAAAAAACCGCGCGGGCTTCCCAGCGCGGCTTCGATGTTTACCCGGTCGAGGACCTTACTTCGTCTGGAAGCGGGCGACCGAAAGGAATTTCACGGCATTGCCGGTGAAGCGGTTGGCATCGGCCATCTGGTTGTCCGCCTGGAAGCCTGCGGTGTAGACCTCGCTCGGCGGCGTATGCACGATATTGTAGGCATAGCGCGGCGCAGTCGTCGGGCTGGAAACGGTGGCAATGTTGTCGCCGCTGCTCAGTGCCCATCGCGCCGCCTGCGGTTCGGCCGCCACCACGACGGCCTTCGGGCCGGGCTTCAGGTCGCGGGCCGAGGCCCTGGCTTCCTTGCGCGTGGTTTTCACGCCGGCGCCGATCACGGAGGCGGGATCGGTACCGGCCGGACGGGCAGCAATCGCGCCCCGCGGCGTTGCGGCATCGACGCCTGACGGATCGTTGAACGCCGAGCGCGGCTCGAGCGAGGCAACCTGATAGTCGTCGGTAACACCGGCGGCATCGGCGGCACTGGCCTGTTCGAGAACGGCCTTGACCTCATCCGGACGCTGCGACGGCAGCACCGAGAAGGCGTCGGTTGCGGTCTGCTTGTGGGCAGCCGTATCGGCCAGCGCCAGCAGCACGCCCTTATCCTGCGGCGAAAGCTCAGCCGGCGGGGAAGAGCGGTCGGGACGCCAGGTCGGCAACGGGACGTTGACGGCGACCTGCGCCGGAGCGGCAGCTTGATCGGCCCCCTGGTCAGCATTAGCCGGATCGGCCATGCCGAACGGCACATTGGCCGGCGCCTGCGCCGTCGCCACTGTCTGTTCGGTGGTGGCGTCGGCCATGCCGAACGGTACCGTCTCAGGCTGCTGCGCGCCGACATCGGCTTTCGGCCGCGGCGCGAAATCCGGCAGCGGCACTTCCTTGGCCGGCAGCGCCGCGATGATCGTCTCTGGTGTATCCTGCTGCGGCTCGGAATCGTCCGCGCTGTCGTCGGCAAGCTGCGGAATATTGGCGCGCTTCGCATTTTGCGGCGACACGATCGCGATGCCGGGCAGGTTGCTGTTGTTGTTGCTCCTGGCAGCCAGGACCGGCTTCACGCTTCTCGGCGACGGCGCGGCGGTCGCGACATCGGCGCTGTCGTCGGCTTCGTCTTCGCCGCCACCGCCAAAGAAAGCGGAAAGGAAGCCACCGGATTTCTTGGTGCTGCCGCCAGCGCTGGCCATCATGATGGCCGGAGAACCGGCGCCCTTGCGCGCCTTGTAGGCGGCGAGTGCCTGGTCATAGCCCGGCAGCGGCTTGCCGTCGCTCGGCACATGCAGCGTCTTGCCATTGGGGAACAGGCTGACCAGTTCCTGGCGGCTGATGCCGGGCCAATGGCGCACATTGCCGACGTCCATATGGACGAAGGGCGAGCCGGACGACGGATAATAGCCGACGCCGCCGCCCTGCATCTTGAGGCCGATGTTGCGCAGCTTCTTCAGCGGTACGCCCGGAATGTAGAAGTCCATCGCCTTGCCCAGCATGTGCTGGCTTTCCTTGGCGACACCTCGGCTGCGGCTGCGCAGCATCGAGTTGGTCGCCGGCGAGCGATAGCCGCAGACGACCTGGATGTAGTCTGTGGCGCCGGCCTGCCGATATGCTTCCCACACCAGGTCGAGCAGGCGCGGGTCCATCTTGGTCGGTTCGTTGCGACGCCAGTCGCGCAGAATGATGTTGATCTTCCTGAGACCTTCCGGATCGTAGCGGCCATTGCGCTTGTAGACGATCTCGGCCTTTTCGTGCGTGTGGAGGTGATAGAGTTTCAGCGAGCGCGTTTCGGCGCTTGCCCCGGCAGCAGTTGCGGCAAGGAAACCAAACGCAACGATCACCGCTGCCAGCCATCTCGGCCAGACGCCAATGTGATAGTGCCGCCCGTTGCTGTGTCGTTCGACTTTGTTCAAATCAAAAGGCCTTGCAGGCTGCCGTTTGTCCCCGGATTTGCCCAAACGGATGCGTGGTTCTCACATCCGAATATCGATCCTAATGGTTAATCATCGCTTATTGAAGCCGAAATGCGGTAACACCGTGGCGATATCCCGTCAAAAATAATACACAGGATTTCTTGGTAAACTGCTGGTTTAGATCAAGATTCAGCCTTTTGCCGCTACACGATCTGTTACTGTTAGCCTTAATGCGTGAACGGCGCCGTTCCGCATCGCCATATTTCCGCCCCAACCCCTTATGCAGCGCTAGATATCGCCTCGCAAGCTGGTCCCGGCCTTGCGCCAACAAGCTGTGGAATTCGGGGTTCCAATGCATGTCGCTCAAAAGTGGTCCCGGTTTTGAGACAACGACATGCATAATAAGACCTAAAGCGCGTCGCCTGATTCCGTTCAAGCGCGACGCGCTTTAGGAGGCAAGACGGTCGAGGCGGCCGGTTTCCGGGTCGATGCCGTATTCTTTAAGCTTGCGGTAGAGCGTCGAGCGGCCGATGCCGAGTCGGCGGGCGACTTCGCTCATCTGGCCGTTATAGTGGTCGATGGCGAGCTTGATCATTTCGAGCTCGACATCGGCCAGCGCGCGCACATTGCCGCGCTCGTCCAACGCCCTCAGCGTGCCGAAACGCTGAAGCAGCCTGGCCGGAGGTTCGATCTCCGCCGCGACGGGTCCGACGCCATCAGTCTGGGCGCTATCGCCTTGCGATTCGCTGCTCCAGATCATGACGGGGTCCGACAGGGACGCGTCGGTATCGAGATTGACGGTGCCCTCGACTTGTGCCCGGATCTGCGGGAATTCGTCTGCTGTCAGCACGTCGCCCTCGGCAAGCACCGAGGCCCGGAACACGGCGTTTTCCAGCTGTCTGATGTTTCCCGGCCAGTCATAGGCCTGCAGCATGGCCAATGCGGCTTCCGAAATGCCGTGCAGGCGATGGCCTGCCGGCGCCACCTTGTCCATGAAATGCTTGACCAGATAGGGGATGTCGTCGCGCCGGTCGCGCAGCGGCGGCACGAAGATCGGGTAGACGTTCAGCCGATAGAACAAATCCTCGCGGAACTTGCCGTCCTTGACCTGCTGCAAAAGATTGCGGTGCGTGGCCGAGATCAACCTGATGTCGACCCTGACCGTGGCGCGACCGCCGACCGGATCGACCTCGCCATCCTGCACCGCCCGCAACAGCTTGACCTGCACGTCGAGCGGCAGGTCGCCGATTTCGTCCAGGAACAACGTGCCTGAATGCGCCTCGACGAACTTGCCGGTGTGTTTGTCGGTGGCGCCGGTGAACGAGCCCTTCTCGTGGCCGAACAGGATCGATTCGACCAGATTGTCGGGGATGGCGCCGCAATTGACGGTGACGAAGGGTTTTGAACGACGATCACCGGTGCCCTGGATGGCGCGGGCCACAAGTTCCTTGCCGACGCCCGATTCGCCCTCGATCAGGATTGGGATGTTGGAGGCAGCCGCCTTCTGGCCGAGGCGGATCACCCGGTCCATCGCCGGGCTGTGCGTGATCATGTCCTTGAAGGTCAGGTGGCCGCCACGCCGCCGCGATGTGCGCTTGACCTCATCCTCGACCGCCTCGACCTTGAGCGCGTTGCCGATCGCGGTCTGCAGCCGGTCGGGGGATGCCGGCTTGACGACAAAATCGAAAGCGCCGTGGCGCATCGCCGAAACCACGGTCTCGATGCCGCCCTGCGCGGTCTGCACGATGACGGGAACGGTGATGCCGCGTTCGCGCATCGCCTTCAGCACGCCGATGCCGCCGAGGCCGGGCATGACAAGGTCAAGGATGACCGCCGACACATCGCGCGCGCCGGGTCCGTCGAGAGCTTCGAGGCCGGCCTCGCCGCCATCGGCGACGATGGCACTGTGGCCGAATTTCGTCACCGCCGCCTCGAGCAGCCTGCGCTGCACGGGATCGTCATCGACTATGAGAATGGAACCTGTCATGACTGATTTGAGTTGCCTGCCTGGGAAATCCCCATGGATCATCCTGGCACAGGGTTCTAAACAAGGTTTCAAAAAACCCGGTGAATGAATTCCTTAGGATTTGACCGGCTTGCCCTTTCCCCTTGATTCCAGAAGGTAATTGTTGATGCGCAGGATTCTCGGTCGGCAGCTTGCGGCGGCAGCGTCCGGTCAGGGCGCGGCGGAGCTCGGCGACCTGCCGGAATGGAATCTCGCCGATCTCTATTCCGGCATGGAAGCGCCCGAGCTGAAGCGCGACATCGCCAAGGCGGCGGCCGATGCCGTCGCCTTCGAGAACCGCTGGAAGGGCACGCTGGCCGCGGAGGCCGAGCGCGGCAGCGCCGGCAAGCTCGGCGAGGCGCTGAGCGCCTATGAGGCGCTGGAGGAGCTGATCGGCCGCATCGTCTCCTATGCCGGCCTGATCTATGCCGGCAACACCGCCGATCCGCAGCGCGCCAAGCTCTATGGCGACATCCAGGAGAAGATGACCGACGCCAGCGCACATCTGTTGTTTTTTGCGCTGGAGCTGAACCTGATCGACGACAAGGCGCTCGAAGCAGCCCTTGCCGCCGATGCCGGCTTTGCTCACTACCGGCCCTGGGTGCTCGATCTCAGAATGGACAAGCCATACCAGCTCGAGGACCGGGTCGAGCAGCTTTTCCATGAAAAGTCGATCACCGGGCGCGGCGCCTGGAACCGCCTGTTCGACGAGACGATGACCGATCTGCGCTTCGACATAGACGACGAGGAGTTGACGCTGGAGCCGGCGCTGAACCGCCTGCAGGACGCCGATGGCGAAGTCCGCCGCCGCGCCGCCGAGGCGCTGGCCGCCACCTTCCGCAAGAGCCTACGCACCTTCACGCTGATCACCAACACGCTGGCCAAGGACAAGGAGATTTCCGACCGCTGGCGCGGCTTCGAGGACATCGCCGATTCACGCCACCTCGCCAACCGGGTCGAGCGCAGCGTGGTCGATGCACTGGCCTCCGCCGTGCGCGAGGCCTATCCGCGCCTGTCGCACCGCTACTACGCCATGAAAGCGCGCTGGCTTGGCATGGAGGTGATGAACCACTGGGACCGCAACGCCCCCTTGCCAGAAACCCCGCAAGCGGTGATCCGCTGGGACGATGCCAGGAACACGGTGCTGTCGGCCTATCAGCGCTTTTCCCCCGACATGGCGGAGATCGCCCGCGTCTTCTTCGACCGCAACTGGATCGACGCGCCGGTGCGGCCCGGCAAGTCGCCCGGCGCCTTTGCCCATCCGACCGTGCCTTCAGCGCACCCTTACGTGCTGCTCAACTACATGGGCAAGCCGCGCGATGTGATGACGCTGGCGCATGAGCTCGGCCACGGCGTGCACCAGGTGCTGGCCGGCGGCCAGGGTGCGCTGATGGCCTCTACGCCGCTGACTTTGGCCGAAACAGCATCCGTCTTCGGCGAGATGCTGACCTTCCGTTCGCTGCTCGATCAGACCATCGACAAGCGCGAACGCAAGGCCATGCTCGCCCAGAAGGTCGAGGACATGATCAACACGGTCGTGCGCCAGATCGCCTTCTATGAGTTCGAGCGTAAGGTGCATGCCGAGCGCAAGAACGGTGAACTGACTTCCGACAAGCTTGGCCAGTTCTGGCTCGAGGTACAGGCCGAGAGCCTGGGGCCGGCGATCAAGCTGCGCGAGGGCTATGAGGTCTTCTGGACCTACATCCCGCACTTCATCCATTCGCCCTTCTACGTCTACGCCTATGCCTTCGGCGACTGCCTGGTGAACTCGCTCTACGCGGTCTACCAGAATGGCGAGCACGGCTTCCAGGACAAGTATTTCGAGATGCTGCGTGCCGGTGGCACCAAGCATCACTCCGAACTCCTCGCTCCCTTCGGCCTCGACGCCACCGACCCCGCCTTCTGGCAGATCGGCCTTGGCGTGATCGGCGGCCTGATCGACGAGTTGGAAGCGCTCGACAGTTGATGCTACGAGCCGTTGAACCGGTGGCGCAGAGCAACAGGTTCGGCGGCGCCGGTCTCGACTTTGCGAAGTCGCAGAACAGTTTAGCCGGAATGCATGTGACGGCAGCTCTGTTCTTGTTCTAAATATCTGTTCTTGAAGAACTCTCGGGCCAAATTTTCCGTTAGCTTTCCAGAATCCGTATGATAGCCTTTCTGGCTGAAGCTCAGCCGTGCACGCGGCTTAGGCCGGACAGCATCCCGGCCCATGGCAGCGGTCAGGCGAATGCGACAGCGACGGTTGGCAATGGGCGGGAAAGCCGAAAGCCGGCAATCGACGACAGACCGGCTGTTCCCTGAACTGCCGAACCACCAATGGATGATCCGAACTGCCAAGGTCATGACTTGAGACGGCGGCGGACGGATCCGACTGGAGAGAGACGATGACCTTCTTCTACATTGTCCTGGCGTTCCTTGTAGGTGTGTTGGTTGGCTGGTTTATCTGGGGCCGGCTGCGTGCTGAACTAGACAGCCTGCGCGGCGACCTCGACCGCACCCGCGGCGAGCGCGATAGGCTGCGCGCCGATTCCGATCGTCTGACCGGCGAACTCGACGCCTGCGGCAAGACCCGCGCCGATCTCGAACGCCGGCTGCGTGAAACGTCTACTCCATCGGCCAAACCTTCCAGCTCGGCGCCGGTCGCATTGGTCTCGACACCCGCAACGGCCAAGTCAGCTCCGGCCGCGAAGCCGGCCGCGCCCGCGAAACCCGCCGCGGCAAAGCCTGCCGCCGCCAAGCCAGCTGCGGCCAAATCCGCCGCCAAACCGGCTGCCAGCAAACCTGTGGCTGCCAAGGCGAGCGCCGCTCCGAAGCCCGCCGCTTCAAAGCCGGCTGCAGCCCCGAAGAAGGCTGCACCGACAGCTGCGAAGGCCGACAATCTGCGCCGCCTGATCGGCATCGGACCGGTCAATGACAAACTGCTCAAGGGCCTTGGCGTCACGACCTACGCCCAGATCGCCGCCTGGACGGCGGCCGACGTCAAGCGCATCGAGGACACGCTGAATTTCGACGGCCGCATCGCGCGCGAAAAGTGGATCGAACAGGCCAAGCTGCTTGCCGCCGGCGACGAGAAAGAATTCGCGCGCCAGTTCCCGACCGCCGGGACCGCCAACAACACCTGATCTGATCATCGGCAATAAGCCCGACAAAGCGGCGCCTTCGGGCGCCGCCTTTGTTTTCGCAAGTGCCACCGTCTTTGCGCCCTGCGACGCCGCTCCCTCGATTGCACGCCGCCCGCCCCCCATATAGAGCGGTTCTGGCGTCATCGACCGCAGCATCCGAGCCCCATGCCCCTGCCCTCTGCCATTTTCCGCAACGATGAAAGCGGCCGCCAGTTGGTCTTCGACCGCCCGGCCGACATCATCGTCGCCTATGAGGCCAAGGATTTTCTGCCGGCTCTGGCGGCTGCGCAGGCGGCATCTGACGCCGGCAAATGGCTGGCCGGCTATTTCTCCTATGAAGCGGGTTATTTGCTCGAGCCGAAGCTGGTGCCGCTGCTGCCCGAGGGCCGGCGCGCGCCGTTGATCTGCCTCGGCGTCTTCGATGCTCCGCTGGAGCAGGCCGTGCCGCAGAGCGGCGCGGCGACCAATGGTCCGATCTTCGATGCAAGAGCGTCATGGTCGCAGAAGCAATACGCTGACCGTTTCGCGCGCCTTCACGAGCACATCCGCAAGGGCGATTGCTACCAGGGCAATCTGACCTTTCCAGTCCACGCGCAGTGGTCCGGCGACCCGCTCGCCGCCTTCGACGCGCTGACCGAACGCCAGCCGGTAAAGTATGGCGCCCTGATTTCGCTCGGCGATCCAATCGTACTGTCGCGCTCGCCCGAACTGTTCTTCGAGATCGACACCGAAGGCATGATCGAAACCCATCCGATGAAGGGCACCGCGCCACGCGGCGCAACCAAGGCCGAGGACGCGCGGCTGAAGGCGTTCCTGCGCAATGACGAAAAGAACCAAGCCGAAAACCGGATGATCGTCGATCTCCTGCGCAACGACATCTCGCTGATCAGCGAGGTCGGCACGCTGGAGGTGCCGGAGCTGTTTCGCATCGAGAGCTACCCGACCGTCCACCAGATGGTGAGCCGTGTGCGCGCGAAGCTGTTGCCCGATCTCGGCATCCGCCAGATCTTCGCCGCTCTGTTTCCCTGCGGCTCGATCACCGGCGCGCCAAAGATCCGCGCCATGGAAATCCTGCACGATCTGGAAGCCACGCCTCGTGACGTCTATTGTGGCGCCATCGGCTGGATCGCGCCCGGCGGCACGATGCGCTTTTCGGTGGCGATCCGCACCATCTCGCTCTTTTCCAGCGGCGAGGCCGTCTACAATGTCGGCGGCGGCGTCGTCTTCGATTCGACGGCCGAAGAGGAGTATCAGGAGTGTCTGCTGAAGGCGCGCTTCGCGACGGGAACACCGCCGACTTCGACCTGATCGAGACCATGCGCTGGGAGCCCAGCCAGGGCTTCCTGCGTTTCGAGCGCCACCTCGCGCGCCTCTACGGCTCGGCGGAAGAACTGGGCTTTGCCTGCGATCCGCAGCGGGTCGGCGAGGTATTGGCGAACACTGTCGGGGCGCGGCAGACGGCGCTGCGCACCCGTCTCGTCCTGCAGCGCAATGGCGAGGTCACGGCTGCAGCCCAGCCTTACGAGCCGCTCGCGGCCGACAAGGTCTGGCGGCTGCAGCTGGCGCGGGTGCGGCTCTCCTCCACTGACACGCTGCTGCGCCACAAGACCAGCCGGCGTCAGCTCTACACCCATGCTCGGTCTGAATATCTTGCCACCCAGGCCGACGAGGTGTTGCTCGCCAATGAGCGCGGCGAAATATGCGAAGGCACGATCACCAATGTCTTCGCCGATTTCGGTGACGGCGTGCTGATGACGCCCCGGCTCGATTGCGGCCTGCTGCCTGGCGTATTGCGCGCCGAGCTTCTGGATGAAGGCCGCCTCCAGGAAGCGATCTACAGCTATGACGAGTTAAAGTCGGCCAAGGCGATCTTCGTCGGCAATTCGCTGCGCGGCTTGATCCCGGCAACATTGGCCTGATACGAAGCGGCTGCGAGAATGACCGCCGGTATTGGACACTTTTTAGCAAAGCATGAATTCTCGTCAGCCCACTCACACGCCCTATGATGGCTCCTCAAAGCTCTTCACCATCGGGCTGAAGCCGCTTGAACTCGACAAATGGATCGAGGTCGACGGGCACCTCATCGACCATCTCGCCGAAAAGCGTCGGCTCTATGCCGAAATTCCCGGCAAGGTGTTCGTCGAGGAGAACGGCACGCGCGACGCCCAGCGCGAAGTGCGCGACCTTATCGAAGCCCATCTGCTGTCGACATTTCCTGAAACGTACCGGCAAACCGGTGCCGGCATCGAGGTCATCGGCGCCGAAGGCAACAGAGCCGATGTCTTCAGCAACGCCCCGCTGGTCGCAGCCTCGCTGTTGGTCCAGGAAGACCTGATCCTGATGCGCCGCGATGACAGCGGCTGGCGGCTCGCCGCCGGATCACTGTGCTTTCCATCATCCTGGTCGCTGCTCGAAAAATTCGGGCGGCCGCTGCAGGAGATCCACGCACCGGTGCCTGGCTTCGGTCCGGGCACCAGGCCGGCCGAGCTCATCAACCGCATGTTCGACGGTCTGCAGGGTCAGGCCGTCGAGCGCTTCAACTGGTCGATCCAGGCCGACGACGCACTTTATCATCCGCTCTCCAATGTCGAGCGCATCGACCGTGCCACCAACCGCCCGTCGCGCTTTCCGGATGACGACGTCAACGCCTTCATCCGCGTCGAGCGCCAGACGCTGCGCAAGCTGCCCGTATCGCGCGACATCCTGTTCACCATCCGCATCCATCTCGACCCGCTGGCCGTGTTGGCGCGGCACCCGGACCGGGCAACGCTTGCCGCCTCTTTCGCCGCGCAATTGCTGGCACTGGACGAGGCTCAACTCGACTACAAGGGCATGACCGCTGACCGCGACCGGCTCGCCGTCCTCCTTAACCACATGGCCAATGCTGCCTAGCGGGCGGTTGGCGCTTTTCGCTGGTTTATGACAATGATCTGTGATGTAGCGCATATCCACCGGGCGAAATGCCCGGTTTTTCGCGCGTGTTTTGCCCCAGTTTCCCGGGTTTTTTGAAGGAGTGCTCGATAAAATGGCGAATGAAAACTGGCCCGTTTACGGTGAAATCACCGGCCCTGTCGTGATGATCGGCTTCGGTTCGATCGGACGGGGAACGCTGCCTCTGATCGAGCGCCATTTCAAATTCGACAAGTCGCGCATGACGGTCGTCGACCCGCTCGATATCGATCGCAAGCTGCTCGACGAGCGCGGCATCGCCTTCGTCCAGGAGCACGTCACCGAGAAGAACTACAAGAAACTGTTGACCCCGCTTCTGACCAATGGTGGCGGCCAGGGCTTTTGCGTCAATCTGTCGGTCGATACCGGTTCGGTCGACCTGATGCGGCTCTGCCGCAAGCTCGGCGTGCTCTACATCGACACCGTCGTCGAGCCGTGGCTCGGCTTCTACTTCGACACCAAAGCCGACAATGCCAGCCGCACCAACTACGCGCTGCGCGAAGCGATGATCAAGGAGAAGCACGACAAGCCCGGCGGCGCGACGGCGGTTTCGACCTGCGGCGCCAATCCAGGCATGGTCTCGTGGTTCGTCAAGCAGGCGCTGCTCAACCTTGCCGGTGACCTCGGCCTCGAATTCTCCGAACCGGCGCAGGACGACCGCGACGGCTGGGCAAAGCTGATGAAGAAGACCGGCGTCACGGGCATTCACATCGCCGAGCGCGACACCCAGCGCACCAAGAAGCCCAAGCCGATGAACGTGTTCTGGAACACCTGGTCGGTCGAGGGCTTCATCTCGGAAGGCCTGCAGCCGGCCGAGCTTGGCTGGGGCACGCATGAGAAATGGATGCCGAAGAATGGCAAGGAGCACAAACATGGCTCCAAGGCTGCGATCTACCTGGAGCAGCCCGGCGCCAACACCCGCGTGCGTTCATGGTGCCCGACGCCGGGCGCGCAATACGGCTTGCTGGTGACCCACAACGAGGCGATCTCGATCGCCGACTTCTTCACCGTGCGCGGCAAGAAGGGCAAGGTCCAATACCGCCCGACCTGCCACTATGCCTATCATCCCTGCAATGACGCGCTGCTGTCGCTGGACGAAATGTTCGGCGCAGCCGGCAAGCCGCAGCCGGTCCACCATGTGCTTGACGAAAACGAACTGGTCGACGGTGTCGACGAACTCGGCGTGCTGCTCTACGGCCACGACAAGAACGCCTACTGGTACGGTTCGCAGCTGTCGCTGGCCGAAGCCCGCAAGCTGGCGCCCTACCAGAATGCCACCGGCATGCAGGTCACCTCGGCCGTTCTCGCCGGCATGGTCTGGGCGCTCGAAAACCCCGAAGCCGGCATCGTCGAGGCCGACGAGATGGACTATAAGCGCTGCCTGGAAGTGCAGTCCCCGTATCTTGGGCCGGTCAGGGGCTACTACACCGACTGGACGCCGCTCGATAACCGTCCTGGTCTGTTCCCAGAGGATCTCGACAAAAACGACCCGTGGCAATTCCGCAACATCCTCGTCCGATAGCGGTTCCATACCCCTGCCTCACTGCCTTGCAATCGCCCGGAAATCGGGCGATTGAAGGGATGCGGACGAGAGCAGTGTGCATCCATTTGGGCGCACGAGGGACCGCTCTGGAAACTTGAGGCCACGCACATCGTGTTTCCCAAAACGTTGTTTGGCGATTGGGCCGATGCGTCAGGAGAGGATTTCACATGACGATTGCGCGCAAAATTCTTTCGGCGGGCGCGGCGGGCGCTCTTGCGACGATGATTGCCGCCTGCACAACCGGCGGCTCCGACGGGCCGCCGATCTCATCGCAGCCGCGAGGCGTCGAGGGCTCTTGGCTGAACGCCGAAGGCAAGGCGGTCTCGACATTGAACGGCGGCGTCTTCACCACCGTTTCGGCGGAGACCGGCGAGAAATTCGCTGATGGCAGCTATACCAAGACCGGCGCCACGTCGGTCGAGATCAACGGCACCTCGCTGATCCGACAGCAGCCGATCGCCTTCAACTGCCTGCTGGTGTCGATCAACCAGCTGAATTGCACCAGCTCCGCAGGCCAGAATTTCGTGCTGACCAGGCGCAGTTGAGCCTATCTGATATAGCCTTCTAAAAGGGCGGCGGCGCGATGCCGCCGCCTTTTTTATGCCGGCAAACCGATGCCGATTTCGTCCACCCTGATTCTTCTTGCATCGCCACAACCGCGATGTGAACATGTCGGAAAAGCTGGCTATTATGCCCCGTTCACGCTGGGCGTTAAACGGCTCGACCACATCCATCCGGGAGACGAAGATGAAGAAGCTCGCTGCCATTGCCGCCCTTTCTGCCTCGACGCTCAGCCTGTCGGCCGTGCCATCCTTTGCCGACTACACGTTGAACATCCTGCATTTCAACGATTGGCACAGCCGCATCGAAGGCAACAACAAATATGAGTCGACCTGCTCGGCTGAGGAGGAGACCAAGGGTGAGTGCATCGGCGGCGCCGGCCGGCTGGTCACCGCGATCGCGCAGGAGCGCAAGAAGCTCGAAGGCCAGAACGTGCTGCTGCTCAATGCAGGCGACAGCTTCCAGGGATCGCTGTTCTACATCACCTACAAGGGTTCGGCGGAGGAGGAATTCCTCAATCAGATCAAGCCTGATGCGGTGACGCTCGGCAATCATGAGTTTGACGATGGCGAGAGCGCGCTGGTACCTTACCTCGACAAGGCGCAGTTCCCGGTCGTCAGCGCCAATGTCCTGCCCAACGACAAGTCCGGCGCCGCGGGCAAGATCAAGCCGTCGATCGTCGTCGAGGTCGGCGGCCAGAAGATCGGCATCATCGGCGCCGTGACCAATGACACGCCGGAACTCGCCTCGCCTGGCCCCAACATCGCCATCGCGGACGACGTCAAGTCGATCGCGGCAGAGGTCGAGAAGCTGAAGGCGCAAGGCGTCAACAAGATCATCGCCGTCACCCATATCGGCTACAGGCGCGAGCGCGATGTCATTGCCAAGATCCCCGGCATCGACGTGGTCGTCGGCGGCCACAGCCATTCGCTTCTGTCCAATACCGACCCAAAGGCCGAAGGCCCCTACCCGACCATGGTCGACAACCCCGACGGCTCCAAGGTACCGGTGGTGCAGGCGGCCTCCTATTCGAAATATCTCGGCGAGTTCAAGGTCGTGTTCGACGACAATGGCGTCGTCAAGGAAGCCAGCGGCGACCCGATCTTCCTCGACAAATCGATCACCCCTGATCCCGCCGTGCTTGCCCGCATCAAGGAACTCGGCGCGCCGATCGAGGCACTGAAGAACAAGGAAGTAGCCGAGACCACCGAGGCCATCGACGGCAGCCGCGAGAATTGCCGCACCAAGGAATGTGCGATGGGCAACCTCGTTTCCGACGCCATCCTCGACCGCGTCAAGGGACAGGGCGTCGAGATCGTCGTCTCCAATGGCGGCGGCCTGCGTGCCTCGATCGACAAGGGCACCGTGACCATGGGCGAGGTGCTGACCGTGCTGCCGTTCCAGAACACGCTGGCGACCTTCCAGATTTCCGGCAAGGATCTGGTTGCCGGGCTGGAAAACGGCGTCAGCCAGGTCGAGGACGGCGCCGGCCGCTTCCCGCAGGTGGCAGGTCTCAAATACGCCTTCGACAAGTCGGTCGCGCCCAATGCCGGCCGCGTCAAGTCGGTCGAGGTAATGGAAGGCGGCGCCTGGGCGCCGATCAATCCGGACAAGGACTATCTGGTCGCCACCAACAATTATGTCCGCCAGGGCGGCGACGGCTACAAGGTCTTCGCCGAGAAGGCCAAGAACGCCTATGATTACGGCCCCGGCCTGGAACAGGTTGTCGCCGACTATCTCGCAGCGCATCGGCCCTATACGCCGAAACTCGACGGCCGCATCACCGAGGTCGCCGCAACCGTAGCGGCTGCCCCGGCCACTGAACCGGCAAAACCTGCCGAACCGGCACCTGCTCCGGCCGAGCCGGCAAAACCGGCCGAGGCGGAGCCGGCGATGCCCGCGTTGCCGGCAGGCTCCGGCGACATATCCACCACCCCGCCGAGTGTGCCGGCGGAAACGGCCCCGGCAGCGCCTACCGAACCGGCCAAACCGGCTGAAGCAGCCCCTGCTCCCGCAACGCCTGCCCCCGCCGAGCCGGCAAAGCCGGCCGAGGCCAGCCACGTCATCGTCGCCGGCGATACCTATTGGGACCTCGCCAAGAAGGCCTATGGCGACGGCACCAAATGGAAGGTGATCTCCGAGGCCAACAAGGGCTACGAGCCACGCCGGCTGCCGGTCGGCGCGACCCTGACCATCCCGCCGAAGTAACTTCGCTTCGCGCATGCGACCAGCAAAACCGTCCGTAAAAACGGGGGTTTTGGCTTTCAGGGTAAGGTGCGGCCAGACGCAGCATTGAAAACGCGCGCCGCATCGCTAGTTTCGCCGCGACATCGTCGGTTTCGCGCGGTGTCGGGAGACCTTCCATGACGCTTTCCACGCCTGTCGACCCCAAAGCCGCGAAAGCGCTCGGCCCGTTGCCGGCGAGACATCCGCCGGTCAAGGCCGGCAAGATCGGCGTCATGCTGGTCAATCTCGGAACGCCCGACGGCACCGATTTCAAGCCGATGTGGCGCTACCTCCGTCAATTCCTGTCTGATCCGCGCGTCATCGAGCTCAACAAGGCGATCTGGTATCCGATCCTCTACGGCCTGGTGCTGACCACGAGGCCGAAGAAGTCCGGCGCCAACTATGCCAGGATCTGGAACCGCGAGAAGAACGAGTCGCCGCTGCGCACCTACACGCGAGCCCAGAGCGAGAAGCTGGCGGCGGCGCTTCGCGACCTGCCCGATGTCGTCGTCGACTGGGCGATGCGCTACGGCAACCCTTCGACCGCGAGCGTCGCGCAAAGGCTGGTCGCGCAAGGCTGTGACCGCATCCTGTCCTTCCCGCTCTATCCGCAATATTCGGCGACCACCACCGCGACCGCCAACGACCAGCTGTTTCGCGCGCTGATGAAGATGCGGGCGGCGCCCGCCATCCGCAGCGTGCCGCCCTACTATGCCGAGCCGGTTTATATCGAGGCGCTTGCCCGCTCGATCGAGCTGCATCTGGCGACGCTCGACTTTCAGCCGGAGGTGGTCATCACCTCCTATCACGGCATCCCCAAACCCTATTCCGACAAGGGCGATCCCTACCAGGCGCATTGCCTGGAGACGACGCGACTGCTGCGCGAAAAGCTCGGCTGGAGCGAACAGAAGCTGATCACCACCTTCCAGTCGCGCTTTGGCGCACAGGAGTGGCTGCAACCGTATACCGACAAGATGGTCGAGAAACTGGCCAGGGACGGCGTGAAATCGATTGCCATCGTCAATCCCGGCTTTTCCGTCGACTGCATCGAGACGCTGGACGAAATCGGCCGCGAGGCGGCCGAGACCTTCCACCACGCCGGCGGCGCGAAATTCGCCCACATCCCATGCCTCAACGACAGCGCAGAAGGCATGGCGGTGATCGAGGCGATGGTGCGGCGCGAACTGTCGGGCTGGGCCTGAGCCCGCTACGTTGTAGCGATCGATCGCCACTGTTGCGGTATTCTACGCACTAATAATCAGCGATCACCTGATTGTAACATTATTGAAACACACCTAAGTGTTTGGTGAAGTCGGTTGCATGGAATCAACGCCATGGCTGGCATCTGAGGGAGATTTAAATGGACTTCAGTGGTTTTGGTATTGCGATTGGTGCACTTGCCTTTCTGGTGTTGGTGCTTCTTATCAAAGGCATCCGGACAATCCCGCAAGGCTACAATTATACGGTGGAGCGCTTTGGTCGTTACACCAAAACACTAAGCCCCGGCCTCAACCTCATCGTGCCGTTCGTCGACCGTATCGGCGCCAAGATGAACATGATGGAACAGGTGCTCGACGTTCCGAGCCAGGAAATCATCACCCGCGACAACGCCATAGTCGGTGTCGACGGCATCGCCTTCTACCAGATCCTCAATGCCGCGCAGGCCGCCTATCAGGTCGCCGGCCTGGAGAACGCCATCCTCAACCTGACGATGACCAACATCCGTACCGTGATGGGCTCGATGGACCTCGACGAACTCTTGTCCAACCGCGACGCCATCAACGAGCGGCTGCTGCGCGTCGTAGACGAAGCGGCGCACCCGTGGGGCATCAAGATCACCCGCGTCGAGATCAAGGACATCAATCCGCCGGCCAACCTCATCGAATCGATGGGCCGGCAGATGACGGCCGAACGTAACAAGCGTGCGCAGATCCTTGCCGCCGAAGGTCTCAAGCAGTCGCAGATCCTCGAGGCCGAAGGCCGCAAGGAAGCCGCCTTCCGCGACGCCGAGGCGCGCGAACGTTCGGCCGAGGCCGAAGCGCGCGCCACCCAGGTTGTGTCGGAAGCCATCTCCAAGGGCGACGTGCAGGCGCTCAACTACTTCGTGGCGCTGAAATACACCGAAGCGATGGGCAAGATCGGCACCGCGACCAACAGCAAGGTCGTGCTGATGCCGATGGAAGCCTCGGCGCTGATCGGCACACTCGGCGGCATTAGCGAGATCGCCAAGGAGGTGTTCCGCAGCGAAGGCACCGCCGGCGCCGCGCGGCAGGCTGCCCGCCCTCCAGTGGTTCGCCCGAGCGAGAACTGAGATCAGACGAGAACTGAGGTCATAGGAGCTCACTCCGATGTTCGACCGCATCATTTCCGAACTTGGCCCGTGGAACTGGATGGTTCTGGGCTTTGTCCTCCTGGTGATGGAGGTCATAGCACCAGGCATCTTCATGCTGTGGATCGGCATCGCCGCGCTGTTGATCGGCGTGGTTTCCCTGCTGATCTGGGACGCAAGCTTCTGGACCTGGGAAGTCCAGGTCCTCGCCTTCCTGGCGCTGTCGCTGGTCTCGGCCTTCGCCGGCAAGAAGCTGGTTGGCGGGCGCAATATCCCGAGCGACCAGCCGCTGCTCAACCGCCGCGGCGCACAGATGGTCGGCAAGATGGCTACCCTTGCCGAACCGATCAAGGATGGTCGCGGTCGCATAAAACTCGGCGACACGCTGTGGCGCGTCTCCGGTCCTGACCTGCCGGCTGGTACCCAGGTGCGCGTCGTCAGCTCCGCCGACACCGATCTGGAACTGACGGTCGAGGCTGTCTGAACACCCAAAAGCGCGCTGCGCATTTTTGGCAAAAAATCGAAGCGCGTCGCGTAGGTCACCCCAATGCGACGCGCTTTGAGCTTCCTCAGGCCGCGCCGATGCGCAGCAAATCGTGGAAGTGAACCACGCCCACAGGCATCCTGTTTTCGGTCACCACCAGCGCACCGATATTGTATTCGTTGAGAAGCGCGATCGCCGTGCCGGCCAGAGTCTGAGGATCGACCGTCTTCGGTGTGCGGGTCATGATGTCGTCCACGGCGATATCGGCCAGGTTGCGATGCAAATTGCGCGCGACATCGCCGTCGGTGATGATCCCGACCAGTTCGCCCTTCGCGTCGACGACGCAGACACAGCCGACTTTCTTGTTCGACAGCGTCATGACCGCTTCAGGCATCTTGGTGCCAAGCACGGCTAGCGGAATCTGGTCGCCGACCCGCATGATCTCGGAGACGAGAGTCAGATTGGCGCCGAGCTGGCCGCCAGGATGGAAGGTGCGGAAATGGTCGGGGGTGAAACCGCGCGCTTCGAGCAGCGCGATGGCTAGCGCATCGCCGACGACCAGTTGCAGCAGCGTCGATGTCGTCGGCGCCAGGCCGTGAGGGCAGGCTTCCGGTACCGATGGCAGAAGCAGCACCACGTCGGCCGCGCGCGCCAGCGCCGAAGTCGCGCCGGAGGTGATCGCAATCAGCGGGATCGAAAAGCGCCTGGAATAGGCGACGATGCCCATCAATTCCTTGCTCTCGCCGGACCACGACATGGCGATGATGGCATCATCCCTGGCGATCATGCCGAGATCGCCATGATTGGCCTCCGCCGGATGGACGAAAAAGGCGGGCGTGCCGGTCGAGGCGAGCGTGGCGGCGATCTTGGAGCCGATATGGCCGCTTTTGCCGACGCCGGTGACGATGACCCGGCCATCGATGCGCGAGATAATGTCGACGGCGTGCGCGAAGGGTTCGGCCAGTCCGTTTTCCAGCGCGGCAGCCAATGCCGCCACGCCGGCCTGTTCCGTGGCTACCGTTCTCAGCGCCGAGGCGATCGAAGCCTCCAAAGGCTTCTTTTCTGGGGATCTCGCATGCATGGCTGATGCGATTAGCGCGTTGCCGTTCGCCTGTCCAACAGAATTGCCGTCCGGCCAGGTCTGACAGGCAGCCCTTCAACCCTCCGTTAACCATCCCCGTTTACGGTTCGGTAAGTATGGCGCGCTTGCGCCGCGCAAGCAGTGGTGACGATGTCGCGGGCCCATCCTGAAAAGAAAAAAGGTCGAACGGGCAAAGCCTTTTGCGCTCTGCTTGTGGCGACGAGCATGCTCGCTCTGCTGCGGCCAACTGCGCTTCATGCCCAGGAAACCGAGCTGCGCGGTGAAGTCTCGGAATCCGCGATCCTGTCCGATCAGCAGCGCCGGGCCAGGCAATTGAGCAAGGCCAACACGCAGGTCAAGCCGGCGCCTGCCGACACCGCCCCCACGGAAAACACGCCAACCGCCTACGTGCCGGCCAGCGATGGCGCCTTGCCGGACGACACCGACCCGTCACAAGCCGGCGCAAACAGCATTTTCGACCCGCCGCAAGCCACCGACGATTCGTTCGCCGACCAGCCGCCAACCGTCCAGCCACGCCGGCCGTCGACGGCAAAACAACGCGCAGCCGATGGGGACAAGACCAAGGACAAAACCAAGGCTGCCGACAAGAAGAAGCCTGGCCAGGCGACGGACGCGACCACCACCGGAACAACGTCGACCGACACAACGACAGACGATACCGACCAGGATACGGCCAACCGCCGTGCCCTAACCGTCGACAGCGTCGACCGGCAGAAGCTCGATCCTGGCGCCGAGCGTACCGATGCCATCGAAGGCCAGAAGAAGAAGCCCGAGGACGACCCCTACGCGGCAACCGGCATCAAGGTTGGCTCCTTCCTGCTGCGGCCGACGCTGGAGCAGGGCGTTACCGTCACGTCGAACGCCGATTCCAGCAACGGCGGCAAGTCGGCGGTGCTGTCCGAAACGGCGCTGCGTTTCTCTGCCGCCTCCGACTGGCGCGAGAATTCGGCTGTCATCGACGGCCACGGCAACTTCCGCAACACCATTTCGGGCCAGAAGATCAACGAGGGGCGCGGTCGTATCGAAGGCACGCTCAATGTCGACCTCGACAATGAACTGCGCGCCATCGCCAAACTCGGCTACGAGATTGCGCCGGAATCGGCGTCCTCGCCCGACGCCATTGCCGGCGTCACCTCGCAGCCGATACGCCAGACCGTCGACGGCAGCCTCGCCGTCAAGAAGGATGTCGGCAAGCTCCGCTTCGCGCTGACCGGCGCGGTCTCCCACGATATCTATGGCGACGCGAAGCTGACGGACGGCACCGTGTTGTCGCAGAAGGATCGCGATTCCACCCTCTACACCGCGACCTTGCGCACCGGTTACGAGATCTCGCCCGCCATCACGCCTTTCGCCGAAGTCGAAGTCGGCCGACGCGCCTATGATCTGCGCGTCGATTCAAGCGGCTTTGAACGGTCGTCGACGCGGCTTGGCGCGCGCGCCGGTGTCGAAGTGGACATGGGCGAGAAACTGGCCGGCGAATTCTCGGCCGGCTGGCTCCGGGAAGCGATCGACGACAACCGGCTGGAGGCGAATTCGGGGGCGTCGGTGAATGCCGACCTTAAATGGTCGCCCGAACGCGGCACCATCATCGGCCTGACCGCGCAGACCATGATCGAAGACACGACGACCGCGAATGAGAGCGGTGACCTCCTCTATTCAGGCCGCCTCACCGGCGAACGGCAGATCCGCGCCGACCTGACCGGCAACGCCGCCCTTGGCCTCGACTGGCGCGACTACACCGGCTCCGACGGGCATGACCTGACGTTGAGCGCCGAGGCCGGGCTGACATGGTGGCTGAACCGCTATGTCGGCCTCACCAGCCGCGCCCGCACCGAAAAGCTGACCAGCAATCTGCCCGGGCGCAACTACACCGCCAACAGCATCTATTTGGGGCTGAAGCTGCAGCGGTAGCTAGAAGGCAGCGCCGCGGCGCTCGGACGGCTTCATCTCGTCGAGCAGCGTGCGGATGACGCCGGCCATGTTCTCGTTCATGTCGCTGCGCCACAGCGCGAAGGCGACATTGGCCTCGACGAACCCTTCCGGCGAGCCGCAATCGAAGGTGCGGCCCTGATAGTGGTAGCCAAAGAACGGCTGCTGCTTTTCCAGCTTCAGCATCGCGTCGGTGAGCTGGATTTCATTGCCGGCGCCCTTTTCCTGGCTTTCGAGGATCGTGAAGATCTCGGGCTGCAGGATGTAGCGGCCGTTGATGTAGAGATTGGACGGCGCGGTGCCGGTCTTCGGCTTTTCGACCATCTCGGTGATGCGGAAGCCGTGATGCGTGTCCTCGCCGCGCCCGACAATGCCATATTTGTGGGTTTCGGCCGGATCGCATTCCTGCACGGCGATGATGTTGTTGCCGGTCTCCTCATAGAGTTCGACCATGGCCTTCATGCAGCTCTTTTCCGACTGCATGATCATGTCGGGCAGCAAGAGCGCGAACGGCTCATCGCCGACCAGTTCGCGCGCGCACCAGACGGCGTGGCCGAGGCCCATCGGCACTTGCTGGCGGGTGAACGAGGTCTGCCCCGGTGCCGGCTGCAGCCGCTGCAGACGGGCCAGCTGCTCGTCCTTGCCGCGCTGGGCGAGTGTGTCGTAGAGCTCGAACTGGATATCGAAATGGTCCTCGATGACCGCCTTGTTGCGGCCGGTGACGAAGATGAAATGTTCGATGCCCGCCTCGCGCGCCTCATCGACGACATACTGGATGACCGGCCGGTCGACGACGGTCAGCATTTCCTTGGGGATGGCCTTGGTGGCCGGGAGGAACCGCGTGCCGAGACCGGCGACCGGGAAAACTGCCTTGCGAACTCGCTTCATGCGTCAATTATCCGTTTGATTGCCTGCTCCGCAATCCCGTTTCGAGACATTTTCACGTCGAAATCGAGGATTACGAGCTGCTGGTGAGAACTTCCAGTGCCTAAAGCATCGACATGTCTTTTCGTTCCAGGCACCACCTATGGTAAACTAATTCCTAACCCGGTTCGGCGATGAATGGTCTTTCCTGAGATAGTGAAGGAGGAAAAGATGTCCGTTCGCAGTGCCGCAAAACTCGTTACCAGCGTCCTGACGGCGGCCAGCCTCTCGCTCGCCTTGCTGATGCCGGCCGGACCGGCCTTTGCCGATGCCGGTTTCCGGCAATGGGTCGCCGGCTTCCGCGCCACCGCCGTGGCGGGCGGTGTTTCCGGCGCGGTCTATGACCAGGCGTTCCGCGGCATCAACGAACCCGACCCGGTGGTACTGGAAAAGGCCCGCACGCAGCCTGAGTTCAGCGCGCCCGCCTGGGACTATTTCGACAACCGCGTCCATGACCAGTCCGTTGCCGTCGGCCAGCAGATGGCCAAGAAATGGAAGCCGTGGCTGGACCGCATCGAGGCGAGGTTCGGCGTCGATCGCTACATCCTGCTCGCCATCTGGTCGATGGAATCGAACTATGGCGAGATCCTCAAGCGCGACGACATCATGCGCAATGTCATCCGCTCGCTGGCGACGCTCGCCTATGGCGACCCGAAGCGGTCGAAATTCGCCCGCACCCAACTGGTCGCCGCGCTGAAAATCCTGCAGACCGGCGACATCGACGAAAGCCACCTGATGGGCTCCTGGGCCGGTGCCATGGGCCAGACCCAGTTCATCCCGACCAGCTATCAGCATTATGCCGTCGACATGGACGGCAACGGCAAGCGTGACATCTGGAATTCGATCCCCGATGCGCTGGCGACATCAGCCAATCTGCTGAAGAAGAATGGCTGGCAAGGTGGCAAGACCTGGGGCTATGAGGTCACCATTCCGGCCGGCAAACTGCCAGCTGGCTCGAAGACGCTGGCGCAGTGGCAGGCGCTCGGCGTCGCCAGGGCCAATGGCAAGCCGTTCAGGAACGCAACCGACAAGGCGACGCTGAAAGTGCCGGACGGCCGCGGCGGACCGGCCTTCCTGATGATCAAGAACTTCTCCGTCATCAAGGCCTACAACAACGCCGACAAATATGCCCTCGCCGTCGGCCTTCTTGCCGACGAAATCGCCGGCTCTACTGGTCTGGTGCAGGACTGGAAGCGGCCTTTCACCAAGCTGTCCTTCGAGGAAAGGCAGGAGTTGCAGAAACGGCTTTCGCAGCACGGGCTTTATGACGGCAAGTTCGACGGCAAGATCGGTGACGGCACGAAAACCGCCATCATGACCTATCAGGCAGAGGTCGGCTTGACCCAGGACGGGTATCCGAGCATGGAAGTGCTCAAATGGCTCAGAAAGAAATAGGGCCAGACGCAGTGCCGCGCATTTGCGACGCGCAAGGGACGCTGTAGCATCGATCTGCGCATGATCCCTGCGAGGGTCATGCACAAAGGGATGGAGAGGGAGCTTGGTTTCGGCAGCGCGTATCCGTGTGATCGTCTTCCGCTTGCCGATTCTCGTTCTGGCCATCGTTGTCCTGGCGACGGGAGTCGCCGGCACTTTCCATACACCGGCTTTGGCGCAGGAACAGCCGCAGGACCGCGGCTGGTCGTTGCGCGACCTGTTGTTCCCGCGCCGCAGCGAACGCATCGAGCCGCCGCTCGACATCCGAAAGGCAAAGCCGAAGGTCAAGAAAAAGCCCCGTGCGCCCGTTGAACCTGCCGTTCCGATTGTCGAGAAGGCGCCGGATTCCCGCGTCATCCTGGTGATCGGCGATTTCATGGCGAGCGGCCTTGCCGAGGGCCTCGACACCGCCTTTGCCGCCAACCCCGCCATCAGGATCGTCGAGCGCGCCAACGGCTCGTCAGGCTTCGTGCGCGATGACGTCTACAACTGGCCCGAACAGGTCAAATCGCTGATCGAGACGGAGAAACCGGCAGCGGTCGTCGTCATGCTCGGCTCCAACGACCGCCAGCAGATGCGCGTCAACGACGTGCGCGAGCAGCCGCGTTCCGAGAACTGGACCAAGGAATACGAACGCCGGACCGAGGCATTCGGCAAGGCGCTGGCGTCGACCAAAGTGCCCTATCTGTGGGTCGGCATGCCGGCCTTCAAGGCGCCGAAGATGACCTCCGACATGCTGGCCTTCAACGACATCTACCATTCGGCCGCCGAGAAGAACGGCGGCGAATTCGTCGATGTCTGGGACGGGTTCGTCGACGAGAACGGCGCCTTTGTCTCGATCGGCCCCGATATTAACGGCCAGGCCGTGCGGCTGCGCTCCGACGACGGCATCAACGTCTCGAAGGCCGGCAAGCGCAAGCTCGCCTTCTACACCGAAAAACCGCTGGCCAAGATACTCGGCCTGGCAGCGCCGGGAAGCGTGGTGACGGCTGCCGCACCCGCCGGTGCCCCGGTCGAGGCACCGTCCCTGCCCGCCGCCCCCATCGTGGTCGACCGCACGGTGCCGATGCTGCTCAACGATCCGGCGCTCGACGGCGGTGCCGAACTTCTCGGCGCCGCGGCGACGCCGAAGGCCAATCCGCAGCTGCCTGGCGAAAAGTTGATCCTCGAAGGCAAGGCCCCCGAGGCGTCACCCGGCCGCGCCGACGATTTCTCCTGGCCGCCGAAGGCCGCTGCCGCGACTGATACGACGACGGCGATCAACCGTTAGCGAGGCAACACCGTCGACCCCATCAGTGCTTCGTCGATCGAGCGCGCCGCCTGGCGGCCCTCCCGGATCGCCCACACCACCAACGACTGGCCCCGGCGCACATCACCGGCGGCAAAAAGCTTGTCGACGCTGGTCTTGTAGTCGCGATCGTTGGCTTCGACATTCCTGGAACGCCGGCTGTCGGTCGTGATCTTCATCTGACCGTCCAGCTCCTTCGCCACGCCCACGGCAGCCGGTCCGGCAAAGCCGATGGCGATGAAGGCGAGATCGGCGCGGATGACGAATTCGGTGCCGGCGATCGGCTTGCGCTTCTCGTCGACCTCGCAGCACTTGACACCGGTCAGCTGGCCGTCTTCGCCGATGAATTCGAGTGTCGCCACCTGGAATTCGCGCTCCGCACCTTCGGCCTGCGACGATGACGTCCGCATCTTCGTCGCCCAGTAGGGCCAGACCGCGAGCTTGTCTTCCTTTTCCGGCGGCTGCGGGCGGATGTCGAGTTGGGTGACGCGCACCGCGCCCTGGCGGAAGGCCGTGCCGACGCAGTCGGACGCGGTATCACCGCCGCCGACGACGACGACATGCTGGCCGCCGGCGATGATCGGATGCGACGGCCATGCCACCGACTGGATCGGCTCGCCGCCGACCCGGCGGTTCTGCTGCACCAGATAGGGCATGGCATCATGGACGCCGCCGAGATCGTCGCCCGGAATGTTGGCCGGACGCGGCGATTCCGAACCGCCGCAATAGAGCACCGCGTCATACTCGGTAAGCAACTCGGCGACGGGCTTGTCGACACCGACATTGACGCCGCAATGGAAGGTCACGCCCTCGCCCTGCATCTGCTCGATGCGGCGGTCGATATAGTGCTTCTCGATCTTGAAGTCGGGAATGCCATAACGCATCAGCCCGCCGGGGCGGCTCTCACGCTCGTAGACACTGACCTCGTGCCCGGCGCGGCCGAGTTGCTGCGCCGCCGCCATGCCGGCCGGGCCGGAGCCGATGACGGCGACCCGCTTGCCGGTCTTCTTCTCTGGCGGATAGGGCCGGATATGGCCGGTCTCGTAAGCCTTGTCGGCGATTGCCTGCTCGACCGTCTTGATAGCGACCGGAATGTCCTCGAGGTTCAGCGTGCAGGCTTCCTCGCAAGGCGCGGGGCAGATGCGGCCGGTGAATTCGGGGAAATTGTTGGTCGAATGCAGGTTGCGGATCGCATTGTCCCAGTCGCCATTATAGACGAGATCGTTCCAGTCCGGGATCTGGTTGTGGATCGGGCAACCGGTCGGTCCGTGGCAGAACGGGATGCCGCAGTCCATGCAGCGCGCGGCCTGTTTCTCGACCTCCTTGTCCGACATCGGCAGCGTGAACTCGCGAAAATGCCGGATGCGGTCGGAGGCCGGCTGGTACTTGTGCACCTGCCGGTCGATTTCGAGAAAGCCTGTTACCTTGCCCATAGTCCAGTTCCTGCTGTCCAGATGGTGCGGGTTCGCCGCACCCGTTAACCCCTTGAGGCAGCCATGGCAACCTTGCGTCGGAGGTCAAACTGTCGCTGAAAGTTCCGGGAAGCCTGGGCTTCCCGGCAAGTTCTCAAAAGCCTATTCCGCCGCCACGCCCATGCGCATGCGTTCCATCTCGATCAGCGCACGGCGGTATTCGACCGGCATGATCTTGCGGAATTTCGGCCGGAATGTCGTCCAGTCGTCGAGGATCTCGCGGCCGCGTACCGAACCCGTAAAATGGACGTGGTTCGAGATCAGCTGGTAGAGCCGCTCCTCGTCATGGCTGGTCATGTCGCCGGAGACGTCGACGCGGCCCTTGTGGTCGAGGTCGCCGCCATGGTGCAGCAGCCTCTCCATCAGATCGTCTTCTTCCGGCACCGGCTCCAACTCGACCATCGCCATGTTGCAGCGCGCGGCGAAATCGCCGGCTTCGTCCAGCACATAGGCGACCCCGCCCGACATGCCGGCGGCGAAGTTGCGGCCGGTCTGGCCGATGACGACGACGATGCCGCCGGTCATGTACTCGCAGCCATGGTCGCCGACACCTTCGACGACGGCGGCCACGCCCGAATTGCGCACCGCGAAGCGTTCGCCGGCGACACCGGCGAAATAGGCCTCGCCCTCGGTGGCGCCATAGAGCACCGTATTGCCGACGATGATCGATTCAGCCGCGACGATCTTGGATTCTTCCGGCGGCCGGATGACGATGCGTCCGCCCGACAGGCCCTTGCCGACATAGTCGTTGGCGGCGCCGACGAGATCGAACGAGATGCCGCGCGCCAGGAAGGCGCCGAAGGATTGGCCGGCAGTGCCGGTCAGCTTCACCTGGATCGTGTCTTCGCGCAGGCCCTTGTGCCTGAAACGCTTGGCCACTTCGCCCGACAGCATGGCACCGGTCGAACGGTCGACATTGCGAATGTCGACCTCGATCTTGACCGGCTGCTTGGCCTCGAGCGCGGGCTTGGCCAGTTCGATCAGCTTGCGGTCGAGCACATCGTCGATCGGGTGCTTCTGCCGCTCGGTCCAGTGCACCGCTTCATGCGGCGCGTCCGGCTTGAAGAACATCTTGCCGAAATCGAGCCCGCGCGCCTTCCAGTGCTGGATCATCTCGCGCTTTTCCAGAAGGTCGCTGTCGCCGATGATCTGGTCGATATGGGTGTAGCCCATCTCGGCGAGCAGCCCTCTCACCTCTTCCGCCACATAGAAGAAGAAGTTGATGACATGCTCGGGCGTGCCCTTGAAGCGCTTGCGCAGCACCGGGTCCTGCGTCGCGACGCCGACCGGGCAGGTGTTGAGATGGCACTTGCGCATCATGATGCAGCCGGCCGCGATCAGCGGCGCGGTCGAGAAGCCGAACTCGTCGGCGCCGAGCAGCGCACCGATGATGACGTCGCGCCCGGTACGCAAGCCGCCGTCAACCTGCAGCGCAACGCGTGAGCGCAGCCCGTTCAGCACCAGCGTCTGGTGCGTCTCGGCAAGGCCCATTTCCCACGGGCTGCCGGCGTGCTTGAGCGAGGTCAGCGGCGATGCACCAGTGCCACCATCATAGCCCGAGATGGTGATGTGGTCGGCGCGCGCCTTGGCGACGCCGGCCGCAACCGTACCGACGCCGACTTCCGAGACCAGCTTGACCGAGACGTCGGCAGCCGGATTGACGTTCTTCAGGTCGTAGATCAGCTGCGCCAGATCCTCGATCGAATAGATGTCGTGATGCGGCGGCGGCGAGATCAGGCCGACGCCGGGCGTCGAGTGCCGGACCTTGGCGATTGTCGCGTCGACCTTGTGGCCGGGCAGCTGGCCGCCCTCGCCTGGCTTGGCGCCCTGCGCGACCTTGATCTGCATGACATCGGAATTGACGAGATACTCGGCCGTCACGCCGAACCGCCCCGAAGCGACCTGCTTGATCGCCGAACGTTCGGGGTTCTTGCCGCCGCCGGGCAGCGGCAGATAACGGTCGGCCTCTTCGCCGCCCTCGCCGGTGTTCGACTTGCCGCCGATCTGGTTCATGGCGCGCGCCAGCGTGGTGTGCGCTTCGCGCGAGATTGAGCCGAACGACATAGCCCCGGTCGAGAAGCGCTTGACGATGTCGGCCGCCGACATCACGTCCTCTACCGCGACCTTCTTGCGGCCGGTCTCTTCCGCCAGCTTGATCCTGAACAGGCCGCGAATGGTCTGGGCACGGGCCGTCTCGCTGTCGATCTGCGCCGAATATTCCTTGAACGTATCCCACGAGCCCTGACGCACGGCGTGCTGCAAGGTGGCGACCGCGTCGGGCGACCACATATGGGCTTCGCCGCGCATGCGGTACATGTATTCGCCGCCGACCTCGAGACTGTTGCGCAGCACCGGGTCGTTGCCGAAGCCGTCGGTGTGGCGGCTGAGCGTCTCGGCCGCGACCTCGTCCAGGCCCACACCTTCGATCAGCGTCGCGGTGCCGGTGAAGTACTTCTCGACGAAATCCGACTTCAGCCCGATGGCGTCGAAGATCTGCGCGCCGCAATAGGACTGGTAGGTCGAGATGCCCATCTTGGACATCACCTTGAGGATGCCCTTGCCGATCGACTTGATGTAGCGCGAGACGACTTCGTAGGCGTCGACCTCCGCCGGCAGCTCGCCGCGCTTGTGCATGTCGAGCAGCGTGTCGAAGGCGAGGTACGGATTGATCGCCTCAGCGCCGTAGCCGGCGAGACAGCAGAAATGATGCACTTCGCGCGGCTCGCCGGATTCGACGACCAGACCGACCGCGGTGCGCAGGCCCTTGCGGATCAGGTGGTGATGCACCGCCGCCGTCGCCAGCAATGCCGGGATGGCGATGCGGTCCGGACCGACCTGCCGGTCCGACAGGATGATGATGTTGTAGCCGCCGGCGACAGCTGCTTCCGCCCGCTCGCACAGACGTTCGACGGCGCCCTGCATGCCGGCCGCGCCCTCGCTCGACCCATAGGTGATATCGATCGTCTTGGTGTCGAAACGGTCCTCGGTGTGGCCGATGGAGCGGATCTTTTCCAGATCGCCATTGGTCAGGATCGGCTGGCGCACTTCGAGCCGCTTGCGGCGCGAATTGCCGACCAGATCGAAGATGTTCGGCCGCGGCCCGATGAACGACACCAGGCTCATCACCAACTCCTCGCGGATCGGGTCGATCGGCGGGTTGGTGACCTGGGCGAAGTTCTGCTTGAAATAGGTGTAGAGCAGCTTCGACTTGTCCGACATCGCCGAGATCGGCGTGTCGGTGCCCATCGAACCCACGGCTTCCTGGCCGGTGGTCGCCATCGGCGACATCAACAGCTTGGTGTCTTCCTGGCTGTAGCCGAACGCCTGCTGGCGATCGAGCAGGCTGACATCCTTGCGCAGCGCGCGCGGTTCAACCGGCTTCAGATCCTCCAGGATCAGTTGCGTGTTGTTGAGCCAGGTCTTGTAGGGGTGCCTGGTCGCGATCTCCGACTTGATCTCCTCGTCGGAAATGATGCGGCCCTTGGCGAGGTCGATCAGAAGCATGCGGCCGGGCTGCAGCCGCCACTTCTTGACGATCTTTTCCTCCGGCACCGGCAGCACGCCGGCTTCCGAGGCCATGATGACGCGGTCGTCGTCGGTGACGATGTAGCGCGCCGGACGCAGTCCGTTGCGGTCGAGCGTGGCGCCGATCTGGCGGCCGTCGGTAAAGGCGACCGCGGCCGGCCCGTCCCACGGCTCCATCAGCGCTGCATGGTATTCGTAGAAGGCCTTGCGGTCGGCATCCATGAGCTTGTTGCCGGCCCAGGCTTCCGGGATCAGCATCATCATGGCGTGGCTGAGGCTGTAGCCGCCCTGGAACAGGAATTCGAGCGCATTGTCGAAGCACGCAGTGTCGGACTGGCCGTCATAGGAGATCGGCCACAGCTTCGAGATGTTGTTGCCGAACAGTTCGGAATCGACCGAGGCCTGGCGCGCCGCCATCCAGTTGTTGTTGCCGCGCACCGTGTTGATCTCACCATTATGCGCGACCATGCGGTAGGGATGCGCCAGCTTCCACGACGGGAAGGTGTTGGTCGAGAAGCGCTGGTGGACGAGGATTAGCGCCGTCTCGAAACGCGGATCCGACAGATCCTTGTAGTAGGCGCCGACCTGATAGGCCAGGAACATGCCCTTGTAGACGATGGTGCGCGCCGACAGCGACACGCAGTAGGCGCCGATATCCCTGTTGTTGTTCTCGGCATAGATGCGGCCGGAGATGACCTTGCGCAGCAGGTACAGCCTGGCCTCATACTCCTCGTCGTCGGTAATGTCGGCCGTGCGGCCGATGAAGACCTGGCGATGGAACGGTTCGGAGGCCGCGATATCGGGCGCCTTCGACAGCGATGAATTGTCGACCGGCACGTCACGGAAACCGAGCAGCGGCAGCCCCTCGGACTGCGCCGATTCGGCGATGATGTCTTCGACATGAGCGCGCAGTGCAGCGTCCTGCGGCATGAACCAGTGGCCGACGCCGTATTGGCCCGCCGCCGGCAGTTCGACGCCCTGGGCCGCCATCTCCTCGCGGAAGAAACGGTCCGGAATCTGCACCAGCACGCCGGCGCCGTCGCCCATCAGCGGATCGGCGCCGACGGCGCCGCGATGCGTCAGGTTTTCGAGCACGAACAGCCCGTCCTTGACGATCTGGTGCGACTTGACGTTCTTCATGTTGACGATGAAGCCGACGCCGCAGGCGTCATGCTCGTTGCGCGGATCATAGAGACCCTGCGCGGCCATACCATCGGTGGTTCGGCCGCCATTGGTCAGGCCAGTGGTAATGGATGGATTTTTAACGACTGCCGCTTTCGTCTGCGCGGCCTGGCCGGTAATCGCAGATGGCGTCAGTTCCGTCATCGTCCTGTCCTCCGTTCCGGCCCCTGTCACTTCTTGCGTTTGGGGCGCTGGTCTACCTTGGGAAGCGACTGGCTTCCGCTCTCATTCTTGCGGCACGTCTTGCGAAATCCTTGGCGAACCGAGCGATGCGCCGCCGGCTCGTATCCGGTATCGTACAGGCCACAGCCGAGCCGTCTACCCGTCGCTCGCGGCAACGGCCGGAGTGGCCCAAATGATACGCCAATCCAGCCTGACTTGTGCGACAAAATAAGACAGCACTACTGTCCTAAATTTTTATGGCAGAAATCCCGGGCACACACAAGACCGATTCACAAAAATCTTGGACGTTTGGCGACAGAAAATTACGCGACGCGCCGTCGAAACGAAAACTTCGGTCCCTGCACGCCTTCGTGATCAGCCGCTGGCTTTACCGCTTTTTCAGCTCTTGGCCCTTGCACGTCAAACCCCGAAGCAGCCATGGTCGCGCTCCTTTTCGCAATCAGACATGGACTTTCCGAATGTTCTTTGCATCCGACAACTGGGCGGGCGTCCATCCCGATATCTCGGCCAACCTGACCCGCCATGCTGCCGGCATCGCCACCGCCTATGGCGATGGCGACCTCGACCGCGCCCTCTACAAGCGCTTCAACGAGATTTTCGAGCGCGAGGTCGCGGTCTTCTTTGTTGCCACCGGCACGGCGGCCAACGCGCTGTCCATGGCGTCGTTGAACCGGATCGGCGGCGTCGCCTTCTGCCATGCGGAAGCGCATATGAATGTCGATGAATTCGGCGCCACGGGTTTTTACACCGGCGGCGCGCGTATGTCGCCCGTCCCGGGGCCTCTGGGGCGCATCAATCCGCAGGCGCTCGACCGGGCCATCAAGCGCTATTCGCGGGATCTCGTCCCTGCCGGCCAGCCGATGGCGGTGACAATCACCCAGGCGACCGAAGTCGGCACCGTTTACACCGTCGACGACGTCAAAGCTGTCTCGGAGGTGGCTCGCCGTCACAAGCTGCCGCTGCATATGGACGGCGCGCGCTTCGCCAACGCCGTCGCGGCGACTGAGATCAGCCCTGCCGAAATGACCTGGAAGAGCGGTGTCGACATCATCTCCTTCGGCGGCACCAAGAATGGCTGCTGGATGGCCGACGCGGTCGTCGTCCTCAACCCCGACGTGGCGCGCGACCTGCGCCTGCTTCGCCAGCGCGCCGGGCAAACCTTCTCCAAGGCGCGCTTCATCTCGGCCCAGTTCGAGGCCTATTTTGCCGACGATCTGTGGCTGAGGATGGCGCGCCACGCCAATGCGATGGCCGCAAGGCTGGCCGCGGCGATCGAGGACGCGCCGTCCGGCCGGCTGGCCTGGCTGCCGCAGGCCAATGAAGTGTTCGCCATTCTCGACCGCAGCAAGGCGGAAAAAATGCTAGGCGACGGCGCCAAATTCTACGAATGGGGCGTGCCGCAAAGCTTCGACGGCCACCTCGGCGACAATGAAGCGATCTACCGCTTCGTCGCCAGCTTTGCCACGACCGCTGAGGAGGTCGACCACCTCGGCCACACGATTGCCTGAGCTTTTCCGATGACCAAGCCACCTCTAGGCTCGACCATGCGGCTGGTTCGCCCGGCGCCAAACGTGCTGGGCTTTTACGATGGTCGCATCGACGGCGTTCGCGCCTGGTCGGACGAGCCGAACTGGCTGGACGACGGTGCCTATGCCCTCGGCATCTGCACCTATGCCGTTGTCGACGGGCCGCACGCGCTTGTCTATGACACCCATATTTCACTGCCCCACGCGCGCTATATCAGGCAGACGCTCGAAGCCATGGGCGTCAGCTCGATCCGGGTCGTGCTCAGCCACTGGCATGACGATCATATTGCCGGCAATGAGGTGTTTCAGGATTGCGAGATCATCGCCAACGCCCTCACCGCTTCGGCGCTGGCGAACAACCGGGCCGAGATCGAAGGCGGCATTCCGCCGATCAAGCCTCTCGTGCTGCCGAACAGGACCTTCGAAGGCAGCCTCGACCTCACGGTTGGATCGATCGCCGTCGAGTTGCGCCAGGTCGAAATCCACAGCCATGACGGCACGGTGCTGTTCATGCCCGAAACCGGCCTGCTCCTGGCAGGCGACACACTCGAGGATCCGATCACCTATGTCAGCGAGGCGGATCGTCTGGCGCAACATCTGGTCGATCTCGAACGCATGTCCGGCTGGCCGATAGACTGCATCCTGCCCAATCACGGTTCGCTCGAAGCGATCGAACGAGGCGGCTACGACAAAGGCCTCATCGCCGCCACGCAAGCCTACGTCCAAAAACTGCTCCGCTGCCGGCACGAGCCCGATCTGGCGAAGCAGGATTTGAAAACCTTCGGCGCCGACATGTTCGCCGCCGGTGCGGTAGAGTACTTCGCGCTATACGAACCCGTTCATCGGCAAAACGTCGAGGCCGTGCTCGCAACCGGCACCGGCCGCTAGGCCAAGAAAGGCCGCACCAACAACTCCAGGCCAAGCAGGATCAAAAAAATCAGGAACCAGCGCCGGAATGTCGCCGGGCTGATCCGCTGCCGCAGCAACTGTCCCAGCCACATGCCGAGCAGCGCCGGCAGGACCGCCAGCGACGACATCGCGATATGCTCGACCTGGAAGGCGCCATGCGAGGCAAGGCCGGCGGCAAGCGCGATGGCCGATACGGTAAAGGAAAGACCGAGCGCCTGGATCAGGTCCTCGCGGTTCAACCCCAATGCCTGGATGTAGGGCACCGCAGGGACGACGAACACGCCGGTGCCGCCGGTAACGAGGCCGGTAAGAAAACCGACAATGGGCGACGACCACCGCTCGGCCGACATCGGGACCGTCAATTGCCGCGCCAGCAGCGTATAGACGGCATAGACGATCAGCGCGGCACCGAGGCCGGCGGTCGTCCATTTGACGTTGTCGCTGGCCAGCAACCATGAGCCGGCCAGCGTGCCGGTGACGATGCCGATCATCATCAGCCATAGCCGCTTGAGGATCGAGGCAAAGCTCGGTCCGGCGAACAGCTGCCAGAAGTTGGTGACGAAGGAGGGCACGATTAGCAGCGAGGCCGCGGCGACCGGCGGCATGATGGTGCCGAGCAGGCCCATTGCCAGCGTCGGCAGGCCCATGCCGGTAACGCCCTTGACGAGGCCGGCGAGCAGGAAGGTGGCGGCAACGGTGGCTGTCAGTGTCAGCGAGAAATCAGACATCGCCCTTCATGGGAAGACAGCGCCTGTTCCAAAAGAGCCAGAACTCCCGGTTCTGGGTGACACAGATTCCGCGCAACAAAAAAAGCGGCGCCTCGCGGCGCCGCTTTCGTCTCGGGAGGAGACGCTTCTATTTCTGGGCGTTACCCACGTCCCTTGGGCGTGACCCGCCGTCTTGATTACGCGGCGTTCTTGGCCTCGATCTGCTTGGCCTTCTCGGAGCTCGCGGTAATCGCGATCTTACGCGGCTTCAGCTCCTCGGGGATGTTGCGGGTGAGATCGACGAAGAGCAGGCCATTCTTCAGCGTGGCGCCCACGACCTCGACATGGTCGGCAAGCTGGAAGCGGCGCTCAAAGGAACGCGAGGCAATGCCGCGATAGAGCAGTTCGGAGCCTACGCCATTGCCCTCTTCCTTGCGCTCGCCCTTGACGGTCAGCACGTTGCGATGGGCTTCGATCGAGATCTCTTCATCCGAGAAGCCGGCAACCGCCATCGAGATGCGATAGGCGTTCTCGCCGGTGCGCTCGATATTGTAGGGCGGATAGGTCTGCGCACCATCGGGCTGGGCCAGCGAGTCGAGCATGGTGAACAGGCGGTCGAAGCCGACGGTCGAGCGATAGAGCGGGGAAAAATCAACGTGACGCATGAGGTGTTCTCCTGTTGAGCAACATGGTTTGCGTGTGGCCGTTACGAAACCCTGAAAAAGGCGTTCCGGGTGGACCAGCAGCCCCGACATCGGCGGCTGCATCAAACATTTGGGGAGCGCAAAAGCGCATTTCAAGGATTTTTGAACAGCTGTGAATTGAGGCGTCGATGAACGGCAGATGAACCGCCGCTTCGGCGCCCGTTCAGCCGGCCGGCGCTAGAGTGCAGCCAGGATCAAGAACCAGGCGGCGCCGGACCAAGGCGCCGCGACGAGGCCGAACCGGGTGCAACGTCCCTTCCTCCCGGATCGACAGAGGCCGGAAGCACGCCGCCGCAGGCTGCTTCCGGCCTTACTCGCTGTTCGTCCGCCCCCTTGGCGCCCCTCCCTTTGCTTTTCATCCATTGGCGTCTATCACCATGCCGACGCCCTGCCGGGCGAGACACCACCAAACGCAAGCGCCGAATGACGGACCTCTTCCACCCCACGCCAGGCAATCCGCCGCCGCAAAATATCGCCGGCGGCTTCTTCACCACGCGCGACGGCAAGAAGATCCGCTACGGCCTTTTTGCCGCGGTCACCCGGCCGCTGAAGGGCACGGTCGTCCTGCTGCCCGGCCGCAACGAGTGCATCGAGAAATATTTCGAGACCATCCGCGACCTTACCGATCGCGGCCTCGGCGTCGCCACGCTCGACTGGCGCGGCCAGGGCGGTTCGGACCGGCTGATCCGTGACCGGCAACGCGGCTATGTCCGCTCCTTCTACGACTACACCGGCGACCTTGAACAGTTCTTCGAGGACATCGTGCTGCCCGACTGCCGCGGCCCGTACTACATCCTCGCCCATTCGGCCGGAGCCGTGATTGCGCTGCTCGCCGCGCCGTCGATGGTCAACCGGGTGCGCCGCATGGTGCTGATCGCGCCATTCCTGACGGTGCCCGATTTTCCGCTGTCTGTAAAAACGGTGCGCCGCGTCTGCTCGCTCTTGTGCTTTCTCGGCCTTGGCCGGCTCTATGCCGCCTGGGGGCCTAGACCCAGGCAGACCCTGCCCTTTGCCGTCAACAAGGTGACATCGGACCCTGGGCGCTATCAGCGCAACACGAAAATCTACGAGGACTATCCACAATTGGCGCTCGGCGGCCCGACGATCCGCTGGCTGCGGGCCGCCATCAAGGCAAGCGAAGCCATCAGCGAGCCGGACTTCATGGCGAAGATTCAGGTCCCCCTCCTCATGATCGCCGCCGGCGCCGATCAGGTCGTCTCGACCAAGGCCGTGGAAGCCTACACCAGGCGTCTGCGCGTCGGCTCGCTGCTGATGATCGATGGCGCCAAACATGAGATCCTGCAGGAAGCCGATGTCTATCGCGAGCAGTTGCTCGCCGCCTTCGACGCCTTCATTCCAGGCCAGGACGACCCCACTGCCTGATGCCGCCAGCGCCGCAGGTTGCGACGCCTTGAGCTTACGCCTGCTGACAGCCTTCTGTCAGGAGGACCGCCCGGCAGCGCCAACCGCACACAAAGAGCTAAAGATTCTGACAGCCGGTGCCGCCCCGGAATGCTCATCTCTCCGCGTCGAACTGAACGTCAAGGAGATGACATCATGACCGAGAAGACCTGCGCTGCCTGCGATTGCCAGCTGGACGCCAACCCGATCCGCGTCAAGGTCGGCGGCAAAACCGTCGAGGTCTGCTGCGAGGAATGCGCGATTGCATTGAACGAAGCCGGCGCCTCGGTGGCCGGCGCCTCAGTCGTCGGCAACAGGGAGGCATGAGCGATGCGCCCCGATCATGCAATGATGGTGCACTTGGCACAGGCACCCACAACCCAATCCGCGACCTTCTGGCGGTCCTTGCAAACACAAGGCATCGCGGCGGCCAATTGGGTCGGCCGTCAGTTGGAGAGACGTCGAAGCCGGCTTGCCTTGCTCGAAATGACCGACGAACAGCTCAAGGACATTGGCCTGTCGCGCGGAGAGGCCCACACGGAATATATGCGCCGCTTGTGGGACTGAGCCAGGCCGTTGCGAAGACGCTGACAGGTGAAGTCTCCTGACAGGTCTGGGCAGGCCGATCGCCTAAAGTGCCGGGACAGCTTTCGGCGCAAAGGGGAACGCAGCGCCATGTCGCAGTTCACGGTACAGACGCTCCTGGACACCGGTACCGTCAGGGTAAGGGACGTCGTCTAAGAGCGAAGAGGAATGCACCGCCGCCACCCATCTGGTGTTTCCCTATCGCGGTGTCTTCGTGCGCCATGTCGGCCGCAACGATGCGGTCGCCGAAGCCAACCAGCTGCTGTTCTTCAATGAGGCCGAACCCTACCGGATCAGCCACCCGGTCGAGGGTGGCGATTCCTGCCTCGATCTCGTCATCGAGGAGGCGCAACTGCAGGAACTGACGCCGAAGGAGCAATTGCGCTCGGGCAGCGCGTTGGCGTTTCGCCGCCAGCGCCGCCGCATCGACCCGCGGGCCCAGGCGCTGGTGGCAGTGCTGCGCCACAGCCTGAGCCGCAACATTGCCGAAATGCTGGAGGCCGAAACCCTGGCGCTGACGCTGGTGCGGCGTTCTCTCGGCGAACGCACCTCGCATGCCGCAGGTGCCAGCGCCGGCCGGCAGAAGCTGGTCGACCGCGCCAAGCTCGTCCTGTCTTCGGATCTGTCGCGGCGCTGGACGCTCGCCGAGATTGCCGCCGAAGTCGGCGTCTCGCCGGTTTATCTCACACAGGTTTTTCAGCAGGTCGAGGCGATGCCGCTCTACCGCTATCATCTGCGCCTGCGCCTGGCGCGTGCGCTCGACCTTCTTGGCCGCTACGACAATCTGACGACGCTCGGCCTGGACCTCGGCTTCTCCAGCCACAGCCATTTCAGTTCGTCATTCAGGCAGGTCTATGGACGAACGCCGGCGGAATTCCAGCGCTCGATCAAGCCGCGCTGACAGGGACAAAGTATCAGCCGCGCAGGGCCGCCATCGCCGCCGCGTGAAGTTCCGGCGTCGCCGCGGCCAGTATGTCGCCGCCCTTCTCCGCCGGGCCGCCTTCGAATGTGGTGACGACGCCGCCGGCCTTTTCGATGATCGGGATCAGCGCCACGATGTCGTAAGGCTTCAGTCCGGGATCGGCGACGATGTCGACGCTGCCCGAGGCGATCATGGCAAAGGCGTAGCAATCGGCGCCGTACCGGGCGAGCTGGATCTGCTTTTCAAACTGATCGTAGCGCGTGCGCGCTTCGCCCTTGAACAGCGCCGGCGTGGTGGTGAACAAGGTCGCCTGGTCGAGCTTCGTCGTCTTGCGGGTCGCGAGCTTCCGCGGTCCGCCGGGGCCCTCATAGTGGGAGCCGGAAGCGTTGGCGTAGAACAGCTCACCGGTGAAGGGCTGGGCCATCATACCGGCGACGGCGTCGCCGTCGACCGTGAGACCGACCAGCGTCCCCCATACAGGCAGGCCGGAGATGAAGGCGCGGGTGCCGTCGATGGGATCGATCACCCAGACATGCCGGCTGGAGACGTTCTCGCTGCCGTGCTCTTCACCCAAAATGCCGTGATCGGGATACTCGGCCGATATCAGCGCCCGGATGGCGCGTTCCGTCTCGCGGTCGGCTTCCGTGACCGGATCGAAACTGCCTTTTTCCTTGTTGGCCACCGCGCCCTGTGCGCGGAATCGCGGCAAGGTTTCAGCCGCCGCCGCTTGCGCGATCCGGCGCATGAAATCGATGCTGATGTCCACCTGATTCTCCCGCATTGCAGAGTGCCCAACCCGGTCTGCCGGCACTTTCCCGCCAAAACAAGCCGGTTTATCGATTTATCACTGAGATAAGTGTTGCAGAAATGTCGCATCGGCGCTGTTCAAACGCAATTTCCACATCAGAGTGAATTAAATAAGCCCGAATTCGATTGACATTTGTGCATCGCACAATAAATTTGTTCTCGGACAGGTTTTCCTGTCCATGCCCTCCTTGGGCGTTTCCTCCCTAGACTTCGACCGTGTCGTGCAAACGATGCGGTCTTTTTTTACGCCGCCGCATGGCTGGCGCGGGATTTCATGAATAGCCGACGCTCCGGCGTCATTCGGCAGCCAGCGGCAGGTCGATGAAATGGTGGTCGGGCATCGCCATCAGATCCGCCGAAAAGCGCGCCATGTCGTCGGCCAGCGCATCGAAACCAGCCGATTTCTGGAACGTCCGCTCATTCATGTAGAGCCCGCGATTGACTTCGATCTGCAGCGCATGCAGATGGCGCGCCGGCCGGCCGTAATGCTCGGTGATGAAGCCTCCGGCATAGGGTTTGTTGTGGGCGACGGTATAGCCCATGCCGATCAGCAGGCCGATCGCCGTCTCGGTCAGCGCAGCCGTTGCCGAGATGCCGAAACGGTCGCCGACGATGAAGTCCGGCCGCAGGCCGCTGTCGCCCACCCTGATGCTCGCCGGCATCGAATGGCAGTCGATCAGCACGGCATAGCCGAACCTGGCATGGGTCCTGGTCAAAAGCCGCTTCAGCGTCTCGTGATAGGGCTTGTAGACGGCCTCGATGCGCTGCACAGCCTCCGCCAGCGGCAGGCGGCCGGAATAGATGTCGAGCCCCTCGCCCACCAGCTTGGGCACGGTGCCGAGCCCGCCAGCGACGCGGGCCGAGCGGATGTTACAGAAGGACGGCACCGGCTCGGCGAACATGCGCGGGTCGAGTTCCCACGGTTCGCGATTGACGTCGAGATAGGCGCGCGGAAAATTCGCTGCCAGCATCGGCGCGCCGAGCGCCACCGCGCCGCCGAACAACTCGTCGACATAGCAATCCTCGGAACGGCGGATGGCGTTGCGGTCGAGCCTGGCCATGGCCAGGAAGCGGTCGGGATAATAGCGGCCGCTATGCGGTGAGTTGAAGACGAAGGGAACGCGCTGCTCGGCGCCCGATCGGATTTCGAAGGGTGGAACGACCGAAAAATCCTCGGCTGCCGTCGTCAATTTGAACGAACCCGGAAACAGCAATGCATCATGATGGGAAACTGCCACCTCATCGGCCGCATGTCCAGCATTTCGGCATGTCAGGACCCCCGTCAAATCAGGATTAATGCCGCCAGTGTTCACTTGATGTTTACCGTCACCTCCTCATATACAGGATGGTTAACGGGTTTGCCGGACGGCAGGCTTGGGTGGGTGATTCGGACGGGATAAGATGGCACGCATTCTGCTGGCGGAAGACGACGACGACATGCGCCGGTTCCTGGTCAAGGCACTGGAGCGGGCCGGCTACCATGTCAGCGATTTCGACAATGGCGCCAGCGCCTATGAGCGGCTGCGAGAAGAACCGTTCTCCCTGCTGCTGACCGACATCGTCATGCCGGAGATGGACGGCATCGAGCTCGCCCGCCGCGCCACCGAGATCGATCCCGACCTCAAGGTGATGTTCATCACCGGTTTCGCGGCCGTCGCGCTCAACCCCGATTCCAAGGCGCCGAAAGACGCCAAGGTGCTGTCGAAGCCCTTCCATCTGCGCGATCTCGTCAATGAGGTCGAAAAAATGCTGCAGGCCGCCTGAAGCACTTCGGGCGCGATGCCGCCGTTCGTCTGGCGGCGCGACAAAACGAACCTTTCTTTCCCTTTTCCGGCTATTGACGCGCTGGATCAAAAATGGTGTATGCGCGGCTTCGGATGGGCGTGTAGCTCAGCGGGAGAGCACTGCATTGACATTGCAGGGGTCACAGGTTCAATCCCTGTCACGCCCACCATCCAGACCAAAGCTTCGTCTTAGTTGATCCGGCATGCGCGTCAGCGATCCTTGCGGAACGGCATCGTCGCCGGTCATTGCTTCCAGAACATCCATTTCGGCTTCTTGCGCTTTAGTGCCCCGGTCGGGATGATCGTTGCCGGAAAGCTGCTCTGGTCGCCGGCCTCGGCGAGAAACAGCCGCCGCCAATCATCGTTTTGCGCGTCGCGTTGCTGCTCCATGTCCACATCCCCCGTCGATGGTACGGGTGCGGCCAGACCCAGCCGAGTGCCTATGCGTTGGCACACATTGTCGACTTCGTCGCCAATGTCTTCGTAGAAGACTCGCAACGGCTCGATTCCGGTTCGGGCGAAATAGGCCGCCCAGCGCCCGTTGCTGGCAACTATCTTGGCCAATGACGCCTCGATCGCCCATCTTGAATATAAGGCATCTTTCATGGGTTCCTTGCCGCTGCTCCAAACCCCATCCTGCATGGCCCTGGCGAGCGAGATTGCCTGGCCGAGCAGGTCCTTCCTCTCAAGATGAACCCATATCGGATCGGGGAACCATTCCGAGAGACGAATGTCTTTTTGGAGTCTGTCGAAATGCTCCGGGAAGAGCTTGAAGGCCACCACACCGTTGTCGGTTCTGCCTTTCTCGGCCGCCAGCAGACAGCGTTCAGCCGTAGCCACATCAGGCGTGTCCCAATGTCGAAAATACTCGGTGGGGTTGCCTAGCACGCCAGTGCTGCGCAGCTTCCTGCAAAAAAAATTGCTCCCGCTACGTGGTGTGCTGGCAATGATAAGCGTCTTGTGCGGACGCCTCCAACTGGCAGGCGGACTGATCGACATGGTAGACAGATACCAACGAGGTCATTGCCGAGTCCACTTGCTAAATTAGAGGCGCAAGAACCCCCCCCCCCCCCCCCCCCCCCCCCCCCCCCCCCCCCCCCCCCCCCCCCCCCCCCCCCCCCCCCCCCCCCCCCCCGCCGCAGCATTGTCCGTACTGGTCGAGGTTCGGCTTGCCCTTGTCGCATTCCCTTGGAGGTACCGTCTGACACCCGCCAGCACCGAAACGGCGATGGCGGCGAGAAAGACGTTTCTTGAATTGATAAAGATGGACGTTCTCCTTGATGGACGGCGTTTGCTACACGGCGCTTGGTCGCGGGCGGCAACGAAATGGTTCACGGGCAAACTGAACTTGCCGGCAAAGCCTTCGGGGCGCAGGCCGGCGAGCGGGCACGACAATGCCTGGGACAAATTTTCAGTCGTGACGCCCGGGCGCGATGGCTTTAAGGCTGGGGACAGACGCGATGTTCGGGGGGAACAATGCGAGTGACGACATCGATGATCTCAGACCACTGGCGCGCTCGCTTCGGCGGGTGGCCATGACGTCAACTCCGGCGGAGCGGAAGTCGACCTGGCAACGCATCTACCTCGAGCTCAAACGGGCGAGGAAATATCTCCAATCGCCAGGTTCAAGCCTTGGCGGCGTGCTGGTTGCGGCAAAGCGAACGCTCGAACACAGGCGCGATGTCAGGCTTCGCATCAGGGCGGCGCGTCACGCATACCCTGCCTTGCCGATTGCGCCGGCGAAGGACAGCTTCATGCTCGTCCGCATCATTGGCAACGATCTCGAGCCACGGCACCGCAAAGGCCAGTCCTTCGACAATGCCAGCTTCATCCTCGACAATGAGCCTGCCTTTCCTGACTGCGACAAGTTCTGGATCGTCAATCGGATAGCCGATCCGGATGAGGAGGCCCGCATCGTCAGGCTGCTGGAGGGCCGCGGCCAGAGCTTTGTGCGCATCCCTTTCGACCTCGAGGCCTATGGCCGGATTGCGTGGGACATCGACAGGCTGGCGGCAAAGGAACTCCGGTTTTCCGGCAAGAGCGGCCAATCAGTTGAACTCACGCCGGCGCGCTACGAAACGCTCATCAGGCACAGCAAGAACCGCTATCTGATGAACAACAACGGCGCCCGCAACAAGGCGCTTGAGATCGCCCGCACGCGGGCGAAGTGGCTGATGCCGTGGGACGGAAACTGCTATCTGACCGAGCAGGCATTCCGGCAGATACGCGGGGCAATCGAGGCAAGGCCGTATCTGCCCTATGTCATCGTGCCGATGGCGCGCATTGTCGAAAACCTGGCTCTGCTCGACGAGAATTTCAAACCGCCGGCCAGGGAAGAGCCCCAGATCATCTTTCGCGCCGATACGACCGAACTGTTCGACGAAGATTATGCCTATGGCCGCCGGCCCAAGGTCGAAATGCTGTGGCGGCTCGGCGTTCCCGGATCATGGGATCGCTTCCGCGACGACCCGTGGGATTTCCCACGTCCGTCGCTGGCTCCCGATGCCGGGCTTTTCCACAAGGCCGGCTGGGTGGCGCGCCTGGATTCCGGGCGCTCGCATCTGGAAATCGGCAAGGCCGGTTTCGTCGCCCGCTGGAGCAGCCGCGACGAAGCCATCGTCGATATGATCGACCGCTGCGATGCCCTGGCGACCGCCGCCAGGCTCGACCCGTCGCGCCTGGTTTTTTACGACGACGCTGTTCTTGCAGCAGTATCCCAAGGCAATGACGTCGAGCTTCGCCGCCATCTCGAAACTGCCGCGAGCGAGGTGCTCGCCCGCGCTCGTCGCACCGATCTCCATCAGGCGGGCGATCCTGCCCGCCTGCGCCATGTCCTGCACGACGCCACCGTGCTGGCGCTGGCGGCGGCCCTGCTCGGTGAGCAGCGCTTTGCCGCCGATGCCGCGCAATGGATCCGCACATGCTTCATCGACACAAGGATGAACCCGTCTCGCGCAAAGCAAGGTGTCTTCGAGCTCGGTGGTCTCCACTTCTTTCTCGATGCCGTCCGCCTTGTCGAGCGGGCCGGGGCGCTGACCGGGCGGGAACGGGAGGACTTCCGGACCTGGCTTGGTACCTACGGCAAATGGCTAGCCACCGTACCGGCGACAGAGTTTGGCAAGCACGGTGTCCTCAGTGATCTTCAGCGTACATCGATCGCAATGTTTCTGAACGACGGCGCAACGCTGGCCAGGGTCCGCCTCCACACCCGCGAAAGGCTGGCAGCGGAGATCGCACCCGACGGCTCGTTTTTGAACGAAACGTCCAGCCTGCACGACGCCATGTTCGCCTTGCAGGGCTGGACAGCCCTGGCGCGGGTCTTGTCCGCGGTCGGCGACGGTTTGTGGCGGCACCAGGCTGCCGAGGGACAGGGCCTGGTCACGGCGCTGCGCCGGTTTGCAGCCGATATCGGCAGGCAAGATATTGAGACCATCGATCGGGATCTGGCTCGGCCACTGCTGTTGGATCTCGCATGCCACGACCCCGCGACGCCAGCGCTTGATGTCAGCCCCGGGAGATCGCTTTTCCATCCCGACCAGGGCATCGCACCGTTCTGGGTCTGGCGAAGGCAGTGATAGACTAGATCCTGATCCCGGCTTTCCAGAGCCGCAGCCGCGCTTTCAACAGCGGGCTGGATTCACGGGTCGCGATCGGCCGGATGTAACGCCTGATCGTCCTGAACAATGCATTGGCCGGTTCGGCAGCCTGCGATCTGGCGATCATCTCAAGCGCCTGTTTCAGTTCGCCAAATCCGTCATGCAGAATATGGGCCGCACAGGCCGTGGCATAGGGATGACCGGCCTTCGCCGCGGCAAAAAAGGACGCGAAATCCTTGCCCATGGCGTGGCCGTGCACTGTCTTGCGCGACAAGGCCAAAAGCATTGGCAGCGGTGCCTTGGGACGCGCCTCGAATTGCGCCGTCATGCGCGACTTCAAAATGGCTTCCCCTGAAGCGTAGTCCTTCTCGCGAAAATAGGAGGCCACGATCTTCAGCGCATAGGCGTCGTTTTCAGGATCGAGCGCGTAGCCTTTGCCGAGAATGTCCCTTGCCTGCGCCGGGCTGATGTCGTCCTCAATGTTCAGGAACGCCGACAGATAGCCGAACGCCGCTTCGAATGGATGGTAGTCGGACTGATGCCGCTCCAGCTCTTCGAGCATGAGTTGCGCCGCCAGGGGCGGGCTGAACAGCGCCGTGGTCCTGGTGCGTGGAATGCCGCTCATCACCGACGACACGGATGCGAACACGCTGCTGCCGGCGTAGATCCGCTGGCAACGCGCCAGAAGACCCATCTCGAAAAATGCCCTAAGCGTCTCATCCTCGAATTCGTTGGCGCCGAAATCGTCGGTCAGCAACGCGCCGGTTTCCGACCTCAGATAGTCGAGCGTCGCACGATCCTGGCCAACCAGCAGGGTCGCAATACCCTGTGACGCGAGCTCGGCCACAATCGCCTTGGCCAGCGTGGAAGGGATTACCTTGCCGTTGAAATTCAGCATCGAACGGTATTTGCCGCGAACGATATCGCCGCTGCGCAGATGCAGCCCGGCCATTTGCCCCGGAAATTGACAGGACTGGGCCGCGTGCAGCGCATGGTCCACCGGCTCGGCAAAGCCGAGAGTCCTGATCGTTTCGGATGTCGCGATCCGCTTTCCCTTGTCGCGAAAAGACTCCAGAACGTTGAAGTCGTTGCAGAGCCAGCCCCGAAAGAAGCTTCGGCCGGCTGATGCATTCAGGCTTGCGCGGGTGAATTTCCCTTTCTTGAGAACCTCGAGATCCGTCTCTCTGATCTTTTCGCCCAGCCAGTGTTTCTCGATGAATTCGGGATTAAATATTTTGTCGACCGTATCGACGATGTGAAACGTCTTGTCCGAGACGGCTCTCTTCCAGGTGAATCCGAAGTGGTGGCCTGTCGCATCGGCAAGCGCCTTCGCATTGACCATGGCCAGAAGCCGGCCGCCTAGCCCGTCATCCCTGGTCGCGGCAATCAACTTTGCATGCTGAGGATTGGGATCAGGCCGCGCCGAGGCGGACGTCACCCTTCTCAACATGGCTGAGAAACCACGCATATGTCTGTTCCAATCCACTGCGAAGCACGTAGCGCGGGCGCCATCCCGTTGCAAACAGCCGCGACACATCCATCAGTTTGCGCGGCGTGCCGTCCGGCCTGGTCGTATCGAAGGCGATCGTAGCCTCGACGCCGGCGACGGATGCGACGGTTTGGGCAAGCTCGGCAATGGTGACATCCTCCCCCGAACCGACATTGACGTGGCCGTCGCCGGTATAATTCTTCAACAGCCAGACCAGCGCATCGGCAGCGTCGTCGACATGCAGGAATTCGCGCCTCGGCGTGCCCGAGCCCCAAACCTCGAGGCTGGTGGCGCCGCTCAGCGCCAGCGCATGCGCCTTTCGCATCAGAGCCGGCACCACATGGCTGCTCTGAAGGTCGAAATTGTCGCCTGGGCCGTAAAGGTTGGCCGGCATCGCCGAGATGTAATCGACGCCGTACTGGCGCCGATAGGCCTGGCACAGTTTAAGCCCGGCGATCTTGGCGATCGCATACCATTCATTGGTGGGCTCGAGCGGGCCGGTCAGCAGTGCATCTTCCGGAATCGGCTGCGGCGCGAGCTTGGGATAGATGCAGGACGAGCCGAGAAACAAAAGCTTGCCGACCTCGCTGCGAAAGGCGCTGTCGATGACATTGCTCTGCATGACCAGGTTGTCCTGCAGGAAATCGACCGGGAACCGGTCATTGGCCAGGATGCCGCCAACCTTGGCGGCCGCCATCACCACCGCATCCGGCCGGTGCTCGGCCATCCAGCGCCGCACGCAGGTCTGGTCGAGCAGGTCGAGCCTGTCGCGCGATACGGTGAGCACCTCGCAATCCTCGCCCGCCAGCCGTCGCACGACGGCCGAACCGACCATGCCGCGATGCCCGGCGACGAAGACACGCTTGCCTTTCAGCTCAAATGTCACGTCCATCGGCCTGCCTCACGCGGAGCGGCTGTTCTGCCGCGTGCCGCCGGCCGCGCGCGCCAGATCGGCCTGCACCATTTCCGCCACAAGATCCCTGAACCCGGTCGTGTGCGACCAGCCAAGTCTCGCCTTGGCCTTGGCGGGGTCGCCGAGCAAAAAGTCGACCTCGGTCGGCCGAAAATAGCGCGGATCGATACGCACCAGGACCGTGCCCGAGCCGGCATCGACACCAACTTCGTCGACACCCTCGCCTTGCCAGCGGATGCTCCGTCCGGTCTCGGCAAAGGCCAGGTCGACAAATTCGCGCACCGAATGCGCCTCGCCGGTCGCCAGCACGAAATCGTCGGCTTCGCTGTGCTGCAGAATGCGCCACATGCCTTCTACGTAGTCGCGCGCATGGCCCCAGTCACGCCTGGCGTCGAGATTGCCGAGATAGAGCGTGTCCTGCAGGCCGTGTTGGATCGAGGCGACGGCTCGCGTGATCTTGCGGGTGACGAAGGTTTCGCCGCGCGTCGGGCTTTCGTGGTTGAACAGGATGCCGTTGGCGGCGAACATGCCGTAGGCTTCGCGGTAATTGACCGTGATCCAGTAGGCGTAGAGCTTGGCCGCGGCATAGGGCGAGCGCGGATGGAACGGCGTCGTCTCGCTTTGCGGGACCTCGCGCGCCTTGCCGTAAAGCTCCGAGGTCGAGGCCTGATAGAAACGCACCGATTTTTCCATGCCGAGGATGCGGATCGCCTCCAGCAGCCTGAGCGTGCCCAACGCATCGGCATTGCCGGTGTATTCGGGCGTCTCGAAACTCACCTGGACATGGCTCTGGGCGCCGAGATTGTAGATCTCGCTCGGCCGCGTCTCCTGCACGAGGCGAATAAGATTGGTTGCGTCGGTCAGATCGCCATAGTGCAGGAAAAAGCGCGCACCGCGCTCGTGCGGATCGACATAGATGTCATCGACGCGCTCGGTGTTGAACGAGGACGAGCGGCGTTTGACGCCATGGACAATATAGCCCTTCTGCAGAAGCAAATCTGCAAGATAGGCCCCGTCCTGCCCGGTTACACCGGTGATGAGCGCCACTTTTTCCGTCATTGCCGCATTCGTCCGCATCTAATCCCGGCAACGGAATACAGATTTGACGCGAGAACGCAAATCCCCCACACGGGGGATACTTTTCAGTCAACGATTGCGTTGTGCTCAGACACCCGCGACCGCGCAGAAATGCTTCATCCTGGCCAACGCAAGCGCGGGATCGGCGAGCAAGCCTGCCTGGTCGGCAAGGCGGAAGATATCGGCATAGTGCAGGATACCGCGCGCCGACTGCATGCCGCCGACCATTGTGAAATGATCCTGATGGCCGTTGAGCCAGGCCATGAAGACAATGCCGGCCTTGTAGTACTCGGTCGGCGCCTCGAAGATTTTGCGCGACAGTGGCACCGTCGGCGCCATCAGCGCGTCATAGCCGGTGCGGTCACCGTCAGCCAGTTTCGACAGGGCGGCATTGGCGACCGGGGCGATGGCGTCGAATATGCCGAGCAAGGCATGCGAGTGACGTTTCCCGTCGCCTGCGATCAGTTCAGGGTAGTTGAAGTCGTCGCCGGTGAACATGACGACGCCGTCAGGCAACCGGTTGCGCAGGGCGACTTCCTTGCCGGCATCGAGCAGGGAAATCTTTATCCCCTCGACCTTGCCGGCATGGCGCTCGATGATGGCAACGACGGTGTCGAGCGCAGCCTCGAAATTTCCGTTGCCCCAATAGCCCTTCAACGACGGATCGAACATGTCGCCCAGCCAATGCAGGATGACCTTGCCGGCGGCCTGACTGAGGATGCGGTCGTAGACCCTGATATAATCATCCGGGCCTTTGGCGACCGCCGCCAGCGCCCGGCTGGCCATCATGATCGCCTTGCCGCCCTGCCCTTCGATGAAGGTGAACTGTTCCTCATAGGCGGCGATCACGTCATCGAGCGTCCTGGCAGCCGCCGGCATCAGATGATCGGTGCCAGCGCCCGATGCCAGATCGGCGCCTTCGACACTGCGCGCCTCGGCGATCGAGCGTCGGATCAATTCCTTGGCGTTCGTCCAGTCGAACCCCATGCCGCGCTGCGAGGTGTCCATCGCTTCGGCGATGCGGAAGCCGAGTCGCCACAGATGGTGGCGAAACGCCATCGTCCTGTCCCAGTCGACCACAGGCTTCGACCACGGATTGGTCATGGCGAAAGGATCGGCGACGACATGCGCCGCGGCATAGGCGATGCGCGGGAAAACAGCACCTATTCTGGGCTCCACCGGGTCGCCCACGAGCTTGTAGCTGACGCGGCCGCCATTCTCCGCAGGCAGGGCGATGTCCATGGCAACCTCCGTTTCCGGCATCCTATAAATGGAACGTTCCAATAAATCAAGAACCTTTATGATTCCGGAGATTGAACCGGTCCAAATGCCGAAAAGGGGCCAAGAGCCTTGCCGGGCAGCACATCCATCAATTTTTCGATCTTCCCCAGAATCCCGATTGACTCTCGTTTGGCACAGCGATTAGAACGTTCCAATAGATTTTCCAATTCAAGCGGAGGAAACCGCCCGTATGGCCAGCCGGCCCAAGGCAACGATCCTGGACATCGCCCGCGAGGCCGGTGTGTCCAAATCGACGGTGTCGCTCGTGCTGCAAGGCTCAGGGCTGATCCGGCCTGAAACCGCGCTCAAGGTTCGCAAGGCGATCGAGGATGTCGGCTATGTCTACAACCGCGGCGCCGCCAATCTGCGCAAGGCCCACTCCAACGTCATCGGCATGGTCATCAACGATCTCACCAACCCCTTTTTCGCCGAGCTGGCGGTCGGCATGGAGCGTGTCTTCCAGTCAGCCGGCATCGTGCCGTTCATCGCGAATACGGCGGAGAATCCGGTGCGCCAGGAGGAAGTGCTGAAGTCGCTGATGGAACAGGGCGTCGCGGGCCTGATCGTCTCGCCGGCGCGCGGCACGACCCCGGGCGCCTTCCGCCGCCTCGAGACGGCCGGCGTGCCGGTGGTCTTCGCGATGCGCCGCCTGCCGGACAGCCGCATCCCTGTGATCGCGCCCGACAATCATCGCGGCGCGTATCTCGCCGCCGCCCATCTGATCGGCAAGGGCCATCGCTGGCTGGCTTTCTTCGGCGGCACCTCCGATCTGGTCGTCTATCAGGAGCGCCTGGGCGGTTTTCGCGAGGCATGCGAAACGCTTGGCATTGCCAGGCGCGACGTGCTTGTCGTCGAAGGCGAGACCAGCCGCAGGGGCGGCATCGCCTGCCTTGAAACCGCCCTTGCCATGCCCGAGCCGCCGACGGCGGCGCTGTGTTTCAACGACGCCGTTGCCTTCGGCGTCATGCTGGCGCTGCGCAAGCGCGGGCTGGAGCCCGGCGCGGATTTCGCCGTTGTCGGTTTCGACGACGTGGTCGAGGCCGAGCACTACATGCCGGCGCTGACAAGCGTCTCGGTGGACACGGCAGGCCTTGGCGAGCGCGCCGCGCATGTCATGCTGAAGATGATCCAGTCGCGCACCACACGTGCCGAGGACCATATCGGCGCCGTCAATCTGGTCGTCAGGGAAAGCTGCGGTCCCGATCGCCGCGCCCGGAACATGCCTGCAGGAATGGGAGACGCCGCATGAGCGTCAGATGGGGATTGATCGGCGCCAGCACGATCGCCAGACAGTTCATGATCAACGCCATCCGTGCGCAAGAGGGTGGCGAGATATCAGCGGTGATGAGCTCCAGCCCGGAGCGGGCCAAGGCCTATGCCGCGGAAAACAGCATTCCGCTCGCCGTCTCGACACTCGACGACCTGCTCGGCGCCGGCATCGACGCCGTCTACATCTCGACCACCAATGAACTGCATCTCGAACAGGCGCAGGCCGCGATCAAGGCGGGAAAGCATGTTCTGTGCGAAAAGCCGCTGGCGCTGACCAGCGCCGATGCGCGCACCATGGTCGCCGCCGCCAAGGCAGCCGGAATCGTGCTTGGCACCAACCATCATCTGCGCAATGCCGGCGCCCACCGCACCATGCGCGATACCATATCAGCCGGCCGCATCGGCAAGCCGATCGCCGCGCGTGTCTTCCATTCCGTCTACCTGCCGGAGAACCTGCAGGGTTGGCGCATCACCAAACCTGAGGCCGGCGGCGGGGTGGTGCTCGACATCACCGTGCACGATGCCGACACGCTGCGTTTCGTGCTTGGCGACGACCCGATCGAGATTTCCGCCTTCACCCAGTCGGCCGGCATGGCCGGCAGTGGGCTGGAAGACGGCGCCATGTGCATCTGGCGCTTCAAGTCCGGCGTCATTGCCCAGTCGCATGAAGGCTTCACCACAAAGTTCGCCGACACCGGCTTCGAAGTGCATGGTTCGGAAGGCTCGTTGATCGGCAAAAATGTGATGACGCAAAAGCCGGTCGGCACGGTGCTGCTGCGCACAGCCAAGGGCGAGGAGGAACTGAGTTTCGACCACGAAGACCTCTACGTCCGGTCGCTGCGCCAATTCCACGCCGCCATCAGCGGCAAAGGCCAGCCCTCCGCCACCGGCGAGGACGGCGTCTGGTCGCTTGCGTCAGCCGAAGCGGCGTTGCAGTCGGAGAAATCCGGCAAGGCGGTCGCAATCGATCCCAAGCTCGGGAGCGCCAAGTGAGCAAACTCGTTTCCGCCGCGGAAGCCGCCGGCCTGATCAAGGACGGCATGACAGTATCCGTCTCGTCATCGAGCGGCCTCGGCTGCCCGGATGCGGTGCTGGCCGCCATCGGCGAGCGCTTCGACACCGAAGGCCATCCCAAGGGTATCACCACGCTGCACCCGATCGCCGCCGGCGACATGTACGGCATCAAGGGCATCGACCATCTGGCCAAGCCCGGCCTGTTGAAGCGCACGCTGTGCGGCTCCTACCCCTCAGGCCCCTCCTCGTCCGAGCCGCCGCAGATTTGGAAGATGATCGGCGACAATTCGGTTGCCGCCTACAACGTCCCATCAGGCATCCTGTTCGACATGCATCGGGAGGCCGCCGCCAAGCGGCCGGGCGTGCTGACCAAGGTCGGTCTCGACACTTTCGCCGATCCGCGCCACCAGGGCTGCGCCATGAACGCGGCCGCCAGCGAGCCGATCGTCTCGGTGCAGCAGTTCGACGGCGAGGAATGGCTCTATTTCCGCTCGATCGTACCCAACATCTCGATCATCCGCGCCACCACCGCCGACGAACGCGGCAACCTCACCTATGAGCATGAAGGCGCCTATCTCGGCGGCCTCGAACAGGCGCTCGCTGCCCGCAACAATGGCGGCATCGTCATCGCGCAGGTCAAGCGCGTGGTCGAGAACGGCACGCTGAAGCCGCATGATGTGCGCGTGCCCGGCGTTCTGGTCGACCATATCGTGGTCGCGCCGGATCAGTTGCAGACGACGCTGACGCCTTATGATCCGGCGATTTCAGGCGAGATCTTCCGGCCGCTGTCGAGCTTCCGCAACGCCGAGATGAACGTCCAGAAGGTCATCGCACGCCGCGTTGCCATGGAATTGCGCGACGGCATGGCCGTCAACATCGGCTTCGGCATCTCCGCCAACGTGCCACGCATCCTCCTCGAGGAAGGCCAGCACGGCAAGGTCACCTGGGTGATCGAACAAGGCGCTGTCGGCGGCGTGCCGCTGCTCGACTTCAAGTTCGGCTGTGCCTCGAACGCCGAGGCGATCATGCCCTCGCCGCACCAGTTCATCTATTTCCAGGCCGGCGGCTTCGACGCCTCGCTGCTGTCGTTCCTGCAGATCGACCGCCACGGCTCGGTCAATGTCTCCAAGCTGTCGGCACGGCCGCATGTCACCGCCGGCGCCGGTGGCTTCGTCGACATCACGGCGCGGGCGAAGAAGATCGTCTTCTCCGGCTTCTTCAATGCCGGTGCGAAACTGTCGCTGGCCGAAGGCGGCATCCGCATCGACGCCGAAGGCAAGGTCAAGAAGGTGGTCAACGAGGTCGAGCACATCTCCTTCTCGGGAAAACGCGCCGTCGCGCAGGGACAGGACATCACCTATGTCACCGAACGCTGCGTAATGAAGCTGACGCCGGACGGCCTGATGGTGACGGAACTGGCGCCGGGCATCGACCTCGAGCGCGATGTGCTGGCGCAGTCCGAGACACCGCTCGGCGTCGCCAACGACCTCAAGGTCACGCCGACGGCCCTCTATCAGGATCGGCCGATCGGCCTGTCGCTCAATGGCGGCGCTTCGCTCGGAGGCGCAGATGGCTGAACGCCTCGTCAGCTTCGAGCAGGACGGCGCCATCGGCATCGTCACGCTGCGTCGGCCGGAAAAGTTCAACGCGTTGGACATTCCGATGTTGCGGGCGCTTGAAACAGCGCTCGACGAAGCCGAGATAGCTGACGGCGTGCGCGTCGTGCTCGTCCGCGGCGAAGGCAAGGGCTTTTGCGCCGGCGGCGATGTCGAGGCCTGGGCGCAAATGAGCGCCGCCGATTTCCAGGTGCAGTGGGTGCGCTATGGCCACCGCGTCTTCGACCGACTGGCAAGGCTCAGGCAACCGACCATTGCGGTGCTGTCCGGCCATGCGCTGGGCGGCGGGCTGGAATTGGCAGTCGCCTGCGACTTCCGCGTCGCCGAAACGCAGGTGAAGCTCGGCTTCCCCGAAACATCGATCGGCGTGGTCCCCGGCTGGTCCGGCACACAGCGCGCCGTGCGCCGCCTCAGTGCGCAGGTCGTGCGCCGCATGGCGCTTGGCGGTGAGGTCTTTGCCGCCCCCGACGCGCTTGCCCTCGGCATCGTCGACCGCGTGGTGGAGACCGGCCAGGCGCTGGCAGAGGCCAAGACGTGGGCCGAAAAAATCGCCGAGCGCGGGCCGCTCGCAACCGAAGCCGCCAAGCTGATGATCGCAGTCGCCGAAGGCGAGGAAAGCGCTGCCGCGACCGAGGCGCTGGCCAGCGGCTTTATTGCCCTGACCGGCGACCTCAAGGCCGGCGTCGGCGCCTTCAAGACGAAGCAAAAGCCGGCCTTTTCGAGATCCTAGAGAAAGTATGATGAACGCACCGCTCAACATTTCCATGCCGACTGAGGCGTCCAAGGCGCCAAAGGCTTACAAGCTCCTGATCGACGGCAAGCATGTCGATGCCCGCGACGGCCGTACGCTGGAGCGCAACAGTCCCGGCCACGGCTTCACCGTTTCGCGCTATGCACAGGCCGGCGCGGCCGAGGTGGAAGCGGCGATGCAGGCGGCGCACAAGGCTTTCGAGACCGGCCCGTGGCCGCGCATGAAGGCGGCTGAACGGGCCGCGATCCTGCTCAAGACGGCTGACCTCATCGAAGCCCGGTTGGAAGACATCGCCCGGCTCGATGCGCTGGAATCCGGCAAGCCGATCGCCCAGGCACGCGGCGAGATTGGCGGCGCCGTCGACATCTGGCGCTATGCCGCTTCGCTTGCCCGCACGCTGCATGGCGAGAGCTACGCCAATCTTGGCGACGCCATGCTGGGCGTGGTCGTGCGCGAGCCGATCGGTGTCGTCTCGATCATTACGCCGTGGAATTTCCCTTTCCTCATCGTCAGCCAGAAACTGCCCTTCGCGCTTGCCGCCGGCTGCACGGCGGTGGTGAAGCCCAGCGAAATGACCTCGGCCTCGACCTTCCTGCTCGGCGATATCCTGATGCAGGCCGGCCTGCCTGCCGGCGTCGTCAACATCCTGGCCGGTCTCGGCGCCGATGTCGGCGCACCGATGGTCAGCCATCCCTTGGTCGAGATGGTGTCCTTCACCGGCTCGACCCGCGTCGGCAAGATGACCATGGCTGCAGCCGCGCAGTCGCTGAAGAAAGTCTCGATGGAGCTCGGCGGCAAGAACGGCCAGATCGTCTTCCCCGACGCCGACCTTGAAGCGGCCGCCGACGCCGCGGTGTTCGGCGGCTTTTTCAACGCCGGCGAATGCTGCAATGCCGGCAGCCGGCTGATCGTGCATGAGGCGATCGCAGACGATTTCCTCGCCGCCGTGAAGGCCCTCACCGCTAAAGTGACGGTAGGCGATCCGCTCGACGACCGCACCAAGGTCGGCGCGATGATTTCGTCGGACCATCTGGCCAAGGTGGCCGGTTACGTCACGGCAGCTGCAAGCGGTGGCAGCAATATCTACAGCGGCGGCAAACAGCTGGCCTCGAATGCCGGCCAATATCTCGATCCGACCATCATTCGCGGCGTCACAGAAGACATGGCCATTGCGCGTGAGGAAGTGTTCGGACCGGTGCTGTCGGTGCTGACTTTTGAATCGATTGATAAGGCGTTGCACATCGCCAACAACACGCCCTATGGTCTGTCGGCGGGTGTGTGGAGCGCCAGCATCGACACTTGCATGTCGGTGGCGCGTGGTGTGCGTTCGGGGACGGTTTGGGTGAACACATTCATGGAAGGCTATCCCGAGCTGCCTTTCGGGGGCTACAAGCAGTCCGGCATCGGACGCGAACTCGGCAAACGCGCTGTCGAGGACTATACCGAGGAAAAAACAATCCAGTTTCATCGCGGCCAGCGCACCGGTTGGTGGGTCGGCTGAGTTTGGAAGAACCCGGCGGGCATCCGTCGGTTATGTGAATGCAACAAGGGAGGTAGTAGATGTTGCGCAAACTGCTTATCGGAACGGCTCTGGCGACGACCTTTGCTTTCTCGGCCCATGCCGAGGACGTCAAGGAAGTCCAGATGCTGCATTGGTGGACGTCGGGCGGCGAAGCGGCTGCTCTCAACGTCCTCAAGGGCGACCTGGCCAAGGAAGGCTATGCCTGGAAGGACGTGCCGGTGGCCGGCGGTGGCGGCGACGCCGCCATGACCGCGCTGAAGGCAATGGTCGCGGCCGGCAATTACCCGACGGCGTCGCAGATGCTCGGCTACACCGTGCTCGACTATGCGGCGGCCGGCGTCATGGGCGACCTCACCGAGACGGCGAAGAAGGAAGGTTGGGACAAGTCGGTTCCGGCAGCCCTGCAGAAGTTCTCCGTCTATGACGGCAAGTGGGTCGCGGCTCCGGTCAACGTCCACTCGGTCAACTGGCTGTGGATCAACAAAGCGGTGATGGACAAGATCGGCGGCGCCGAGCCGAAGACCTTCGACGACTTCGTCGCCCTGCTCGACAAGGCCAAGGCGGCTGGTGTCATCCCGCTCGCTCTCGGCGGCCAGAACTGGCAGGAAGCCACCATGTTCGACTCGGTCGTACTGTCGACCGGTGGACCTGAGTTCTACAAGAAGGCCTTCAACGACCTCGACGACGAGTCGCTCAAATCCGACACGATGAAGAAGTCGTTCGACAATCTTGCCAAGCTCGTCACCTATGTCGATCCGAACTTCTCGGGCCGCGACTGGAACCTTGCCACGGCCATGGTCATCAAGGGCGACGCCCTTGTGCAGGTCATGGGCGACTGGGCCAAGGGTGAGTTCAACGCCGCCAAGAAAACGCCGGGCACGGACTTCCTGTGCTATCGGTTCCCGGGCACCGACGGCTCCGTGATCTACAACTCCGACATGTTCGGCATGTTTAACGTTCCGGACGATCGCAAGGCCGCCCAGGTCGCATTGGCCACCGCCACCCTGTCGAAGAGCTTCCAGTCGGCCTTCAACGTCGTCAAGGGCTCGGTTCCGGCCCGTACCGACGTTCCGGACACCGACTTCGACGCGTGCGGCAAGAAGGGCATCGCCGACCTGAAGGCTGCCAATGAAGGCGGAACGCTGTTCGGCTCGCTGGCCCAGGGCTATGGCGCGCCTCCGGCGGTCGCCAATGCCTACAAGGACGTCGTTTCGAAGTTCGTCCATGGTCAGATCAAGACCTCGGACGAAGCCGTGACCGAACTGGTCAAGGCAATCGACGACGCCAAGTAAGCCTAAAAACACCTTCCCCGCTTCGGCGGGGAAGGTTTCACCTCAGGATTGGCCGGCCTGAACACCATGCCGACCAAAGACCCGTATGCACGGGGCCGCCTTGCCGCCTGACGCCAGAGCACGGACGACCCGAAACGGGAGGAGCCTCATGAGCAGTGTAGCGACAACCCAGATCAAGCTGACGCCGGAGCGGTCGCGCCCCTCGGTGCGCTCGCGCCTGCAGGACGCGCTGCCGAAGATCGTGCTGGCGCCGAGCTTCGCCATCACCATCGTGTTCGTTTACGGCTTCATCCTGTGGACGATCTATCTGTCCTTCACCAATTCCAAGACCTTCCCGTCCTATGTCATCACCGGCTCGCGCGCCTATCAGCGCCTGTGGGGCTGGACCTTCGACACCGACCCGCCATCGAGCTGGTACACGTCGATCACCAATATGGGCATTTTCGGCTTTCTCTATATCGCCATCTGCCTAGCGCTCGGCCTGTTCCTGGCCATCCTGCTCGACCAGAAGATCCGCGGCGAAGGCGTGTTGCGGCCGATCTATCTCTACCCGATGGCGCTGTCCTTCATCGTCACCGGCGTTGCCTGGAAATGGTTCCTCGATCCCGGTCTCGGCCTTGAGCAGACCCTGCATCAATGGGGCTGGACGAGCTTCCATTTCGACTGGATCAAGAACAAGGATTTCGTCATCTACACCGTGGTCATTGCCGGCGTCTGGCAGGCCTCCGGCTTCATCATGGCGATGTTCCTGGCCGGGCTGCGCGGCATTGACGGCGAGATCATGAAGGCGGCGCAGATCGATGGCGCCACAACCTTCCAGCTCTACCGCCGCATCGTCATTCCGCTGCTGCGGCCGATCTTTCTGTCGGCTTTCATCGTGCTCGCCCATCTCGCCATCAAATCGTACGATCTGGTGGTGGCGCTGACAAGCGGCGGGCCCGGCGGCTCGGCCTGGCTGCCGTCCAACTTCATGTATGAGTACACGTTCAAGCGCAACGAAATGGCCGTCGGCTCGGCCAGTGCGGTGATCATGCTGATGACCATCGTCGCCATCATCGTGCCCTATCTCTATTCGGAACTGCGGGAGAAGCCGCGATGAGCGCTGTCGCCACCCCTGCCCGCCCCACTGCTTCCCGGCAGGCCTCCGGCGGCATGAGCACCAAGACCCTCAACCGCATCGTCATCTACGGGCTGCTGGCGCTGTTCGCGCTGTTCTATCTGATGCCGCTGTTCGTCATGCTGGTGACGTCGTTCAAGACCATGGACGAGATCCAGAACGGCAACATGCTGGCACTACCCAAGGCGCCGACCTTCGACCCGTGGCTGAAGGCCTGGGGCGAGACCTGCGTCGGCCTCACCTGCGCCGGCATCAAGGGCTATTTCTGGAACTCCATCAAGATGGTGGTTCCGGCCGTGCTGATCTCGACCATGCTCGGCGCGCTCAACGGCTATGTGCTGACCAAATGGCGCTTTCGCGGCGCCACGCTGGTGTTCGGGCTGATGCTGTTTGCCTGCTTCATTCCGTTCCAGTCGGTGCTGTTGCCGATGGCGACCATCCTGGGCAGCATCGGCCGCTTCGGCGTGACGTTGCAGAACTCGATCGGAACGAGCTTCGGTCTGGGCAATTCGACAGTCAACCTCGTCTTCGTCCACGTCGTCTACGGCATTGGCTTCACCACTCTGTTCTTCCGCAACTACTACGAGGCGTTCCCGAACGAGCTGATCAAGGCCGCACAGGTCGACGGCGCCTCCTTCTTCCAGATCTTCCGCCGCATCATGCTGCCGAACTCAATGCCGATCTTCGTCGTCACCGTGATCTACCAGTTCACCAACATCTGGAACGACTTCCTGTTCGCCTCGGCCTATGCCGGCACCGGCGACTCCATGCCGATGACGGTTGCGCTCAACAACGTCGTCAACACCTCGACCGGTGTCGTCGAATACAATGTCAACATGGCGGCCGCGATGATCGCGGCGCTCCCCACCCTTCTCGTCTATGTCGTCGCCGGCCGCTACTTCGTGCGTGGCCTGATGGCGGGCGCGGTCAAAGGATAATCTGATGGCTTTTCTGGAAATTGCTGGTCTGAAGAAGCGTTTCGGGAATGTTGAGATCCTGAAGGGCATCGATGTTGAGCTCGAAAAGGGCGGCTTCCTGGTGCTGGTCGGTCCGTCCGGCTGCGGCAAGTCCACGCTGCTCAACACCATTGCCGGCCTGGAACAGATTACCGAGGGCGAGATCCGTGTCGACGGCCGCGCCATCAACGATCTGCATCCTTCCAAGCGCGACATCGCCATGGTGTTCCAGAGCTATGCACTCTATCCGAACATGACGGTGGCCGGAAACATCTCCTTCGGCATGGAGATGCGCGGCGTGCCGGCCGACGAGCGCCAGAAGGCAATCGACAAGGTGGCCAAGGTGCTGCAGATCGGCCACCTCCTGCAGCGCAAGCCGAGCCAGCTTTCCGGCGGCCAGCGCCAGCGCGTCGCCATGGGCCGGGCGCTGGTGCGCGACCCCAAACTGTTCCTGTTCGACGAGCCGCTGTCCAACCTCGACGCCAAGCTGCGCGTCGACATGCGCATCGAAATCAAGCGCCTGCATGCCACCACCGGTACCACTATCGTCTACGTCACCCACGACCAGATCGAGGCGATGACGCTGGCGACCAAGATCGCCGTCATGCGCGACGGCGAGGTGCAGCAGTTCGGCACCCCGGCCGAAATCTATAACAACCCCAGCAACCTGTTCGTCGCCGACTTTATGGGCTCGCCGGCGATGAACCTGATCCCGGCGACCATCGCCACATCGGGCAACGCGCTGTCCGTGGTGCTGCAGCGCGAGGCGCGCGAGCCGATCACGCTGCCTATGGCCAATGCACCTGCGGGTCTCTCGGCCTTCCAGGGCAAGCCGATCATCTTCGGCGTCCGGCCGGAAGCGCTGACCGATCCGGAAGGCGCCGAACGCAACGCTTCCAACATCGCCACTGCCGACCTGCACATCGAGGTGGTCGAGCCTGCGGGCTCCGACACGTTCGCGGTGACCAATCTCGGCGGCAAGCCCGTTGTGGCGCGGCTGCGCGCCGACGCCAACATCCAGCCGGGCACCAGCACGCCGCTGGCCTTCAACCTGACCAAGGCAGTGTTCTTCGATCCGGCGACCGAGAGCCGCATTCGCTGACGGCTATGACAAATCCTGATATCGTCATCATCGGCTCTGGCATCGGCGGCGCCACGATCGCCTCCGGTCTGGCCGGCAACGGCGCCTCGATCCTGATGCTGGAGCGCGGCGAACCCTTGCCGGCAACGCCGCATGCGCGCGACACGCGCTCGATCTTCGTCGACGGCCACTACCGTCCCAAGGAGATGTGGCGCGAGGCCGGCGGCGCCGCCTTCAACCCCGGCAACTATTACTATGTCGGCGGCAATTCGAAGTTCTATGGCGCGGTGCTGATCCGCTACCGCAAAGAGGATTTCGCCGCCATGGAGCACTTTGGCGGCGTCTCGCCGGCCTGGCCGTTCTCCTATGACGAATTCGAACCCTGGTATTCGAAAGCCGAGCAGCTGTTTCGCGTCCGCGGCACGCTGGGCGAAGACCCGACCGAACCGTTCCACTCAATCCCCTATGCCTTCAAGCCGGTGCCCGACGAAGCGCCGATCGCCCGCGCCCGCGCGGAACTGAAGGGGTTGGGCCTGCACCCGGCGTCGCTGCCGCTCGGCGTCGACATCGACACCTGGCTGAAGGAGGGCAAGACCGGCTGGGACGCCTTTCCGAACACCGGCCAGGGGAAGATGGATGCCCAGACGGCGCCGCTGGCGGCTGCACTCAAGGACACCAACATCCGGCTGGAGACCGGCTGCTATGTCGAATATCTCGAAGCGTCGCCCGACGGCAAAACCATATCGGCCATTCACTACCGTCAGAATGGCGAGCTGAAGAAGGTAGCGCCGAAGCTGGTCATCCTCTCCGCGGGCGCTGTCAATTCCGCCGTCATCCTGCTGCGCTCGCAGTCATCAGATGGCAAGGGCCTCGCCAACCGCTCCGACCAGGTCGGCCGCAATTTCATGAACCACAATTCCAGCGCCATGCTGGCGATCGATCCGCGCCGCAGGAACGACAGCGTCTACCAGAAGACGCTGATGCTGAACGATCATTATCTCTCCGACGGCAAGGGCGGCAAGCCGCTCGGCAATGTCCAACTGCTCGGCAAGATCGACGGCAACATGTTGAAGGCCAACGTCAAGCGAGTGCCGAAATTCGCGCTGGATTTCATGGCCGGCCATGCCGTCGACTGGTATTTGATGTGCGAAGACCTGCCCGATCCGGAAAGCCGCATCATGGTCGATGGCAAGGACATCGTCATGCAGTGGCGGCGCTCCAACATGCAGTCGCTCGACGGGCTGACCAAGGTGATGCGCGAAAACTTCCGCGCCTGCGGCTATCCAATCGTGCTGTCGCGCCCCTTCGACAAGCGTACGCCGTCGCACCAGTGCGGCACGGTCAAGATGGGCGACGATCCGGCGACCTCGCCGCTCGACCCGTTCTGCCGCGCTTTTGATCACCGGAACCTGTTCGTCGTCGACGGCAGTTTTCTGCCGAATTCGGCTGCGGTAAACCCGGCACTGTCGATCGCCGCGCAGGCGTTGCGGGTGGCTGATCACATCCGCAAGGTGGAGCTTGCCGCATGATCGGTCAGCGCCGCCCCTCATCAGCCTGCCGGCACCTCCCCGTAAGCGGGGAGAAGACAGCTGGCCGCAACCCCGGCGCTCCTGCGGCGATTGGCGAAGCCTGCGATGAAGGCGTCCTTCTCCCCGTCACTATACGGGGAGAAGTGCCCGGCAGGGCGATGAGGGGCGGCGCTGACATTCGAAGGGACATATCCCCATGACCCGGCCCTCTGCCATCGTCACCGGCGGCGCGCGCGGCATTGGGCTGGCCTGCGCCGAGGCGTTGGCCGATGCCGGCTTCGACATCCTGGTCGCCGATCTTGCCGAACGAGCGCCGGATGGTCTTGCCGCCGACATCACCGCACGCGGCGCCAAGTTCGCCTACATCAGATGCGACATCGCCAACCTCGACGGTCACGCCGCGTTGGTCGACGCCGCCACAAACGCCTTCGGCCGCATCGACTGTCTCGTCAACAATGCCGGCGTCGGCGCCGTGGTGCGCGGCGATCTGCTGGAGCTGAAGCCGGAGAATTTCGACCGTGCGCTGAACATCAATCTGCGCGGCACCGTCTTCCTCAGCCAGGCCATCGCCAAGGCGATGCTGGCGGCACCGGGTGATCATCCGCGCTCGATCATCACCATCACCTCGGTCAGCGCAGAAATGGCCTCACCGGAACGCTCGGATTACTGCATCTCGAAAGCTGGGCTGTCCATGTGGGTGAAGAACCTGGCGCTCAGGCTCGCGCCGGAAAACATCGGCGTGTTCGAGTTGCGCCCAGGCATCATCCGCACCGAAATGACGGCGGGCGTGACAGCCAAATACGACGCGCTGATCGATGGCGGCCTGGTGCCAGCAAAGCGCTGGGGCGAAGCGTCCGACATCGGCGCTGTGGTGGCGACGCTTGCCGCCGGTAAGCTCGGCTTTTCCACCGGCTCGATCATCAATGTCGACGGCGCGCTGTCCGTGCCGCGATTGTAAGGGTGATGCCATGACCGACTACATCATCGTTGGCGCCGGCCCGGCCGGCTGTGTTCTCGCCAATCGGCTGAGCGAGGATCCGGGCAATTCGGTATTGCTGCTGGAAGCAGGCGGCAAGGACTGGCATCCGCTGATCCACATGCCGGCGGGCTTTGCCAAGATGACCAAGGGCATCGTGTCTTGGGGCTGGTCGACTGTGCCGCAGAAGAACATGAAGGATCGCGTCTTCTGGTACACACAGGCCAAGGTGGTCGGCGGCGGCTCCTCCATCAATGCCCAGATCTACACACGCGGCAACGCCCGCGACTACGACGCGTGGGAGAAGGAAGAGGGCCTCGCGGGCTGGGGCTATCGGGACGTGCTGCCCTATTTCAAGCGGGCCGAGAACAACCAGCGCTTCGCCAACGATTTTCATGGCGACCAGGGGCCGCTCGGCGTGTCGAACCCGATTTCCCCGCTGCCGATTTGCGAGGCCTATTTCCGTGCCGGCCAGGAGATGGGCATCCCCTTCAACCCGGATTTCAACGGCGCTGCCCAAGAAGGCGTCGGCTATTACCAGCTGACCCAGAAGGACGCCCGGCGTTCATCCGCTTCGGTCGCCTATCTGAAGCCGATCCGCGCCCGCAAGAACCTGACTGTCAGGACCGATGTGCTGGTGACCCGCATCGTCGTCGAGAAATTCCGCGCCATCGGCGTCGAGATCGTCGACAGGCCGGGCGGCCAGAAGACCATCCTGCACGCCGAACGGGAAGTGATCGTCTCGTCCGGCGCCATCGGTTCGCCGAAGCTGTTGATGCAGTCGGGCATCGGCCCGGCCGATCACCTGAATTCGGTCGGCGTGACGCCGGTGCATGATCTGCCCGGCGTCGGCTCCAACATGCAGGACCATCTCGATTTGTTCGTCATCGCCGAATGCACCGGTGATCACACCTACGACAACTACGCCAAACTGCACCGCACGGCATGGGCCGGCTTGCAGTATCTGTTGCTGAAGAAGGGACCCGTCGCGTCCAGCCTGTTCGAGACCGGCGGCTTCTGGTACGCCGATCCGACAGCCGCATCGCCCGACATCCAGTTCCATCTCGGCCTCGGCTCCGGCATCGAAGCCGGCGTCGAGAAGCTGAACAACCCGGGCGTCACCTTGAACTCGGCCTTCCTGCGCCCGCGCTCGCGCGGCACGGTGCGGCTGAAGAGCGGCGATCCGGCCGACCACCCGCTGATCGATCCGAACTACTGGTCCGATCCCTATGATCGCGCGATGTCGATCAAGGGGCTGAGACTCGCACGCGAAATCATGCGGCAGAAGGCGCTTGCCCCTTACGTGCTGCGCGAAGTGCTGCCCGGCCCATCGCTCGCCAGCGATGAAGAGCTGATCGATTATGCCTGCCGCACCGCCAAGACCGATCATCACCCCGTAGGCACCTGCCGCATGGGCCATGACGATATGGCCGTGGTGACACCGGACCTGCGCCTGCGCGGCATTGAAGGCTTGCGCGTCTGCGATGCCTCGGTGATGCCGCGCGTGCCCTCTTCCAACACCAATGCGCCGACCATCATGGTCGGCGAAAAGGGCTCGGATATTATCCTTGGCCGCGAGCCGCTGCCGCCGGCGGTGTTTTCCGGCAATCGCGCCGCATAGTCATTCGGGAGAGCCACTCAATGATCAGGCATTGCGTCTTCGTCAAATTCCGGGGCGATGTCCCCGACGCCGAGCGGTCGGCGATTCACGCCGACCTCGAAGCGCTGCGCCAGGTAATCGACGGCATGGACACGGTCCATTTCAGCGCCAATGTCAGCCCGGAGCCGTTCGCGCGCGGTTTCAGCCATGGCTTCACCATCGACTTCCGCGATGCTGCCGCCCGCGACGCCTATCTGGTGCATGAGGCGCATCAACGCGCCGGCGCCCGATTGGTCGCTGCACTCGAAGGCGGCACCGACGGGCTGATGGTATTCGATCTCGATATCTCAAAAAAGTGACCGTCGTCTTTTCGAAAGCCGGCTGATCGCTGTTCTCTTTTGCGGGCCGAGGGACATATCGTTTCCTGGGGGATGCATTGGAGCAACGTCGTGACCCTCACCCCGCAACAGAAGAAAACCGTCCTTGCCTCCTTCCTCGGCTGGACGCTCGACGCTTTTGATTTCTTCCTTCTGACCTTCCTGCTCACCGACATCGCAACCGAATTCAACACCGACGTCCCCGCGGTCTCCAAGGCGCTGTTCCTGACCTTGGCAACGCGCTTTGTCGGCGCCTTCTTCTTCGGCATGCTGGCCGACAGATACGGCCGCAAACCCATCCTGATGCTCAACATCGTCAGCTATTCGGTGATCGGCGCGCTCGCCGCCTTCTCGCCCAATCTCGGTATCTTCCTCGCGCTGCGTGCTCTGTTCGGCATCGCCATGGGCGGCGAATGGGGGCTCGGCAGTTCGCTCGCCATGGAATCGATCCCACCGAGCGCCCGCGGCATGGTCTCTGGCATCCTGCAATGCGGCTACCCCACCGGCTATCTCTTGGCTGCTGTGGTCTATGGTTTGCTCTACCAGCAGACCATCGGCGGCTACACGATCGGCTGGCGCGCCATGTTCCTGCTCTCCTTCCTGCCGGCGCTGATCGTGTTCTTCATCCGCTCGCACGTGCCGGAATCGCCGGCTTCGTCGAGGCGCAGAAATCCGTCAAGCCGGGGCTCCTTGAAACGCTGCAGAAGCACTGGGGCGTCGCCGTCTATGCCGTGGTGCTGATGATGTTCTTCAACTTCTTCAGCCACGGCACGCAGGACCTCTACCCGACCTTCCTGAAGAAGCAGCATGGCTTCGACCCGCATACGGTGAGCTGGATCACCATCGTCGCCAATATCGGCGCCATCGTCGGCGGCCTGGCGTTCGGCGCGCTGTCGGAACGAATCGGCCGCATCAATGCAATCACACTGGCCTGCCTGATCGCCCTGCCGGCCATCCCGCTCTGGGCCTACAGTTCGACGCCCTTCATGCTGGCCATCGGCGCCTTCGTCATGCAGGTCGCGGTGCAGGGCGCCTGGGGCGTCATTCCGGTGCACCTCAACGAGCTCTCGCCCGGTGCGGTGCGGGCGACCTTGCCCGGCTTCATCTACCAGGCCGGCAATCTCGCAGCGTCCTATGGCGGCCCCTACCAGGCCGGCATCGCCGAGGCACCCGGAGGCAGCTATGGCTATGCGCTGGCGCTGTTTGCCGGCGTGGTCGCCGTCTGCATCATCGTCGTCATCCGCTTCAGCCCGGAACGGCGCGGCCAGGTGATGACGGTGCTCGGCTGACGGCGACTAGCCAAGCCGCAACGCCACGACCCCGGCAACAATGCTGAGCGCGGCAGCACCGCGCCAGCCCGTCATCTTTTCGCCCAGCGCGAAGACCGAGATCATCATGGCGAACAGGATCGAGGTCTCGCGCAGCGACGCCACCGAGGCGATCGGCGCCTTGGTCATCGCCCACATGACGATCCAGTAGGCGGCGCCGCTGAGCACGCCGGTGAACAGCCCGGCCTTCCAGTCACGCGCCAGAACGGGCAGTGCCTTGGGCCCGCGAAAGATGAGGCACAGCACCAGCGCGCCAAAAGCGTCGCAGATGAACAGCCATGCGGCGTAGCTCTGCGCCGTCGCCGCCAGCCGCGCGCCGCTGCCGTCGGAGAGCGTGTAGCTGGAGATAAAGATCGAGGTGCCGAGCGCAAAGCCGACCGCGCGCAGATTGAACCGCTCCAGATGTACGCCGCCGCGAAACGACATCACCAGCGTTCCGGCCGACAGCAGCAGGATGCCGAGGATGGCGAACGGCGCCGGCATCTCCTGCACCACGACAATGCCGCCGAGCGCGGTCAGCAGCGGCGCCGTACCGCGCGCCAGCGGATAGGTCTGGGCGAAATCACCCGCCTTGTAGGCGCCGATCAGGAAGGTCCGGTAGCCCATATGGAAGATCACCGAGGCGATGATGTAGGGCCACACGTCGGCCTTCGGAAACTCGACGAAGGGTAGCACGAACAGCGCGGCAAACCCCATGCCCAGCGTCATCAGAGTGATCGACAGGAAACGGTCGAGATGCACCTTGACCAGCGCATTCCAGATCGCGTGCATGGCGGCCGCTGCAAGCACCGCGAAGAAGACGAACAGCGTCATGGAGGGCTCACCGACCTCCCGAGCCCAGGGGCGTTTCGAGATCGATGTCGACCCGGAGGGGGAAGTGATCGGACGCCACCTCGCCGACATCGGCGCTGACCGATCGCACGCGGTCCGCGAACATGCCGCCGACGAAGCAGTGATCGAGCCGGCGCTTGGCCACCTTGCCGTCGATGGTCTTCACATGGGTGTGGAAATCAGCGGTCGGCCCGCTGGCAACGGACGCCGCATCGACGAAACCGTCGAGATAAGCGGCACCGCGATGATAGGGCGTGCTGCCGACGATGCGGCTGTATTCAGCACTCCCCGGCTCCATGTTGAAATCGCCCATCCAGATCGCCGCCATCGGATTTTCCGGCTCGACCTCACCGCTGGTCCAGCTGCGCGCAGGCTCGTCATCGATGCCGCTCCACGGTCCGCCCTCGGACGGCGCGCGGCGATGTTCGGCAAGCAGATAGTCGATCTGCTCCAGCCGCTCGTCCGCCGCGATATGGGCGAGATGCAGCGACAGGAATCGCACCGGCCCGGCCGGCGTGCGGATCATGCATTCAAGCGCGGCATTGCGGGTGTTGAGCGGCCTCAGCGTGCGGCGCATCGGCAGCGCGTGCAGGCGCGACCAGACGATCGGCAATTTCGACAGCAGCATGGTGCCGAACTGCCGGCGGCGGTTGACGATGCGGCCATGGCGCCGCTCGCTGGCGTCCATGTCGAAGGCCGGGCCGTAAACCCAATGATAGTCCGGCAGCAGCCTGGACAGGATCTCCGGCTGGTCGTCCTCATTGCTCCGCTGCCAGTGCCGCTCCACCTCCTGGAGCGCAATGATGTCTGCACCACCCACAATCCGCGCCGCGCGCGTCAGATCGTATCGGCCATCGCTGCCGAACCCGTACTGGATGTTGTAGCTGACCAGCTTCATTGCTTACCCGGCTCACTTTCGCTGATGGCAGTAGCGGTTCGGCAGATTGGTTGCAATGTGCACGAGAATGGAAGCGGTTTGTGCCAGAAGCCTCCCCGCCTTTGCTGCGCGATCATGCACCGATTCCCGCCCGGCTCGGTATCCTCCGCACGCCGGAAAACGCCGCGAGGCGTCCCGTGGAAAGTGATGGCGCAAAAAGGAGGCGCTAGTCGGTCGTCAGCGGTTGGAACCGGCCCGCCGGCGATGCGGCCAGTTCCGCCCAGTCGATCTCTTCCTCCAGCCGGTGATAGGCCTCGTCGCCGATCGTGCCGTTGCGGCGCAGCTCCTCGAGCGTGTCGCGCTGGCGGTTGATGGCATAGAGGCGCAACCGGTCGTATTCGGTGGCGGCTTGGGCGTCGTCCGGGTTTTCCGCGATCACGCGCTGAGCTTCATACTGTTCTCGCACGACGGCAGCCGCCGCCGAGGTCTTGCGGCTGAGCACATCGAGTGCGGCCTGCATGACGGCGACACGCGCCTGCGCCACCTCGTTGTCGACCGTTCTGTCCGGGGCGAAGTTGATCCAGCGCAGCAGCGGCTTCAGGGTCATGCCTTGCAGCACCAGCGTGCCCAGCACCACCGCAAAGGCGGCAAGCACGATCGGGTCGCGGTGGGGAAAATCGGCCGGCAGGGCAATGGCCACGACCAGCGTCACCAGTCCGCGCATGCCGCACCAGCCGACCAGCACGGCGCCGCCAAATGTCGGCAGATCGCGCCTTGCCTCTTTGCTGCCGAGGCGGGCAAGCCATCGGATGATGGCGACGTAACTCCCAACCCAGACCAGCCGCGCCACGATGACGACGACCAGCACGGTTCCGGCAAAGAGGAAGGCTTCGCCCTGCCCCTCGCCGGCAAGCCGGCCGACGATCGAGCGAGCCTGCAGGCCCATCAGCACGAAGGCCAGCACGTTGAGCACGAACACCGCCGATTCCCAGACCGAATAGGTGCTGACGCGGCGTCTGGCCGACATGCGGCGGGGTGCCCTGCGCGCAATGGTGATGGCGTAGACGACGATGGTGATGATGGCGGAAAGGCCGAGCTTGTCTGCGATGATCCAGACGGCAAAGGTTCCGGCAAACTGCACCACCGTGCTGCTCGCCGCGTCCTCGATGCGGCCAAGCGTCAGCAGCGAGATCCGGCCGAACACGTAGCCCGCGACCAGACTGCCGATCGTTGCCAACAGGATCACCGGGATGGCGTTGCTCAGCATGATCGTGCCGAGCGCGGCCGAAACCGCCAGCCGGTAGATCAAGAGTGCGGTGGCATCGTTGAGCAGGCTCTCGCCCTGCAGGATGGCGGTGATGCGGTGCGGCACCTTGAACTGGCTGAGAACGGCAGACGCCGCCACGGCATCCGGCGGCGCGACAATGGCGCCAAGCGCAATTGCCGCCGCGATCGGCAGGCCAGCCATCTTCCAGCCGACGAGGGCAACCACCACGGTGGTGAAGACAACGGCGCCAAGCGCCAGCAGCGCCAGCGACAGCCGGTAGCGTTTCAGGTCGCGCAGCGAGGTGTCGTAGGCAGCGTCGAGGAGCACCGGGGCGATGAACAAAGCGAGCGCCAGTTCCGGGTCGATCTCGATCGTCGGCGCGCCTGGCACGAAGGCAATCGCGACCCCGGCCAGAGCCAGCAAGGACGGATAGGGAATCTCCAGCCGCCGCGACAGCGCCGTCAGCGCGACGGCAGCCAGAAGCAGGACAAGGGTCAGTTCGAAAAGAGCCATGGCCCATCGTAGCGGCGAAGCGGCATCGTGGGCAGTGGCTGGATGGCAAGATGCTGTTGATTGTACAGCACGCTCGGGTCTGGCCTGCAGCCGCTCATCGCACCGGCTTGAATCGACCGCCTCAGTTTTCCTGAGGATGCTGCTTTTATTAGTGCAGCACCAGCATATCGCTCGACGAGAACGATATCTCGGCCTTCTCGCCGACTGCCGGCGGCGGCGTTGCCGGGCTGTTGAATGTGTCGAGCGAGACCGTGTTACCGCCGATACCGACGCGAACCCGGATGACCGAGCCGAGGAAGTGCACTTCGGAAATTTCGCCTGACAGGCTGGAGTCACGGCCAGGCTGGCGCCCCAGCGAAATCGCCTCCGGCCGCAGCGCCAGAGACAGCATGTCGCCGGACTTCGACCCGTTGAGCTTGCCCTTGAGCGAGACCTCCTGGGTGTTGACCTGCACCGTGCCGGCCGCGGCATCGGTGACCTTGCCTTCGAGCACGTTCAGCGTGCCGACGAAATTGGCGACGAACTTCGTTGCCGGGCGGTTGTAGATTTCGAACGGCGTGCCGACCTGCTCGGCCTTGCCGCCATACATCACCGCGATACGGTCCGAGATCGACAGTGCCTCTTCCTGGTCATGGGTGACGAAGATGGTGGTGATGCCAAGCTTCTTCTGGATGGAACGGATTTCCTCGCGCAGCGACACGCGCACCTTGGCGTCGAGCGCCGACAGTGGTTCGTCGAGCAAGAGCAGCTTCGGCTTCGGCGCAATGGCGCGAGCCAACGCGATGCGCTGCTGCTGGCCGCCGGAGAGCTGGTAGGGATAGCGATCCGCCATCTGCGGCAGCTTGATGATGTCGAGCATCTCGGCAACGCGGGCATCGATATCTGCCCTGGGCATGCCGGCGACCTTCAGTCCAAAGCCGATGTTCTGCGCCACCGTCAGGTTGGGGAACAGCGCATAGGCCTGGAACACCATGCCGACATTGCGCTGGTTTGGCTTCAGCCTCGTGATGTCCTTGCCTGCAACGACGATCTTGCCCGCCGACGGCTCTTCGAAACCGGCGACCATTCGCAGAACGGTGGTCTTGCCGCAGCCGGACGGCCCGAGGAAGGAAACGAACTCGCCCGGCTCGACATCGAGATTGAAATCCTCGACCACAGTTGTGGAGCCGAAGGATTTTCGCACATGCTGGATGGAGAGGAATGGTTCGGCCATGGCTTTTTCTTTCGATCAGTACTTTGTCGATCAGTTCGGGCGGTTCGCCGATCTCGGCGCGAACCGGGACAGGATCTGGATCAGCGACATGCAGCCCCAGGTGATGGCGAAGGCGATGATGGCAAGCGCCGCCGGCTCATAAGCGCGGTTGGCGCCAACGTTTTGCAGATAGGGGCCGAAGGCGGGTCGGTTGAGCAGGCTGGCCATGGTGAATTCGCCGATGACGATGGCGAAGGTGAGGAAGGCGCCCGACAACACCGCGATCAGCACATTGGGCAGGATCACTCGACCAATGATCGTGCCCCAACCGGCGCCAAGAATCTGCGCCGCTTCCGTCAGCGTCCTGACATCAATGGTGCGAAGGCCGGTATCGACGGCGCGGTACATGTAGGGCAGCGCCAGCATTGCATAACCGATGACCAGCAAGGCATTTGTACCCATGTCGGTCGCCAGGAACGGCAGCGGCGAATTCGAACCGTACATCCTGATATAGCCGAAGACGATGACGATGGCCGGAATGACCAGCGGCAGCAACGTGATAAACTCTACGATCGGCCGCAGTTGCGGCAGGCGCAGCCGAATCCAGTAGGCGGCGGGCACCACGATCAACACGCCGAGAATGATGGTGAAGACGGCGGCGAGCACCGAGTAGCCAAAGGTCGCCTGAAAACGAGGGTCGCCAAGTACGATCTGATAGGCATCGAAGGAATAGGCGCCGCGCCGCATGCGCATGGAAAATTCCACGGTTGCGATCAGCGGAATGAAGAAATAGGCCGCGCCCAGCGCGAAGACGACCCAGGCCCAGAATTTGCCGGACTTCATTTCAGCCACCTCTCCGAACGCGTCCGGAACCAGATGTAGAAGACATTCGCGAGCCCGGTGATGACGATCATGCCGAAGGCGATCGCATAGCCGAGATGAGCATTGTGCAGCACGTCGCCGCGGATCTGCGCATAGAGCAGGATCGGCACGATGTTGAGGGAGGAGCCGGTCAGCGCATAAGCGGTGGCGATCGCGCCGAAGGCATTGGCGAAGAGCAGGATGACCGTGCCGAGGAAGCTCGGCCAGATCACCGGGATCACCACCATGCGCCAGTATTGCGCCTGGGTGGCGCCGAGCGTCGCGGCGGCCTCGCCCCATTCCTTCTTCAAACCGTCGATCGCCGGCGTGATGATGACCACCATCAGCGGGATCTGGAAATAGACATAGGTCAGCGTCAGGCCCCAGAACGACAGGATGTTGAAGCCGTGAGCGTAGATGTTGAGGCCGAACACCGTGTTCAGAAGCACCGTAGCTAGACCGAGCCGTCCCAGTGTCGCGAGGAAGGCGAAGGCCAGCGGTACGCCGGCGAAATTGGAAGCAACGCCGGAAAAGGTTAGCGTTGCCGAGCGTATCCACTCCGGCAGGCCGCCGCGCACGATCGCGATGGCGATGGCGAGCCCGGCGAAGGCACCGATCAGCGCCGAGGAAAGGCTGACCTTGAGCGAGATCCAGTAGGCGGCGACAATCGATGGCTGCGCCAGCGCCGCTATGTTTTCGAACGTGAACTCGCCGGCATCGTTCTGGAATGCGCCCAGCATCAGATAGAGCGTGGGCAAGATCAGGAACATGATTGCGAAGATGAAAAATGGCGCGACACCGAGCCATTGCGTCGGCAGTCGCAATGCGCGCGCCTCGCTGGGGGGCGCGGTCTTCCCGGCGACTGCGTGATCGGAAAGCGAGAGATCTGTCATGCGCCGGCTACCGTCTCCGAGGAAAACCGGGCGGCCGCGAGGCCGCCCGGTTGGCTTCAAGCCTTACTTGACGTTGGCGCCGACGACGGCATCCCAGTTCTTGGTGACGGCTTCCTTTGCCTTGCCCTGCTCGTCCAGCGTCGGGAACACCGCCGCAGCGTAAGCCTCAGCCGGCGGCAGCTTGGCCATCACGTCCGCCGGGAGCTTGCCGTTCTTGGCAAGATCGTTGAAGCGGATCGGGTGGCAATAGCCTTTCAGCCAGCCGATCTGGCCTTCGTCGGAGTAGAGATACTCCAGCCACAGCTTGGCAGCGTTCGGATGCGGTGCGAAAGCACTGATCGCCTGCACGTAGACGCCAGCAACGACACCCGTCTTCGGCACGACGACGTCGACGGGCGGATTGCCCTTCAGCGTGTCGCGACCGGCAAGTGCATTGTAGTCCCAGGTCACCAGGATCGGCGTCTGGCCTTGAGCCAGGGTCGCCGGCTTGCCGATGACCGGCACGAAATTGCCGGCGGCATTGAGCTTCTTGAAGAAGTCGAGGCCGGCGGTACCGGCAGCTTCGCCGGCAGCCGCGCCGCTGGAAAGGCCAGCCGCGTAGACGGCCTGGATGGCCTGGTTCGAGGCGCGCGGGTCGCCTGCAAGCGCCACGGTGTTGGCGAATTCCGGCTTCAGCAGGTCAGCCCAGTCAGCCGGTGCTTCCTTGACGAGATCCTTATTCACCAGGAAGGACAGCACGCCGTAGTAGTCGCCGGTCCAGAAACCGTCGGCATCCTTGGCGCTGTCCGGGATCGAGTCCCAGGTCGACACTTTGTAGGCCTGGATAAGGCCGTCGGCCTTGGCGGTCGGGCCGAAGGACAGGCCGACATCGATCACGTCGGGAGCCTGCGGGCCCTTGTTGTCCTTGTTGGCCTTGATCGCCTCGACCTCGTCGCCGGAGCCGGCATCGGGATTGAGCTCGTTGACCGTGATTTCCGGATACTTCGCCTTGAAACCGTCGATGACGGCGCCATAGCCACACCAGTCATGCGGCAGCGCGATGGTGGTGAGCTGGCCTTCCTTCTTTGCCGCGGCAACCAGTTCATCCATGGACTGGGCCGACGAGATAGCAGAGGTCGCCATGAGGGCGACGGCCGATAGGGAAAGCACTTTCCCCGTAAACTTGAACATGTGTTCTCTCCGTTGAACTGGCGTCGCTGGACGCCTGCGATGCGGTATCTTTTTCATGTGACAGCCAGATGAAAGCTTTTTGAAACTGGCCCCCGGCGGCACGAAAAGTTAACTCTTTTTAACGGGCTGTAGCAATTAGCCTCCACTTAATTTCCCGGCTAATGGTTTATTGCCTTGCCCTTTGCCCCCTTGCCCTTTCCTTTCCCCTCGTTTCCAGATCACTTCCGGCGCCCCAAGCGGCCTCACACAGTGCCGGCTATGGCGTTCTCAAGCAGCGTCAGCGCCGCCTTCTTGGTAAGCTTGACCGGATTGCCGCCGGCGGTCGGATCGACCACCGCCATGTCGGCGATCAGCCCCTTGCGCTTCTTGTCCATGTCGAGCCCCTTGATCAGACCGGGCAGCGCATGCGGCACCTTGAGCTCCTTGCGCAGCTTGATGATCGCCTTGGCGAAACCGTCGAAGCCGCCCTTGATGCCGCAATAGGCGGCAAGCCGGGCGATGCGCTCCTCGATCGAGTCCCGGTTGAAGGCCAGCACGTAGGGCATGAACACCGCATTGGTCATGCCGTGATGGGTGTCGTAGAGCGCGCCGATCGGATGCGACAGCGAATGGATGGCGCCCAGCCCCTTCTGGAAGGCGGCGGCGCCCATGGCGGCAGCGCTCATCATATGGGCGCGGGCGACGAGGTCCTTGCCGTTGGCATAAGCCTTGGGCAGGTTCTCGAACACCAGCCGGATACCTTCGACGGCAATGCCGTCGGCCATCGGATGATAGCCCGGCGCGCAATAGGCTTCCAGGCAGTGTGCCAGAGCATCCATGCCAGTTCCGGCGGTGATGAAACCGGGCATCCCGACCGACAGTTCCGGATCGGCAATGACGATTGCCGGCAAAAGCTTCGGATGGAAGATCACCTTCTTGGTGTGCGTCGCCTCATTGGTGATGACGCCGGCACGGCCGACTTCCGAGCCGGTGCCTGCGGTGGTCGGCACGGCGATGATTGGCGCGATGGCATCCGAATTGGCGCGCGTCCACCAGTCGCCGACATCCTCGAAATCCCAGACGGGCCTCGTCTGCCCGGCCTGGAAGGCGATCAGCTTGCCGAGATCGAGCGCCGAACCGCCACCGAAGGCGATGACGCCGTCATGCTTGCCTTTCTTGAACACGGCAATGCCGGCGGTCAGGTTGGAATCGACCGGGTTCGGCTTCACCTCGGAAAACACGCCATAGGGCACCTTGGCGTCGTCGAGGATTTTCAGCGTCGAAGCGACGACCGGCAGTTTGGCCAGCCCCGGATCGGTGACGAACAGCGGCCGCTTGATGCCGGTCGCTTCCAGCACCTCGGGCAATTCCTTGATGCGCCCGGCGCCGAAGCGGACTGTGGTCGGGTAGTTCCATTTGGAGATCAGTTTGGACATGTCTTGTCTTTCAAAAATCAGATGGCTTCACGCAGATGGAAGGATTTCGGCCTGGTCAGATTGTCATAGCCGAGCGCCGAAAGGGCAACGCCCTTGCCGGTGTCCTTGACACCGGTCCACACCAGCGCCGGATCGAGATAGTCGCAGCGGTTCATGAACACGGTGCCGGTCTCGACGCGGTCGCCGATCGCGATGGCGTGCTCAGTGTCGCGCGTCCAGATCGAGGCCGTCAGCCCGTAGGGGCTGTCGTTCATCAGCGCGATCGCCTCCTCGTCGTTGCGCACCTTCATGATACCGACGATCGGGCCAAAGCTTTCCTCGCGCATGACGCTCATCTGGTGGTCGACGCTGGTCAGCACTTCCGGCGCCAGGTAGGGCGAGCCGGCTTGGTCATTAGCCACCTTCATATTGATATGTGCTAGCGCGCCTTTGCGCAGCGCCTCGGCCTTCTGCTCGCGGATCAGGTCGGCAAAGCGCGCCTGCGCCATCGGCCCCATTGTCGTCGCCTGCTCCAGCGGATTGCCGACGACATAGTTCTTGGTCTCGGCAATGAAGCCTTCGACGAACTGGTCGTAGACCTTTTCATGCACATAGACGCGCTCGATGCCGCAGCAGCACTGGCCGGAATTGTAGAAGGCGCCGTCGACCAGATTGGCCACCGCATGATCGAGCTTTGCGTCGGGCAGCACATAGGCCGGATCCTTGCCGCCGAGCTCGAGGCCGAGTGTCATGAAGGTGCCTGCCGCCGCCTTCTCGATGGCGCGGCCACCGCCTACCGAGCCGGTGAAATTGACATGGTCGATCTTGCCGGAACCGAGCAGTTTTTCCGTCTGGGCGTGGTTGAGCACGACATTCTGGAACACACCCTTTGGCAGGCCAACCTTGTCGAAGGCCTGCTGAAAACGTTCACCGACCAGCAGCGTCTGCGCCGCATGCTTCAGGATGACGGTATTGCCGGCCATCAGCGCCGGCACAATAGTGTTGACCGCGGTCAGATAAGGATAGTTCCACGGCGCGATCACCATGACGACGCCGAGCGGATCCTTCTTCACATAGCGGCGAAAGCCGTCCTTCGGATTGGAAGCCGGCACGGATTTCAGCGCAGCTTCAGCAATCTCGACCATGTAGTTGGTGCGTTCCCTAACGCCGCCGAACTCGCCGCCATAGCGCACCGGCCGGCCCATCTGCCAAGCGATCTCCGGCACGATCTCGTCGGTCATGGCGACCAGCGCTTCGAGCATCGCCAGCATATACTTGCCGCGCTCGACGATCGGTGTCAGCGCCCATTTCTCCTGCGCCGCTCTCGCGCGCTCGACCGCGGCATTGATCGCCTGGTCGGTCGCGATCGGCCGCTCGGCATAGATCGAATCATCGATGGGGGATTTGAGTTTGACCGTTTCGGTCATCGTTTAAGTCCTCGCACTTCTTTAAAATCGAAAATCATCTGGCTTTGCGCTGCCCCTCATCCGCCTGCCGGCACCTTCTCCCAGTATAGCGACGGGGAGAAGGGAAAGCTCCAACGTCGACGCCCCCTCTCCCCGTTCTTCACGGGGAGAGGGTAAGGGTGAGGGGCAGCGCCGACGTTTCGCAGGCTACCCTAGTACCGCTCGAACCCCCTGTGCAGTTCCCAATCCGTAATGCGGCGGTCGTATTCGAACTGCTCCCACTTCGCGGTGTGGACGTAATGTTCAAGCACGTCGTCGCCGAGCGCCTGCTTCAGCATCTTCGACTTGGCCAGCGTCTCGGTGGCGTCCCGAAGCGTCTTCGGAATCTCGGGCAGGCGCGAGGCCTGATAGGCATCGCCGACGAACGGCTTCTGCAGCTCCAGCTTCTCATCGATGCCGGCGAGGCCGGCGGCGATCAGCGCCGCAAAGGCGAGATAGGGGTTCAGGTCGGCGCCGCCGATGCGGCATTCCATGCGGATGCCCTTGGTGCCCTCGCCGCACAGGCGGAAGCCGGCGGTGCGGTTGTCCTCGCTCCACATGATCTTGGTCGGCGCGAAGGTGCCGGCCTGGAAACGCTTGTAGGAGTTGATGTAGGGCGCAAGGAACCAGGTGAACTCCTTGGCGTATTTCAGCTGCCCCGCCGCCCATTGCTGGCCGAGCGTCGACAAAGTCCAGTCCGCCTTTTTGTCGAAGAACAGCGGCGTCTTGCCGTCGGCGCTCCACAGCGAATTGTGGATGTGGCTGGAATTGCCGGCGAGCCCGTAATTGTACTTCGACATGAAGGAAATCGACTTGCCTTCGGACTCGGCGATTTCCTTGGCGCCGTTCTTCAGGATGACGTGGCGGTCGGCCATGTCGAGCGCCTCGGCATAGCGCACATTGATCTCTTCCTGGCCCGGACCCCATTCGCCCTTCGAATTCTCGATAGGGATGCCGGCCGCTTCCATCTCGTTGCGAAGCCGGCGCATGACGCCTTCTTCCTTGGTGGTGATGCCGATCTGGTAGTCGCCAATATAGGGCGAGGCGGTGTCGAGGCCCTGCCAGTGCTTCTTGCGGGCGGAATCGTAGGTCTCGTTGAACAGATAGAATTCAAGCTCGGAGGCGAAGTAGCCGATATAGCCGCGCTCCGTCAGCCGCTTGACCTGCTTCTTCAGGATGGCGCGCGGCGAATGCGGCAGGTCGTCATGGGTGTGGTGGTCGAGCACGTCGCAGATCACGAGTGCTGTCTTTTCCAGCCACGGAAGGCGCCGCAGTGTCGCCAGATCCGGCTTCATGACGAAGTCGCCATAGCCCTTCGACCAGCTTGCCGCCTTGTAGCCCGGCACCGGCTCCATATCGATGTCGGCGGCGAGCAGATAGTTGCAGCCATGTGTCTCGTCATGGGCGGAATCGACGAAGTACTGTGCCAGGAAACGCTTTCCCGCGAGCCTGCCCTGCATGTCGACGATACAGGCCAGCACCGTGTCGATCTCGCCATTGGAGACCGCTTTCTTCAACTGATCGAACGAAAAAATTCCGGCCATTCCTTTGGCACTCCAGCGCTGGTCGATTGAGAGGGGTAAACGAAACCATGGCCGGCAGAACGCCGGCCATGGCCTTGGCTGATGTATCAGTGGCCGGTTTCGCCGACCGCCTGTTCGGCTGCCTTGATGGCTGCCTGGCGCGCCGCGATGATGTCGCCGAGCGGTGGGCCTTGGAAGCGATTGCGTTCGAAAGCGAACCAGATAATCGCCGTCAGGATGAAGAAGCCGACGGTGATGTAGAGCGCCCAGTCGTTCGGCGGCTGGATGCCGATGACGAAGATCAGGATCATCGAGATGATCGAGAGAACGCCGAACAGCATGAAGATGCCGCGGCCCATATTCCACGGCCCCATCTTGTCCCATTTCGGCGTTCCCCAGGCCAGCATGCCGAGCACGATCGGCACGGTGAAGGACAGGAACAGGAAGATGACGGTGCAGGACACGACGATGGTGTAGGCGGAGGTGCCGGCAACCGAAACCAGCGTCGATCCCCAGACGAACAGCACCGACAGGATCGATGCCGTCCAGATCGCCGCCACGGGCGTGCGGTAGGTCGGGCTGACCTTGGCGAGCGCCGCCGAGCCGGGCAGGCCGCCGTCACGCGAGAAGGCGAAGATCATGCGCGAAGCCGAGGTGACGGTTGCGAGGCCGCACAGCAGCTGGGCGATGAACACGACGAGATAGACGAACTCCTTGAGCCCCGTGCCGACACGCTGATCGAAAGCCCAGAAGAACACGTTCCAGCCCTGCTTGGCGGCGTCGTCCATGTTGGGGATCATCAGCACGAAGGCAGCGAGGAACAGGTAGCCGAACAGAGCCGACCAGATGACCGACATGACCATGGCACGCGGCACCGATGAGGCCGCCTTGATGGTTTCCTCGGAAGTGTGCGCCGAAGCATCGTAGCCGGTGATCGTATAGATCGGCAGCAGGAGGCCAAGCGCGAACACCCAGGCGTTCGATACGGACGGCCAGACGCTGGCACCGGCTTCGCCCGAGTAGTTGTGGAAGGTGAAGAGCCGGCTGAAATCCCAGGTCTCGGCGGAGAACAGGCAGACGACCGCGATCAGGATCGAACCGAAGAAGATCAGATAGCCCGAAAAGTCGGTCAGCTTCGCCGTCAGCTTGATGCCGAGATGGTTGATCAGCGCCTGGGCGCCGGTGATGATAATCAGAAAAATCATCTGGTTGGTGAGCGTGCCCTCGATGCCGAGCGTCGGCCCAAAAGCGCCGATGAAGAACGTCCAGGTGCCGACATTGATGGCGCCGAGCACGGTGATCAGGCCGAGCAGATTGAGCCATGCCGTCACCCAGCCGGTGCCGCGATTGCCGAGGATCGAACCCCAGTGATAGAGGCCGCCGGCCGTCGGATAGGCCGAGCTGATCTGCGACATGGCGACCGCAAAGGTCAGCGAGACGAAGCAGCCGACCAGCCAGCCGATGCCGATGCCGATGCCGCCGGCGCCCGACGTTGCCTGCGCCAGCGAATTGATGCCGCCCGACAGGATGCAGATGATGGAAAAGGAAACCGCGAAATTCGAGAAGCGGCTGAGCCGCCGCTCCAGTTCCTGGGCATAGCCCATGCTGTGGAGGTGCTTTACGTCCTCCGCCTTGTCGACGTCTGAATAACCCGGTGCTGCCATTTGAAGTCCCCTTTGCGTTCTTAGCTGGCCGGCCCTGCCCCGGTCGGCTTGCGCCGGCCGGAGCATGTAGTCTTGCTGTTAGCCCGCCGTCTGGCCAACGGCTTTTTCCGCAGCCGCGATCTCCAGCGCGCGGCGAGCAATATCGGCGCCGATCGGCGGGCCCTTGAAGCGGCGCGACTCGATGCCGAACCACAGAACCACGAGCAGAATGATCAGGCCGATGGCATAGTTGATCAGGATGTCGAATGGCGGCTGGATGCCGGCATACATCAGGACCAGAACGCCAAGCACCGTGATGACGGCGAATGGCTTGGACCAGATGCCAAGGCGGAACGGGCCGAATTCGGTCCAGGTCTTGCCTTCCGCAAGCAGGCCAGCCGCCACCGGCATGGCGTAGGACACATAGAGGAACAATGCGCAGCCGGCGGCCAGTGCGGCGAAAGCCGGCGAGTACAATGTCGCTGCGACCGCGAGCACCGCTCCGAGCCAGATCGCCGCCACCGGCGTACGCCATGTCGGGCTGACGGTTTTCCACACCGACGAACCGGGCAGGCCGCCGTCACGCGCAAAGGCAAAGATCATGCGCGAGGTCGACGTCAGTCCGGCGAGCGCGCAGATGAAGTTCGCCAGCACGATCGCGATGGCAATGATGCTCTTCAGCCAGAACGGTGCCGGCAGGTTGTTGAAGAGATTGAACCAGGCATTGGCGCCATCCTTGGCCGTTGCTGCCAGATCGGGGCTGGCCAGCACGAACGACACCGCCATGACGAAGCCGAACACCAGCGACCACAGGACCGAATGGATCATGCCGCGCGGCACCGCCACGCGGGCATTGTGGGTCTCTTCGGATGTGTGGGCCGAAGCGTCGAAGCCGGTGATCGTGTAGAGTGGGTAGAGCAGGCCGATCAGGAAGGCGACCAGTGCCGTCCGTGCGGTGGGAACGTATCCGGCGCCTGGATCACCGGTATTGTTGACGAAGGTGGTGAGCCGCGAGAAATCCCAGCTTGCGCCCCAGATCAGGAACATCGCGGTCAACACGACGGCGACGACCAGAATGAGGTAGCCCGAGAAATCGGTCAGTATGGTGGTGAGCTTGATGCCGAAATGGTTGATCAGCGCTTGTGTCACGGTGATGATCACAACGCCGATCACCTGCTCCTGATACCCCCAGGCCGATACGTCGTGACCGAACACGCCGGACCAGACAAGGTCCTTGAAGAGAGCATAGACACCGACATTGACCGAGGCGACGACGAAGATCAGCCCGAGCAGGTTGATCCAGGCCGTGGCCCAGCCCCAGCCGCGGCCGCCAAGAATTGACGACCAGTGGTAGAGACCGCCGGCGGTTGGGTAGGCCGAGCCAATCTGCCCAAGCGACGCGGCCACGACAAGTGCGAAGACGCCGCCGATGACCCAGCCGACAGTCGCCTCAAAGCCACTGCCGGTAGCCATGGCCAGCGGGAAGGACGTGATGCCGCCCGCCAGAATACAAATGATCGAAAAGGAAATTGCGAAGTTCGAGAAACCGCTCATACGGCGAGCCAGCTCCTGGGCATAGCCCATGCTATGAAGGGTTTTTACGTCCTCCGACCTCTCATGGTCTGATGTATCCGGTCCTGCCATTTTCGTCCCCTGTTGTTTCTAGCTGGCCGATTGAACTGACTTTCCCATTGCGTGTCGTCTGGAACCCTTGGCCTCCTCAGGTTCCAGATTCGAAAAAATGCCGGTGAGCAGATCCGCCCATTTCCGCTGCCCGGTCTCGCCGGAAATTTCGTCGTTGCGGATTTCGATCATTGCGCAGGCCAGGCCGCGCGAGCGCGCATGGCGCTCGAGGGTGAAATAGACGCGGTCGGCAGGCGAATAGGGTTCGTTGATGCCGACGGTGACGCCGGAGAGACGCTGCAGCGCCGCTATCAGCGGCGACGCCAGCCTGCGATCGTCATCATGGATGATGCCGATATGCCAGGGCCGGTTCTTGCCCTTGTAGACCGGGGTGAAGGAATGCACCGACACCAGCCGCGTTTCCTGTCCGCGCGCCAGCCGATCGTCAATGATGTTTGCGATCGTGTCGTGGAACGGTCGCCACGACAAAGCGATGCGCTCGGCGCGCTGCGTGTCCGACAGGCCGGCATTGCCTGGAATGATCGTCGTCTCGCTGACCGGCGGCACCAGGTCGGGCGCATCGAGCGGACGGTTGCAGTCGATCACTAAGCGCGAGATCCGTGTCTCGATGAGCGTCGCATCGAGCGCGGCTGCCATGCGGCGGGCCACAGGCAACGCGCCCGGGTCCCAGGCGATGTGGCGGAAAAGATCTTCGGCGGGCAGGCCGAGCGTGCCGAATTTGGCCGGCATAAAATTGGAAGCGTGGTCGCAGGTCAGCACAAAAGGGCTGAATCCGCCGGGATTCGTCACCCCTACGGTATCAGACGATGCAAGGCCGGCGGGCCGTGCTCTCTCCATACTGCCGTCCCCTGGGGAGCGCTGTATCTTATGTTACGTATTTTGCCTCATTGCGTCCCTGTGGATGATTTCATACAGTTTATCCGGCTTTGTCAAACGCGATTTCGGGGAAGCGGTGTAGACATCGCCAAGGGTGGGGAAAACCATGATTTCCAGCATTGCCGAACTGATCTCGGACCGCATCGGCACGATGCCGGCCGGTGAGCGCCGGGCTGCGCAGACGCTGATTGCCAACTATCCATTGATCGGGCTGAAGACGGTCGCCGAATTCTCGGCCGCCGCCGGCGTATCGTCGCCGACGATCCTGCGCTTTGTTTCCCGGCTCGGCTTCCAGAACTATCCCGAATTCCAGTCGGCGCTGCAGGACGAACTGGCGGCGCAATTGCAGTCGCCGGCATCGCGCACGCTCAACCCGGCGTCCCCAAGCGGTGCGATATCGCCGATGCTGGAAGCGACGCTGGACAACATGCGCGAGACCTTCCGGCATCTCTCCGACAGGCAACTTGCCGACATCGCCGCCAGGCTTGCCGAGCGGCGCGGCAAGACCTTCCTGATCGGCGGCCGCTTCACCGATCCGCTGGCGCGCTACATGGCCGCCCATCTCGCCATCATCCAGCCCGATGTCTACCACCTTGCCGGCCAGGAAAGCATCTGGCGCGACCGGCTGATCGACATGGGCAAGCGCGACGTGCTGGTGATCTTCGACATACGGCGCTACCAGGACAGTCTGGTGCGCTTTGCCGAGACGGCGCACCAGCGCGGGGTGCAGATCATTCTGTTCACGGACCAGTGGCTGTCGCCAATCGCCCGCTTCGCCCGCCATGTCATCGCCGGACGCACCGCCGTGCCGTCAGCGTGGGATTCCTCAGCGGCATTGTTCGTTGTCGCCGAGACACTGATCGGCGCCGTCACCCGGCAGCTCGAGGCCGACAGCGCCAAGCGTATCCGCGACCTGGAAGGACTGCGCTGACAGCCTCAATCCCGGCCTCAGGCGCGCAACGTTACGCAGATTTAATGTGCATGGCCGCGGCAGAATTGCCATAAAGCCATGATATTGCCGTGGCTTCGCACATGCCGGATGCGTCGCTGCGCGTTTTTTGCTTGGGGAAACCGGTCGATTTTGCCTACCGGAGTGCCGATGGCCGCCTGGAAACAGATCGTTTTTGCGCTTGTGATCCTGGTCGCGGCTGTCCTCGCCTGGGCGCGCTTCTTTCCAGGCGCGCCGGAGGTTCTGGCACGCTGGGGCATCGACTGGGCCTATGCCTCGGCACCCGCCACGACCGGCGCGGTCGACACGCCGAAACAGGCAGGCGGCCGCAACGCCGCCGGCCGGCTGGCAAATGTCGTTGTCTTGCCGGCGGGCACCGCAACCATCAACGATCGCTTGCAGGCGATCGGAACAGGCCGCGCCAACGCTTCGGTGACAGTCAACCCTTACAGCTCAGGCCGGCTCGTTGAATTTCTGGTCCAGTCCGGCACCCGCGTCGACAAGGGGCAGATCATCGCCGTCCTCGATTCCGAAACCGAGGTGATCGCGCAGGATCGTGCCAAGCTCGCTTTGCAGGATGCCCAGGCCAAACTCGAGCGGGTGAAATCACTGAGGGCCTCCAATGCCGCGACACCGGTCGCCGTCGCCGATGCCGAAGTGGTGCTTGCCGGCGCTAAACTGGCGCTCAGCGATGCCGAACTCGCCTTGCGGCGCCGCTCGATCGTAGCACCCATCGCCGGCACGGTCGGCATCCTGCCCATATCGGCCGGCAATTACGTGACCAGTCAGTCGGCGATCGCCACGCTCGACGATCGCTCTTCCATCCTGGTCGAGTTCCTGGTGCCCGAGCGCTTCGCCGCCGCCGTCAAGGTCGGCGCGCAGCTGACGGCGACACCGATCGCCAATCCGAGCAAAGCCTATACCGGCACGGTGTCGGCCATCGACAACCATATCGACGAAAAGAGCCGCACCCTTCTGGTCAAGGCGGCGATCGCCAACCCTGCGGATTCGCTGCGCGCCGGCATGTCGTTCGGCATCACCATGCGCTTTGCCGGCGACACCTATCCGGCGGTCAGCCCGCTGGCGATCCTGTGGGGCTCCGACGGCGCCTATGTCTGGCAGGTCGAGGATGGCAAGGCCAGGCGCGTTCCCGTGCGCATCATCCAGCGCAACACCGAGACCGTGCTGATCGATGCCGAGATCGAGGATGGCGACATGGTGGTCACTGAAGGCACCCAGAGCGTCAGCGAAGGCGGCGAGGTCCGCATAGCTGGCAAGGCCCAGCGCGCCGCCAACGCCGCCGAAGGCTCATGACCGCAACCGCCAACGCCGTCAGCGAAACCGGCTTCACCGCGCTCTTCATCCGCAGGCCGGTCATGGCCTTCGTGCTCAACACGCTGATCGCGGTTGCCGGCCTTGCCGCCTTCTACGGCGTCGAGATCCGCGAACTGCCCGATGTCGACCGCGCCGTCGTCACCGTGTCGACGGCGTTCGAAGGTGCTGCCGCCGAAACGGTCGACCGTGAACTGACCGACACGATCGAGGGCGCGGTCGCGCGTGTCTCCGGCGTCAAGTCGATCTCGTCGACCTCGTCCTTCGGCCAGAGCCGCGTCACCATCGAGTTCAATGACGGCGTCGATCTGAACGTCGCCGCCTCCGATGTGCGCGACGCCGTCGGCCGTGTCGCCAACCAGATGCCGGACACCGCCGATCCGCCGCGCATCGTCAAGGCCGACGCCAACTCCGATCCGGTGATGCGGCTGGCCGTCACCTCCGATAGCATGTCGGTGCAGGACATGACGGTGATCGTCCAGGACCAGATCGAGGACGAGCTGGCCGCCGTTCCGGGCGTCGCCGACGTCCAGGTCTATGGCGATCGCGACAAGATCTTCCGCATCGATGTCGACCAGAACAAGCTGGCGAGCCTAGGCTTCACCGTCGCCGATTTGAGGGCGGCACTTGGCTCTGTGGCCTTCGATTCGCCGGCCGGTTCGATTACCACCACCAACCAGGACTTGATCGTTCGCACCACAGCCGATGTGACGACGCCGGAAGAGTTCGAAAACATCATCATCGGCGGCACGACGCGCATCCGCGACGTCGCCACCGTCACGCTCGGCCCCGACATCGGCCAGACCTCATTGCGCTCCGACGGCAAGACAGGCATCGGCCTTGGCATCATCCGCCAGGCGGAATCGAACACGCTGGATATTTCCACCGGCGTGAAGGCGGCCGTCGCCACGCTGCAGGAGAACTTGCCCAAGGGCATGTCGATCAAGATCACCAGCGACGACGCCGTCTTCGTCAACGGCGCCGTGCACGAGGTCGAGATCGCGCTCGGCCTGTCGATCTCCATGGTGCTGATCGTCATCTACATCTTCCTGCTCGATTGGCGCGCGACGCTGATCCCCGGTCTGTCGATGCCGGTCGCCATGATCGGCACCATCGCCGCGATCTATCTCGCCGGCTTCTCGATCAACATCCTGACCTTGCTGGCGCTGGTGCTGGCGACGGGCCTCGTCGTCGACGACGCCATCGTCGTCTTGGAAAACATCGTGCGACGGCGCAATGAAGGCATGGGACCGCGTGCGGCGGCAGTGCTCGGCGCCCAGGAAGTGTTTTTTGCCGTCATCGCCACGACATTGACGCTGGTCGCCGTCTTCGTGCCGATCTCCTTCCTGCCCGGACAGACCGGCGGCCTGTTCCGCGAATTCGGCTTCGTGCTCGCTATGTCGGTGCTGCTCTCCTGCGTGGTAGCGCTGACGCTGTGTCCGATGCTGGCGTCGCGCATGCTGACCGGCGCATCGCTCCACAACGAAGGCGGCCATGGCATTGGCGCGCGCATCGGCGGCGCGCTGAATTCAGCCTACAAGCGCGGCCTGCATGCCTGCCTCGGCGCGCCCTGGATCGTGCTTCTGGTCGCGGTGCTGTTCGCCGCCACCGCCTTTACCTTGTTCGGCACCATCCGCCAGGAGCTGACGCCGAGCGAGGACCGCGCCGTCGTGCTTCTGCGCATCAACGCGCCGCAAGGCGTCAGCCTCGATTACACCGCGCAGCAGATGCAGAAGATCGAGCGGCTGATCCAGCCGCTGCGCGATTCCGGCGAGATCGTCTCAACCTTCGAAAGCGCCGGCCAGAACGGCGCCTACAACTCAGGCTTCATGGTGATGACACTGGCGCCGTGGGACGAACGCGCGCGCAGCCAGCAGGAAATCATGGCCGAGATTACCCAGCTGACCCGGCAGGTGCCATCCGTGCGCATCTTCCCGGTGCAGGCCAACAGCCTCGGCATCAGAGGCGCCGGCAACGGCCTGCAATTCGCGCTGGTCGGCAATGACCGCAAGGCGCTGGGCGACGCGGCGGTAAAGATCATCGCGCAGATGCAAGCCGACCCGCGCTTTCAGAACCCGCGCCTTTCCGTCGACCCGACGCAGCCGCAACTGGCGGTGGCCATCGACCGCGAGCGCGCCTCCGATCTCGGCATCGACATCACCGGGCTTGCCAACACGCTGCAGGCGATGCTCGACGGCAACGATGTCGTCGACGTCTATATCGCCGACCGCAGCTATCGCGTGAAGCTGGTTTCGACCACCAACCCGATCAACGATCCGACCGATCTGGAAAACATCTTCCTGAAAACCGCCGACGGCCGCTTCGTGCCGATGTCGACCATCGCCACGCTGACCGAGCGCGCCGTGCCGCCGTCGCTGACCCGCGAACAGCAGCAGCCTTCGGTGGCGATCACCTCCAATCTGAACGGCAATTTCGCACTCGGCGATGCGCTCGGTGTCGCCGAGCAGATCGCCACGCCGCTTCTGCCGCCGGGCAGCCGCATCCTGCCACTGGCGGAAGCCGCGACGCTCGGCGAAACCAACAGCGCCATGGTCACCATCTTCGGTTTCGCGCTGGTCATCATCCTGCTGGTGCTTGCTGCCCAATTCGAAAGCTTTGTCAGCGCCGTCATCATCATGGCGACGGTGCCGCTCGGCCTCGCCTGCGCGATCTTTGCGTTGCTTTTGTCAGGCACCAGCCTCAACGCCTACAGCCAGATCGGCCTGGTGCTTTTGGTCGGCGTCATGGCCAAGAACGGCATCCTCATCGTCGAATTCGCCAACCAGCTGCGCGACCGTGGACTGGGTGTGCGCGAGGCGATCGAGCAGGCTTCAATCATCCGCCTGCGGCCGGTGATGATGACGATGATCTGCACCATCCTCGGCGGCGTGCCGCTGGTGCTGGCCGCCGGCGCCGGTGCCGAGGCACGCATCGCGCTTGGCTGGGTGATCGTCGGCGGGCTGGGCCTCGCCACGGTCTCAACGCTGTTCCTGACCCCGGTCGCCTACCTCCTGCTCGGCCGCTTCGTCACGCCGAAGACGCATGAGGAAGCGAGGCTGAAGCGCGAACTCGAGGAAGCTGCCTATACCAATGTAGAGCCGGCGGAGTGAGATTAGCCCTCCTCGCCCCGTTTACGGGGAGAGGATGCCGGCAGGCAGGTGAGGGGCAGCGCGGAGTTTCGAGGTTATCGCCTTGGACAGACCGCAGCAGCAAAGCCAGTCACTGACGTCGGCGCCGCCCCTCATCCGGCCCTTCGGGCCACCTTGTATCTACACGAGAGAGATTTCGTGGGATTGAAGCGATTGAGCCAAGGTCCGGGCGGCCGCCCGGACCTTGGCTTGGCGAAGTCGCCCGTACCACCTGAGGTTACAGCCGCGGGAGAGCTTGGGATCTTCGCCTTCGTCAC
>NZ_JBWLUX010000023.1:0-101311 GCF_057784315.1 Mesorhizobium sp. CNPSo 4684 | reverse complement strand
CCTTTCCTGGCAACAGCCCTTCGATACGCTGCCACTGCGCGCTGCTCAGTTCATATCGCCGTGCCATCCATCGCTCTCCAGATCGAATCTGGAAGCCTATGAATCATGCATCAACGCGATTTTGAATCCTGAATGTCGATTGGTCCTAGGGCGACGCCATCCGCTGGAGTTCAGCTGGTGGCGGGAAGCCAGCGAAACGTCCCGTCCACCTGCTCGATGTGCCCGAGACCCGGAAACGGCATATGATAGCCGGCGACAAGCAGCCGGTGGTCGGCGGCCATTTTCAACAGGCGCTTGCGGGTCTCGACGGCCTGCTCCTTCTCGTCGTCGAGGTCGGCATGCCAGTCAGGGCGCTGGATCGACACGACAGAGTGCAGGAAGGCGTCCGACCAGACGAGCAATTGCTGTCCGTCGCTTTCGACGTGGAACGCCAGCAGTCCCGGCGAATGGCCGGCGGCGTCGATGGCGGTGATGCCCGGCACGACCTCGTCTCCGGGTGCTACGAAGGTCGCGCGGTCGGCAAGGCCGGCGCAGACACGCAGAAACAGATCGCGATTGCTCAGCCTGGCTTCGCGCACCGTATCGGCCTCGGTCCAGAAGACGAATTCTGCCGCACCGAACACGTAGCGCGCCCGGCTGAAGACGGCTTCGCCATTGTGGACGAGGCCCCCGATGTGGTCGGGGTGGCCATGCGTGATGACCACCAAATCGATGTCGGCGGGTTCGAGCCCAACGTCTTGCAGGCATTCCAGGAGTGAGCTGTCGGCATCGCCGAATCCGGTGTCGAACAGGATCTTTTCGGCACCGGTGTCGACCAGTGTCGGGATGAAGCAATGCTCGTAGCGGTTGGGATCGATGGAGTTCGAGACGGCGAGTTGCTGTACGGCGGCTGGCGATTGTCCGGGGGCGAAAGCCGTGGCGAGATTGTCGCGGAGATCGACGGCGTCGAGCAGGGCGGCAACCTTGAACGAGCCAAGATCGAAGCTGAAAACGCGGGGGCGGATATCGGGCATTGCCGTTTGTACTTCGCAGACATCGATTGGAACAGGGCGGCGGTTCACCCAAGTGCGACCTTGCGCGCCTTGGCAAAGACTATTGATGTCGGCCGATTTGACGTAAGACGCCAGCATCGAAGCTGGAGGTTTCATGCTGGGACGCCTGAACCATGTCGCGCTTGCCGTGCCGGATCTGGCCGCGGCGATTACCGCTTATCGTGATACACTTGGCGCGAAGGTCACCGCGCCGCTGGCACTGCCGGAGCACGGCGTGACGGTGGTGTTCGTCGATGTCGGCAACACCAAGATCGAACTGCTGGAGCCGCTTGGCGACGGCTCGCCGATCGCGGCTTTCCTGGCGAAGAACCCCTCGGGCGGCATGCATCATGTCTGCTATGAGGTCGACGATATTCTTGCCGCGCGCGATCATCTCAAGGCGAGCGGCGCCCGCGTGCTGGGCGACGGCAATCCCAAAACCGGCGCCCACGGCAAACCGGTGCTGTTCCTGCATCCCAAGGATTTCTTCGGCACGCTGGTCGAACTGGAGCAGGCATGAGCTGGATTTCATTTGCCGCGCTGTTCTTCATCACATGGTGGCTGATGCTGTTCATCGTGCTGCCGTTCAGCGTGCGTACGCAGGATGACGATCACGACGTGACGCTGGGCACGGTTGCCAGCGCCCCGCGCGGGCCGCATATGCTGCGCGCCGTGATCCGCACCACCATTGTCACGGCTGTCGTCATGGGCATTTTCTACGGCCTGACGCACGGGCTGGGTTACAGCCTCGACGAAGTCCCGCACATCATCCCCGAAGCCAGCCAGGTACCGGCTAACTAAAACCTTTTCCCGCCGACGAAATCGGGCGGCGGCATGCTGCTGTTTGTGCCTATTTTCGGAGCATCGAACTCCAGTTTCGGCGCACTCGGGCTGAGGTTAGCAACCCCGCACGCAAGCATAGCCATTCCTGATAGAATCGCGGCGAGATCACGCCGGCGAAAGCTCATGTGATTTGGGAATGTGCAGATCTAACCAGATGATTGCGCAAAAAAAATGCAAGGCACAAGGCCTTGCAATTTAAACGCGTTCCGATCTGTTTTCCGGTTTCCGGCGGCAGCGAGTAACCGCGCCTAGATCGCATCCTCCCAAGACTTTGACCGCGTAGGAGAGCAGATTTTTCTCTACCCTCTCGGTTATCGGGGCACACTAGCCTAACCCCGATGAAATTGTCACGCAGAATTTTGCCCGCAAACGGGCAATCTGTGCTGCAGTGCACAATAGTGCGGCAGGCTTTGCTTGCGAAACGAACAACACCGGGGCTGCCGCATTAATGTGGCCAGGTGCCCTGCGTCGCTCAGACGCGCAAGGCGGTGTCAGCACTTTGCAGCCAAGCCATCACTTTGCACCTGAGCAATTATCGTTTTCGGTTCGAAGATCTTTGGAAGAAGAATCGATTTTTGCGATTTCGGGCCGATGCGGCGGGTCGGGTTTCCATTCCGTCACGAAATAGCTATGAAGCCGGGGCAAGCAAGCCAGCCGCGCCGATTCCGGTGCAGCCTCCTCTCTCACGGACCTGTCCATGCGTTTGTCGCAGTTTTTCCTGCCCATCCTGAAAGAAAATCCGCGCGAGGCCGAGATCGTCTCGCACCGGCTGATGCTGCGTGCCGGCATGATCCGCCAGCAGGGGCAGGGCAGCTTTTCCTGGCTGCCGCTGGGCAAGCTGGTTCTGGACAAGGTCTGCCGCATCATCCGCGAGGAACAGAACCGCGCAGGCGCGCTGGAAATCCTGATGCCGACCATCCAGTCGGCCGATCTGTGGCGCGAAAGCGGCCGCTATGACGACTATGGCAAGGAAATGCTGCGCATCAAGGACCGGCAGGACCGCGACATGCTCTACGGTCCGACCAATGAGGAAGTGGTTACCGAGATCGTGCGCGCCTACGTCAAGTCCTACAAGGATTTGCCGCTCAACCTCTACCACATCCAATGGAAGTTCCGTGACGAGGTGCGGCCGCGCTTCGGCGTCATGCGCTCGCGCGAATTCCTGATGAAGGACGCCTATTCGTTCGACCTCGATTTCGAGGGCGCCAAGGCAGCCTATAACAGGATGTTCGTCTCGTATCTGCGGACCTTCACACGCATGGGCCTGCAGGCCATTCCGATGCGGGCCGACACAGGGCCGATCGGCGGCGACCTCAGCCATGAATTCATCATCCTTGCCGACACCGGCGAGAGCCAGGTCTATTGCGACCGCGAATATCTGTCGCTCCAGGTTCCCGGCGAAAACACCGACTTTGCCAATGACGGCGAGATCGCCGACATCGTCAAGACATGGACGACGCCCTATGCCGCCACCGACGAGATGCATGACGAGGCGGCCTGGGACAAGCTCGGCGAAGCGGACCGGGTCTCGGCGCGCGGCATCGAGGTCGGCCACATCTTCCATTTCGGAGACAAATATTCGAAGCCGATGGGCGCCAAGGTGACCGGGCCCGACGGCAAGGATCATTTCGTCTCCGGCGGCTCCTACGGCATCGGCCCATCGCGCCTGGTGGCGGCGATCATCGAGGCCAGCCATGACGACAACGGCATCATCTGGCCGGATGCGGTCGCGCCGTTCGACATCGGCCTGATCAACATGAAGGTGGGCGACGCCGACTGCGACCGCGTCTGCGGCGAGCTCTATTCCGCCTTCACCGGCGCCGGCAAGGACGTGCTCTACGACGACACCGACCAGCGTCCGGGCGGCAAGTTCGCCACCGCCGATCTGATCGGCCTGCCCTGGCAGGTGATCGTCGGACCGCGCGGCGTTGCCGCCGGCGAGATCGAGATCAAGAACCGCCGGACCGGCGAGCGCGAAACGCTGCCGGTCGCGGAGGCCAGGAAACGCTTCGGTGCAATCGCATGAGCGAAGCCGCGGCAACGAAGCCTTCGGTCGCCAAGTCGCCGGTTGCCAAGTCTCCGGTCGCTGGCCCGTTTTCCATGTTCGAACGCATGGTCGCCTGGCGCTACCTGCGCTCGCGCCGCAAGGAGACGGTGATCTCAGTCATCGCCTCGATTTCTTTCCTCGGCATCATGCTGGGCGTCGCGACGCTGATCGTCGTCATGGCGGTGATGAACGGGTTCCGGGCTGAGCTTCTGACCCGCATCCTCGGCGTCAACGGCCATCTGATCGTCCAGCCGCTGGATTCGCCGCTTGAGGACTATGCGCAGGTTGCCGCCCGTATCAACGGGGTGGCCGGCGTCAAATACGCCATTCCGCTGATCGACGGCCAGGTGCTCGCGCAAGGCAATGTCGGCGGCGGCATGGGCGCGCTGGTGCGCGGCATACGCGCCGAAGACCTCGGCAAGATCGCGATCGTCGCCAACAACGTCAAGCAGGGTTCGCTCGCCGATTTCGACTCGGGCGAGGGCGTCGCCATCGGCAAGCGCATGGCCGAGAATCTCGGCCTCGTGCTTGGCGACACCATCACGCTGATCTCGCCGGACGGCGATGTGACGCCGATGGGCACGACGCCGCGGATGAAGGGCTACAAGGTGGCGGCGATCTTCGAAGTCGGCATGTCGGAATATGACAGCTCCATCGTCTACATGCCGTTTTCGGAGGCACAGCTCTATTTCAACATGGACGGCAGGGCGCAGACGATCGAGATCTATGTCGACAATCCCGACGATGTCGACGCGCTGAAACCGCTGGTCGATGCGGCGGCGCAACGGCCGATCGACATGGTCGACTGGCGCCAGCGCAACGAGACGTTCTTTTCGGCACTTCAGGTCGAGCGCAACGTCATGTTCATGATCCTGACGCTGATCGTGCTGGTGGCGGCGCTCAACATCATCTCCGGCCTGATCATGCTGGTGAAGGACAAGGGCCACGACATCGCCATCCTGCGCACGATGGGCGCATCGCGGGGCGCCATCCTGCGCATCTTCCTGATGACGGGTGCGGCGATCGGCGTCACCGGCACGCTCGCCGGCGTGCTGCTCGGGGTGCTGATCTGCACCAACATCGAATCCATCCGCCAGTTCTTCTCCTGGATGACCGGCAAGGTGCTGTTCAATCCGGAGCTCTATTTCCTCAGCCAGCTGCCGGCAAAGATGGACCCGCGCGAGACTATCTATGTCATCCTGATGGCGCTCGGCCTGTCCTTCCTGGCAACCGTGTTTCCGGCGTGGCGGGCCGCCCGTCTCGATCCGGTCGAGGCCTTGAGATACGAATGAAGTCCGAGATCATTATCGAGCTGAAGAGCGTCGAGCGGCACTATATCCAGGGGCCGCGCAAGCTCACCATTTTGAACGGCGCCGATTTTTCGCTGAAGCGCGGTGAGATGGTGGCGCTGGTGGCGCCATCGGGCACCGGCAAGTCGACGCTCTTGCACACTGCGGGCCTGCTCGAGCGCCCCGACGCCGGCGACGTCATTTTGGCCGGCCGCGCCTGCGGACGGCTGTCCGATGACGAACGCACCGCGATCCGCCGCAACGATGTCGGCTTCGTCTATCAGTTCCACCATTTGCTGCCGGAATTTTCGGCACTCGAAAACATCATGATGCCGCAGCTGATCAAGGGGCTCTCGCGCAAGGAAGCCTCGGAGCGCGCGGCACAGCTGCTCGACTATATGCAGATCGGCAAGCGCGCGTCGCACCGGCCGTCCGAATTGTCGGGCGGCGAGCAGCAGCGCGTCGCCATTGCCCGTGCCGTCGCCAATGCCCCATTGCTGCTTTTGGCCGACGAGCCGACCGGCAATCTCGACCCGGTCACCGCGTCCTATGTCTTCGAGGCGCTGGGCGCGCTGGTCAGGCAGTCCGGCCTTGCCGCGCTGATCGCCACCCACAATCACGAACTGGCCTCGCGCATGGATCGGCGGGTGACGCTGCACGAGGGTAAGGTCGTCCCGCTTTAGGGTATGGCAATGGCTCAGGAGGCCTGCGGATGATCGCCTCCTTGGCGAGGTCCTTCAGAGCAAGCAAGATTGCCGAAGGCAGCGCCGCCCCTCATTGTCCTGCCGGACATTTCTCCCCGTATAGTGACGGGGAGAAACTGGCCTGCCGCGCCCTCGGCGCTTAATCTTGCAACGCCGGCGATTGGCGAAATCGTCGATGAGAGCGACCCCTCTCCCCGTCACTATACGGGGAGAGGATGCCGGCAGGCAGGTGAGGGGCAGCGCCGACATTCGCGAGCAACTCGCGACCTGAAGCAGGGGATATCCTCCACCGCATGATCCCGCACCTGATCATATCAACGCTTTCTTAACCTTGCCCAAACCGGCTGTCAGGATTCGTCGGCATGCCGCTTTCCGGTCGTTGACATTCGAACAAAATTAGAACAAAATATGAACATAGCAACAACAGGAGAGAGTAATGAGCGATCTTGTTCAGGACGTCGTTTCGTTGGTGTCCATGAGTGCGTTTCTCGTTTCCATGGCGGTCTGGATCGGCGCCATGTGATCAGTCTGCGGTTCGCCGCAGTGTTTTGAGGCGGGCAGGAGGGCGTTGTGTTGTTAAGCCTTTCTTGCCGCCATGACGCTAGGGTGCCCTGTCAAGACAGGGAGCAAACGCCCAAGTGTCGCCGATCATCACGGCCCTTCTCGTGGCCGGCAATCTCGGACTGATTTTCCTTTTGATGACCGCGCCGCTCGGTTTGCGTACGGTGAGGCTCAGCCGCGTGGTTGCCATGGACCGGCAGCGCCTCTGGCAGGCGCTGTGGCCGCTCGGCAGCGACGCCGGCTGGTCCGGCGAGATTCTCTCGGCCGAGCCGTTGGTCGAGCAGGGCACGACCCGCATCATGCTGTCCTGGGAAGGCCGCGACGGCCAACCGATCGAGCGCAGGTCGCGCTTCGAAGACGTCGTCGAAGGCAGTCGGTTTTCCATGCGCGTCATCGAGGATACCGCGCTCGATGCTTCGTTCTGGAAGGATTTTTACGAGACCACCGAACTCGTTTCGGAAGGTGCTGCCACGCGCGTGACGCTCAGCCAGACCGACCGCTATCGCGGCGTCGCCTTCCTGGTGTTCCGCTACTTCGCCATGCGCCGCGAGCTCGGCAAGCTGCAGATCTGGGCGAGGACCGGACAGTATCGCAAGGGCGGCTGGTTCGAGCATCCGCTGAGCCAGGTCGGCTTTGCCATTCTGTCGGCCTTCATCCTGTGGCCGTTCTTCGGGCTCAATCCCGGTGGCTTTGCGCTGGCCGCGATCCTGACCTCGGTGGTCGCGCTGCACGAACTCGGCCATATGGCGGCCTTCCGGCTCACCGGTCATCGCAAGGCGCGGATGATCTTCATCCCGCTGCTCGGTGGCATCGCCATTGGCGGCCGGCCCTATGACAGCCGCTTCGAGGTCGCCTTCGTGGCGCTGATGGGCGCCGGCTTTTCCGCTTTCCTGGTGCCGCTGCTGATCGTCACCAGCGGCTTCGCGTCCAGCGAGGGGCATCGGCTGGCCGCCGCCCTTCTGGCGACGCTCGCCGGCTTTGCCGCGCTGTTCAACATCGCCAATCTGGTGCCGGTGTGGAAATTCGACGGCGGCCAGGTGCTGCGCCAGATCTGCCCGGGCCCGATCGCGCTGGCGCTGGCTTCGTTCTGTTTGCTTTCGGCTTTGCTGACGGTGGGCTGGTTCGCTGGTTTTTCCCAAGGCTTTCTGCTGGTGGCAGGTGCGGTCTTTGCCATTCTCAGCCTGCTGACCGTGGGCAGCGGAGTAAAGCCGCGCCACGAACTGAAGCCGATCCGCACCTTCGACCGTTTCGCCATGGCTGGCGCGCTATTGGCCGTCTTCGCCATTCATGGTTACGGCCTGCTGTGGGCCTCGGCAAAGCTTCTCTGAGCGTTTGATCGAGCGGTTTCAGCCGGCCTTGCGCGCTGGTTCGGCAGAAATAGCCTCGGCTGCCCCAAAAACATCCTCGAAGGCGGATTTCAGCGCCAGGTCGAAATCGGCCATGGTCACGGGCAGGCCGAGATCGACAAGGCTGGTGACGCCGTGGTCCGGCACGCCGCAGGGCACGATGCCGCTGAAATGGCCGAGATCCGGCTCGACATTGACGGCAATGCCATGAAAGCTCACCCAGCGCCGTAGCCGGATGCCGATGGCCGCGATCTTGTCTTCGGCCGGCGAGCCGTCGGGCAGGGAGGGACGATCGGGCCGCACCACCCAGACGCCGACGCGGTCCTCGCGGCGTTCGCCGCGCACGTTGAAGGCGGCGAGCGTGCCGATGATCCATTGTTCGAGCGCGGCGACGAAGGCGCGCACGTCCTCGCGCCGGCGCTTCAGGTCGAGCATGACGTAGGCGACCCGCTGGCCCGGCCCATGATAGGTATATTCGCCGCCGCGTCCGGCCGCGAAGACCGGGAAACGGTCGGGGTCGATCAGGTCTTCGATACGAGCGCTGGTGCCGGCGGTGTAAAGCGGCGGGTGCTCGACCAGCCAGACCAGCTCGGCGGCGGCACCAGTGCGGATCGCCTCGGCACGTGCTTCCATCAGGGCAAGCGCATCGGTGTAGCCGGTCAGGCCAGGCTCGATGCGCCATTCGACCGGTGCTGAGCCGGGCAAGGGCAGGAACGACGTGGCGATCTGGCTGCGTTCTGTCATGGCTTTTCGTTTTTCGCTTAATGCACGCCGGCTTCCAAAACCGCTTCAGGCCTGGGGCGGAATGCATTTGCCCTTCCATATGGCGGCAATTGGCTGAAACGTCCAGTTCGCCCCGCATTTCGGCCTTCGCGCATGACCCCGAAGATCGGAACGATCTTCGGAAAGGATCATGCGCCAAATCAAAGTGCTACAGCGTCCTTTGCGCGTCCAACAGGACGCGCGGCGCTGTAGAGGCCGTTATGCCAATTCCCGGCGATTATTGCGCGCCGCGCCCTTGTTTCGCCGGAAACGATTTGCTACACGCCGCGAGCCGGTTCGTTCCGGCTCCTACCACGGGCGGTCGTGGCGGAATTGGTAGACGCGCAGCGTTGAGGTCGCTGTGGGGCAACCCGTGGAAGTTCGAGTCTTCTCGACCGCACCAAAATTCGACCCATCGCGATCGGAATCGCCTAAATCCTAATGAGATCAGGTTGCGACGTCCTGCTGCTTGCGGCAGCCGCCGCGCGCTCCTAGGTCCCGATGGTGGATGCATCGCCATCAGTGCAGCTCATTTGCCCGGAAACGGCTTCCTGCCTTGTTGGGACGCTTCCCCATCGTCCTCCCCAGCAAACCCGGCACAGTCTGGATACGCCTGCGCGCTCCACGCCGCCGCCATCTCGGAGAACGAGCTTGTGCAGAAGTCATTTTTCCCCGAGTCGCCGAACTTTGAAACACTTTTTCTATGGAATTTGTAGAATTACGTTTTGAATGGGGTCTCGGTACTGCTCGCAAAGTCCTAGCGGCCTTCGCCCTCCTGCGTTGCGATCAGCGCTTTCGTAGCAAGCAAGACAGCTCCCTGCGAAAGGGGCTCCGCCGATCGCTGTGCGGCCGGTAACGGCGGAGCATTGCCAGCAGCCCGCAGTCCAGAGGATAGAGGTTTTCCATGCCCAAACTTGCACCCGTAGAGCAGACCATTCCGGAAGCCGATATTGTCCCGCTTACGGGGCGTGTCGGCGCTGAAATCAGGAACATACGGCTTTCCGGCGATCTGCCGCAGCAGACCATAGCGGCTATCAACCAGATCCTTCTGCGGCACAAGGTCGTCTTCTTCCGCGACCAGGCCCATCTCGACGATGCCGAGCAGGAGCGCTTCGCGCATCGTCTCGGCGACCTCGTGCCGCATCCGACCCAGGGTCCCGTCAGGGGAACGGCGTCCATTCTCGAGCTCGATTCGAGCCGTGGCGGCGGTCGCGCCGATCAGTGGCACACCGACGTCACCTTCGTTGACGCCTATCCGAAATTCTCCGTTCTTCGCGGCGTCGTCATACCGCCGGCAGGCGGCGACACCATCTGGTCGAACACCGCCGCGGCCTACCAGGACCTGCCCGCACCGCTGAAGTTGCTGGCGGACAATCTCTGGGCAGTTCACAGCAATGCCTACGATTACGCCGCCGTGCGGCCGCGCGCGAGCGCCGCGGAAAAGAAGCATTTTGAGGAGGTCTTCACCTCGACGGTCTACGAGACCGAGCATCCCGTTGTCCGCGTCCATCCCGAAACAGGCGAGCGCTCGCTTTTGCTCGGCAATTTCGTGCAAAGGCTGGTCGGTCTTTCCAAAAGCGATTCAGCGCGGCTCTACGAGGTGTTCCAGTCCTATGTCACCGCGCCGGAGAACACCGTCCGCTGGCGCTGGAAAGCCGGCGATGTGGCGATCTGGGATAACCGGGCCACCCAGCACTACGCAGTCAACGACTATGGCGATCAACACCGGGTCGTGCGTCGCGCCACGGTCGACGGCGACGTTCCGGTCAGCGTCGACGGCCGCCGCAGCGTTACCCGCACCAAGGTTGCGAAGCCCGCGACCGACAAGGCCGCCTGAGGTCTGGGCGGTCTGAACTCTAGCCGCCTGAGGCGCGGTCGAACTTGGAGGGCCGCCGTTCAGGCGGCCTTCTTCATCCGCGACAGCGTGTCGGCCACCACCTCGCCGAAGGAGGAGGGCGTCGGCACGATGACGACGCCTGCGTCTTTCAAGATCTCCACCTTTTCCTGTGCCGACTCGCCGAAGGCCGAGATGATGGCGCCGGCGTGGCCCATGCGGCGGCCTTTCGGAGCGGAAAGGCCGGCGATGTAGGCAATCAGCGGCTTCCTCATATTGTCGCGCGCCCAGATCGCGGCTTCGGCTTCCTGCGGCCCGCCGATCTCGCCGATCATGACAACGGCGTCGGTCTCGTCGTCCTGTTCGAACAGCTTCAGCATGTCCTTGAAAGAGGAGCCGTTGATCGGATCGCCGCCGATGCCGACGCTGGTCGACACGCCGATGCCGAGCGCCTTCATCTGCGACGCGGCCTCGTAGCCGAGCGTGCCGGAGCGGCCGACAATTCCGACGCGGCCCGGCAGATAGATGCTGCCAGGCATGATGCCCATCAGCGCCTGTCCCGGCGTGATGACGCCGGCGCAGTTCGGGCCGATCAGCCGCATGCGGTCTTCGTAGCGGTAGCGCAGCATGTAGCGCTTGACCTGCATCATGTCCTGCGAGGGGATGCCGTCGGTGATGCAGACGCAGAGTTTTATGCCGGCGTCCGCCGCTTCCATGATCGAATCGGCGGCAAAAGGCGGCGGCACGAAGACGATGCTTGCCTCGGCGCGGGTTTCGCGCACCGCGCCCTTGACCGTGTTGAAGACCGGCAGGCCAAGATGCTTCTGGCCGCCCTTGCCGGGGGTGACGCCGCCGACAAGCTTGGTGCCGTAGCGCTTCATGTCGTCGGCATGAAAACTGCCGATCTTGCCGGTGAACCCTTGCACGATCACGCGGGTGCTGCGGTTGAGCAGAATTGCCATTGTCTCGACCTCCCTCAGGCTGCTTTTTTCTTGGTGGCCGCGCGCCAGGCGGCGACGGCTTTTTCGGCGGCTTCGGCCAGCGTGTCGGCAACGATCACCGCCTCGCCGGAATCGGCCAGGATGCGGCGTCCTTCCTCGGCCCTGGTGCCGGAAAGCCTGACCACCAGCGGCACGTTGACGCCGACCTCGCGGATCGCCTTGATGACGCCTTCGGCGACCCAGTCGCAGCGGTTGATGCCGGCGAAGATGTTGACCAGAATGGTCTCGACATTCTTGTCGCCGAGCACGGCGCGGAAGGATTTCGCCACCCGTTCGGGCGAGGCGCCGCCGCCGATGTCGAGGAAGTTGGCCGGCTCGCCGCCGGCGATCTTGATCATGTCCATGGTCGCCATGGCGAGGCCGGCGCCATTGATGATGCAGCCTATATTGCCGTCGAGGCCGACATAGGAGAGGCCTCGGTCGCTGGCGAAGGTTTCGCGCGGGTCTTCCTGGCTCTTGTCGCGCAGCTCGGAGATTTCCGGCCGGCGGAACAGCGCGTTCTCGTCGAACGACATTTTTGCGTCGAGCGCGATCAGATTGCCGTCGCGGGTCACCACCAGCGGATTGATCTCCAGCATCGAGGCGTCGTAGTCGCGGAACACCTGGTAGCAACTGAAGATGGTTTCGGTCGCCTTGCCGATCAGATTGTGATCGAGGCCGAGCCCGAAGGCGATTTCGCGCGCCTGAAAACGCTGCATGCCGACGCCGGGATCGACCGATGTGCGCAGGATGGAATTGGGCGCCTTTTCGACGATGTCCTCGATCTCCATGCCGCCGGCGGCCGAGGCCACGATCATGACGCGCTCTTCCTTGCGGTCGAGGACGAAGCCGACATAGAGTTCCTGCGCGATGTCGACGGCTTCCTCGAGGTAGAGGCGCGAAATCAGCTTGCCGCGCGGGCCGGTCTGCTGGGTCACCAGCTTACGGCCGAGCATGGCTTCGGCGGCATTGGAGATTTCCTCGTCATTGGCGCACAGCTTGATGCCGCCGGCCTTGCCGCGCGCGCCGGAATGCACCTGCGCCTTCAGCACCCATTTGGCGCCGCCGATCTCGCGCGCCCGGTAAGTTGCCTGCTCGGGGCTGTAGGCCAGCCCGCCGCGCGGCACATGCACGCCGTGGCGCGCCAAGAGTTCCTTGGCCTGATATTCGTGAATGTCCATTTTGTCCTCCCAAAAACAGTCAGTGCGTGGCGACGCGCGCTTGGCCGGCGCGCTCGATGGCTTCGTTGACCACCAGAACATTGCGGGCCATGCGCTCCGACGCGGCGTCGATCATCTTGCCGTCGAGGGCTGCCGCTCCCTTGCCCTGCGCCTCCGCCTCCTTCAGGACTTCGAGGATGCGCCTGGCGCGGGTGACCTCTTTTTCCGGCGGCGAGAAGACGTCATTGGCGAGAGCGATCTGCGAGGGATGGATCGCCCATTTGCCTTCGATGCCGAGTGCGGCGGCGCGCCTGGCGCCGGCGATGTAGCCCTCGGGATCGGAGAAGTCGCCGAACGGCCCGTCAATGGCGCGCAAGCCGTAGGCGCGGCAGGCGACGGTCATGCGCGACAAAGCGAAATGCCATTGGTCGCCGGGGTAGTCGGGGTTCAGCCCGCCAATGTTGACGGTGCGCGCCTTGCAGCTTGCCGCATAGTCGGCGACGCCGAAATGCATGGCTTCCAGCCGGCCGGGGGTCGCGGCAATCGCCTCGACATTGGCCATGCCGAGCGCTGTCTCGATCAGCGCTTCGAGGCCGACGCGGGTCTTGAACCCCTTGGCCATCTCGATCTGGTTGACCATGGCCTCGACCATATAGAGATCGGCCGGCACGCCGACCTTCGGCACCAAAATCGTGTCCAGCCGGTCGCCGGCCTGTTCCATGACGTCGACCACGTCGCGATACATGTAATGGGTGTCGAGGCCGTTGATGCGCACCGAGACAGTCTTGCCCTTGGCGCGCCAGTCGATGTCGTTGAGCGCCTGGATGATGTTCTTGCGGGCGCGCTCCTTGTCGGGCGGCGCGACCGCGTCCTCGATGTCGAGGAAGATGAAGTCGGCGGCACTGTTGGCCGCCTTGTCGATCATCTCCGGGCTGGAGCCGGGAACCGCCAGCTCGCTGCGCTGCAGCCTCAGTTTCTTCAGATGGTTGATGGTGTGGCTCATCGTCGGCTACCTCTCAAGCGGCTTCGGCGACCGGCACGGCGGCCGAGGCGCGGAAATGCTGGATGGCGGCGCCGACGCCGGAGCCGGGCGCCAGCCGCACGCCGCAGTCGAGCAGCGCCATCTCGGCTGCCGATAGCGAGGCCAGCACCATCACCTCGTTCAGCCAGCCCAGATGGCCGATGCGGAAGACCTTGCCCATCACCTTGTTGAGGCCGCCGCCGAGCGACGTCTGGTATTTCTGGTAGGCGCGCTTGACGACGTCGCCGCTGTCTATGCCTTCGGGAACCAGGATGGCGCTGACCGTATCGGAATGCCATTTCGGCGCCTTGGCGCAGAGTTTCAGGCCCCAGGCGTCGACCGCCTTGCGCACGCCTTCAGCGAGGCGGTGGTGACGGGCGAAGATGTTGTCCAGCCCTTCCCCGGTGATCAGGTCGAGCGAGGCGCGCAGGCCGCGTAAGAGCTGCGTAGCCGGCGTATAAGGAAAATAGCCGGCATCGTTGGCGCGGATCATGTCCTCGAAGGAGAAAAAGCAGCGCCGGTGGGTGGCGCTCCTCGAAGCGACAAGCGCCTTCTTGCTGACCGAGAGGAAGCCGAGGCCGGCGGGCAGCATGAAACCCTTCTGCGAGCCGCTGACGGCGCAGTCGACGCCCCATTCTTCCTGGCGGAAGTCGATCGAGCCGATCGACGAAACGCCGTCGACGAAGAGCAAAGCAGGGTGGTTGGCGTCGTCGAGCATGGCGCGGCAGCCGGCGACGTCGCTGGTCACGCCGGTCGCCGTCTCGTTCTGGGTGCAGAAGACCGCCTTGATGCGGTGCGCCTTGTCGGCCTTCAGCCGCTCGGCATAGAGTTCTAGCGGCACGCCGGTGCCCCATTCGCAGTCGATCACGTCGACCTCGAAACCGAGGCGCTCGGCCATGTCGACCCACAGATGCGAGAACTGGCCGAAGCGCGACATCAGCACGCGGTCGCCGGGGCTGAGCACATTGGTCATCGCCGCTTCCCAGGCGCCGGTGCCGGAGGAGGGGTAGATGAAGACGCGGCCGGTCTCGTTCTTGAACACCTTCTTGATGTCTTCGAACAGCGGCAAGGTGAGATCGGGGAAGGATGCGGCGCGCATATCCTCCATCGGCAGGTTCATTGCCTGCCGGACCTGTTCGGGAATGTTGGTCGGTCCGGGAATGAAAAGATGGGTGAAACCGGCCATGTCGCGAACTCCTCCTGATCCAGCAAAGCGGTGATGGGGAGTTTCGTTTCGGCGGCTAAAGGCAACAACACCTTGCCGGGTAACATCTTGCCGCGTGCGGGTGGGGGCGGCCTACCCGGTTGGCCTACCCGCGGCCTGTCGCTTGCCTACCCGAAAGGCTGCTTCTGGGTACGCCTCTCGCGCGCATAAAGTGCGACGGCCATCGCCCGGTTGCGGACGTCGAGCTTGTCGTAGAGATTCTTGAGGTGGTATTTCACCGTGTTCTCGGAAATCCCCGTCCGCGTTGCGATCTGCAAATTGGTCCAGCCGTCGGACAGCACCGCCAGCAGCTCGCGCTCGCGCACGGTGAGCTGCGACAAGGGCGTGTCGTTGACCTTGTTGATGTCGATGTAGGGGATGCAGATGCGGCCGTGCGCGACGGCCAGGATCGTTTCGAAGATGATCGACGGGTCGTCGAACTGGAAGCAGTAGCCCTGGGCACCGAGCCGCACGCACTGCTTCAGAATGCCGATGTCATGGTCGTTGGAGAACACCGCGATGCGCACGCCGAGCTTGCGGCTGTGAACCTCGGCCAGCACATCGGCGCCGTCCATGTCGGCGAGCTTCCAGCCGATTACGGCGACGTCGAATTCGCCTTCCGCTGCCAGTTCGAGGAAATGCCTGCCGCTTTGCACGCAGGCCAGGAGTTCGAACCGCCCGTCGCAGTCCAGCATTTCGCGCAGCGCCGATATCACGAGCGGATTGCGTTCGGCGACGACCACGCGCACGCGCCGTTCCTCGATTGCCTTCACTGTCTGTGACCTGATCTTCAAGGGCTTCCGGCTGTTCTGGTTGTGGCCTGGGCGGGTCCGGCCATTGCCTGGACCTGCATCATGACAATTCTGCCCCAACCGTGCGGGGGTGCTCTTTCCCCAGCGACATGCGCTGTCGCGCTGCCTTAAGCCGGAACGCATCCTGTTTTGATGAAATCCACCGGCTTTGCGCCTGGTGACACCATCGCATCGGCGCAAACCGGCGCCGACGGCCAAGCGGGCATTTCGCTTGAAATTCCCGTGCGTTAGAGCGACAGCTTGCGTTGTCGAATCGTGTCGCGGCCCTATCTACTTTTGTTCGAGCGCCGGACCCAGAACCGGTTTCCAGTTTTCAAGATCATGGTCTAGACCTGACGGACACCTTTTCCCAAGGGATGATGGCGGGAGGCGCTGGTGGAAAGCCAGGACGAACTAACGAGCGGCGCCAAAGCCGCTGACGACGCCCACGCCGACATCTATGGCGAGGACGGCGCCGTGCTGTCGTCGTTCCTGGCCCAGATCGGTGCTGCCATTGCCGATCGCGACACGCTGACGCTGAAGCGCGAAGTCGACGACCTGCACCAGTCCGAACTCGGCGACCTGCTCGAAGCGCTGCATCCCGAACAGCGCCGCGCTTTGGTCGAGCTGCTCGGGGTCGATTTCGACTTTTCGGCGCTGACCGAGGTCGACGAGGCGATCCGCCGAGATATCGTCGACAACATGCCCAATGCGCAGATTGCCCAGGGCATGCAGGACCTCGATTCCGACGACGCGGTCTACATTCTCGAAGACCTCGAAAAGGAAGACCAGGACGAGATCCTGTCGCAGCTGCCGTTCACCGAGCGGATCAGGCTGCGCCGTTCGCTCGACTACCCTGAAGAGACGGCCGGTCGCCGCATGCAGACCGAGTTTGTCGCGGTGCCGCCGTTCTGGACCATTGGCCAGACCATCGACTACATGCGCGAAGACAAGAACCTGCCCGAGCGCTTCAGCCAGATCTTCGTCATCGATCCGAGCTTCAAGCTGCTCGGCGCCATCGACCTCGACCAGATCCTGCGCACCAAGCGCGCGACCAAGGTCGAGGAGGTGATGCACGAGACAAGGCATGCCATTCCGGCCACCATGGACCAGGAAGAGGCGGCACGGGAATTCGAGCAATACGATCTTCTCTCCGCCGCCGTCGTCGACGAGAACGAGCGGCTGGTCGGCGTGCTGACCATCGACGACGTCGTCGACGTCATCCAGCAGGAAGCGGAAGAAGATCTGCTGCGCATGGGCGGCGTCGGCGACGAAGAGCTGTCCGACAGCATTCTGTCGACCTCGCGCTCGCGCGTTCCCTGGCTGCTGGTCAATTTGTTGACGGCGTTCCTGGCAGCGTCGGTGATCGGCCTGTTCGACCGCACCATCGAGCATATCGTGGCGCTGGCCGTGCTGATGCCGATCGTAGCCGGCATGGGCGGCAATGCGGGGTCGCAGACTATGACCGTCACCGTGCGGGCGCTGGCGACCAAGGATCTCGACATCTACAATGCCGGCCGCATCATCCGCCGCGAGATGGGCGTGGGTTCCATCAACGGCATCATCTTCGCGGTGCTGATCGGCATCGTAGCGGCGGCCTGGTTCCGCGACCCCAATCTGGGCGGCATCATTGCGGCTGCTATGATCATCAACATGTTCGTGGCAGCCCTTGCCGGCATCCTGATCCCGCTGCTGCTCGACCGGTTCAAGATCGATCCGGCGGTGGCGTCAGCGGTTTTCGTCACCACGGTCACCGATGTCGTCGGCTTCTTTGCGTTTCTGGGGCTGGCCACCTGGTGGTTCGCCGTCCCCTGACGAAACAGGACATGGTGCTGTCAATTGACTTTTACGTAAATGCCGTGCGACGCTGCGTCGGGGCTTCCTGCCGAGTCCGGTATGGAGCGGGTTGATCGGAATTGGGGGAGGTGCCGCGCAGGCGGCCGCTGACTCACGTTCCGGCATTTGGAGCAACGATGCGGGAATATTATACGATCACCGAGCTAACGCGCGAATTCGATGTGTCGACGCGCACACTGCGCTTTTACGAGGATGAAGGGCTGGTGCAACCGGTGCGGCGCGGCCGCACAAGGCTGTTTCGCCCCTCGGACCGGCATCTGATCCGCCAGATCATGCGCGGAAAACGGCTCGGCTTCTCGATCAACGAGATCCGCGAAATCATCCAGATGTACAAGGAACCGCCCGGTGAGGTCGGTCAACTCAACCTGATGATCAAGCGCATCGAGGAAAAGCGCGAGGATTTGCGCCAGAAGCGGCGCGACCTTGAGGAGACGCTGGCGGAGCTCGACCAGGCGGAGGAGTCTTGTGTCGAGCGGTTGGTGGAGCTGGGGGTTAATACCTGAGGGTCGCTGCGCAGGCTATTGGTTCAAACTTCCGAAGGTCGGTGCTGCCCCTCATCCCCCTGCCGGGACCTTCTCCCCGTATAGTGACGGGGAGAAGGGGCTGAACGAGGCGCCGGCGCTTTTCTGCAACGCAGGCAATTGGCGAAACCTTCAGCCAAAGGGCCCTTTCTCCCCGTCACTATACGGGGAGAAATGTCCGGCAGGACAATGAGGGGCAGCGCTAACGTTCGCTGAATTATCAATCCGAACTCGAGCGATCGCCTTTGGTCCGCGAGCCGCTCCGCCTCAGATCCAGCGCCTGACTCGCTTCGCGTAGTCGCGGTACTTCTTGCCGAATTTGGCGGCCAGAACTTTTTCCTCTTTTTCGATCGCGACCTTTTGGGTCGCGAAGGCTGCGATCAGGGCCAGCGGCAGGAACCATGCGATCCCTGAAACGAAGGCGACGCCGATGAGCATCAGCGTGTTGGCGAGATACATCGGGTTGCGGGTGACGCCGAACGGGCCTGACGTCACCAGATGCTCCGGCACGCCATTGGGATTCATCGTGGTCCTGGCGCGCATCATGGCGCGGATGGCGGTGAACCAGAGCGCGGCGACGGCAAACAGCACCACAAAGCCGGCCGCGAACAGGAGGTCGCCGAGGAGGTCGCCGATCCAGGGCAGGGGATAGAAGAGGCCGAGCACGACGCTGATGGCGATGGCGGCGCAGTAGATCAGTGGCGGCCATGGAATCAGCCCGGCTTTCGATGGCCCAGCTTTTGCCGGCAGCTTGTCGGTCATTGTTGCCCTCCCTGCGTCATCGGGCTCTCCTCCGTCTTGGCGGTGCAGATGCCGGCAAGGTCGCTCAGATGCGCCTTGAACTCCGGGGTCTGGTCGCCATTGTAGAGCCGGTCGAATGCTGCCTCGCCTTGCAGCGTGTCCAGCATGCACACACAATAGCTGGCGCAGAACTCCGTGTCGCGCTGCTGTTCGCAGGATACCTGGCATTCCTTGAGGAAGACCACTTCCCTTGTCTCGACCGGCGCCGGCGAGATTTGCGAGAACAGCCAGACACAGCCGAACAGCAGCGGCTGGTGGATCAGGTAGAACGCCAGGCTGTGGCGGCCGATGAAGGTGAACGGCTTGGCCCAGCTTCCAGGCGTCAGCGTCGCCAGCCGCGCCAGAACGCCGGTGGTGGAGGCTAGTTTTGCCGTGGCGATACCGACAAGCACGGCGCCGAACCAGGGAAATAGCGGCACATAGTCGTTGGAGCGCGGGTTGATTGCCGACAGGCCGACCCACCATAACACCGGATGATCGAAGGCTTCGGATCGGAGATAGAGGGGTGCTGCGATCACCACTGCCGCCACGACCAGCGTCAGCAATGACGGCAGCCGCAGGAACAGAAGGCCAAGCAGGCTGGCCAGCGCTATCTCATGCAGGATGCCGAAGAAGATGAAGCTGCCCGGCGTGACGAAGTATGTGACCGCAGATATGGCGGCGGCCGCCATGGCGACCATGGCAAAGCGTTTCCAGAAACTGTTCCAGCGGATCTGCCTGCCATGGGCGAGAAACAGGCTGACGCCGACCAGGAACAGGAAGGTCGAAGCGATGCAGCGCGCATAGATCTTCCACCAGCCGACGGCGGTAAGGCCGGGATCGGTGTAGTGGAAATTTTCGAGATCCCAGGTGAAGTGGTAGCTGGCCATGGCGATCAACGCGATGCCGCGTAGGACGTCGATGGCGACGATGCGCTTCGGTTGATCCGGAACAGGTGCGATCGGCGTTTGGATGCTCATGGTCTCGTAATCTGATTCAGCCCCTGAAGACGACTATCACGGTTGCACCGGACAAAAGAAGGCCGTGCGCGCTCGCATCGCCCGCGTCGCGGCTGCATGAGGCGGCGCTTTAGGTCAGAGCCGGAAAGGCTTTGGCCGAATTCGCTTTTTGCCGCCACTGGTCTATTCGGTGGTGCTGGCGTTTTTCGGCCTGGGCTCGGTTTTCGTCACGCTCGGCCTGCAGGCCGCGGCCTGCGGCTTTCGTCACCTGGCGCTATCTGCCGAAGTCGCTTTGATCAGAGCGCTGCGTGGCGCTCGCGCACCCAGTTGTGGAAGCGATGCAGATCGTATTCCTCAGGCATCAGCACGCCCGCTTGGTGGCGCATCGAGCGCAGGCCTTTCTGGTTGACCTCGCAGATCGCTGCATCCTCCTCCAGCACCTGGGTGCCGAAGGCGACGACATTGTCGATGTCGGTCTCAGCGAGCGCCTTCGGCGCGAACAGCCATTCCGCGGTGAGTTCGGTCTGCTCGGGGCCGAGCGGTGTGAGCCGTACGGTCCTGACATAGTCGACATGGCCGACGATGAACATCGACGGCAGGCTGGTGGCATAGGTCTGGCCGGCTGCACGCTCGGCCAGCGTCAGGCCGGAGAAGACCGGGCCATGGACATGGCCGTCGCGCGACCAGGTCTCGGCGCCGGCGCGCAAGCCGCCGGAAAACTCCGGCGCGTCATTGTCGGCATGGCGGACCCAGTCGGGGTCGTCGTGCCGGCTCATCAGGCCGCGGCCGTAGATCGGCACCAGCCGCGACAGGTCCTTGTGGACGCCAGGGCAGTGCAGGCACTCGTTGAAGTTCTCCCAAAAGATCTTCCAGTTGCAATTCATCACCTTGCGCAGGACATGGCCTGATACCAGCGTTTCCAGCGGCCAGTTGCCGAGGTTGCCGGAAGCCGGATCGAAGGATGACGCAGCCGTACCGTCGACGCTTTCAGCAAGGTTGATGAAGACAAAGCCGCGCCAGACCGACAGCGCCACCCGATAGAGCGGATGATCGGCCTTGTCGAAACCGTCGGGCAGCGATTTCGAGGGAACGCGCACCAGATCGCCGCGCAGCGAATAGGACCAGGCGTGGTAGGGGCACGTGATCAGCCGCGCCTTCAGCCGGCCCTCGCTCTCCTGGCAAAGCTGCGAGCCGCGATGCCGGCAAGTGTTGTGGAAGGCGCGCAGTTCGCCGGTGTCGTCGCGCAGCACGACGATTTCCTGCGTGCCGACACGAAATGTCCTGAACGCCAAAGGCTGGGCAAGGTCAGCCTCGCGGCAGACGAGCAGCCAGCTTTTGTACCAGATGGCGTCGAGATCGCGCTGGTAGGCGCCAGCGTCCCAATAGGCCGAGGACGGCAGCGTCGGCTCCAGCCGGGTCAGGCCATTATAGGGATCGCGCTCGCTCGGGCTGGGTTGCATGGCCGGCTTCCTCTGGGATACCAGCCGACACCCCGGCAAATCGTTTGTCAATCACGGCTGACATTGCCGGTTGCGGGCGCGGCGCATAATCATGTCGTGGCATTGGGGGATTCGGAAAATTGGACGCACGACAGATGTCGCTTACGCCGGAGCTGGTCGCGCGTTGCTGGCGCGAGATCGCCGACGCCGGGCCGGATCCGGACTCGATGCATCTGGATGACAGCGACTATGATTCGCTGCTGGATGAATTGCAGGCCGAGCTTCCGGACACCGAGCCGCTGTGGCTGTTCGGCTATGGCTCGCTGATCTGGAAACCGGAAATCGATTATGTCGAGGACCGCGTCGCCCTGGCGCGCGGCTGGCACCGCTCCTTTTGCATGAACATGACGCGCTGGCGGGGCACCAAGGAAAGCCCCGGCCTGATGATGGCGCTCGACAGCGGCGGACAGTGCAAAGGCGTTGCCTTCCGGCTGGCCGACGACAACAGGCGCCAGCAACTGGGCCGGCTGTTCCGGCGCGAAGTCACGCTGAAGCCGACAAGCTACCGGCCGCGCATGCTGAAGCTTGCAAGCGAGGCCGGTCCGCTCAGGGCGCTGGCTTTCGTCATCAACCGCACCGGCCTGACCTATTCCGGTCCGCTCGACGAGGCGAAGGTCGTCGAGCGGCTGGCCACATCCTGCGGGCACTGGGGGTCGGGCGCGGACTATCTCTACAACACGGTGAAGAATCTGGAGGAGCGCGGCATTCACGACCGCCATCTCTGGCGGCTGCAGCGGCTGGTTGCCGAGCGGATCACCGCCTTGAACCCGTAACGCTGCATGGCGCATTCGCGCTGTTGGCCGGCGGAATTTGGTTTGCCGGATGCGGCTGTTTCAGCCTATAGTCACGCATGTCGTCGGTTCCGTTAGGGACCAAGAGGGAATGCGGTGAGGGCTGACTTGTTGCCCAATGCCGTGGCTGCCCCCGCAACTGTGTGCGGTAGTCCTCTCCAAGCCACTGAGGATTTTTCTTCGGGAAGGTGGGGAAGGGCGTTATTCCGCGAGCCAGGAGACCTGCCGGCGACAGGGAACTGACTTCGATGCCCTCGGGTGGAGGGCGAAAGGACAAGATATGAATACCGCTTCCGTCTCCCTCGGCGCTTCCGTCTCCTCGCAGTCGCGCTTCATGCAGCTCGTGCTTAGCGCGTTTCTGGGCATTTTCGTCATCGGCGTTGTCGGCTTCTCGCATATCGATGCGGTCCACAATGCCGCGCACGACTATCGCCATTCGATGGCGTTCCCCTGCCACTGACGAGGATCTGACATCATGAATCTGTTTCGCAACGTCGTGTTCGTCGCGGCGATCGCCGGGCTCGTGGCCGGCGTCGTCCTCGCCTGCATGCAGGCCTATGCCACCGTGCCGCTCATCCTGAAGGCGGAAGTTTACGAACAGGCCGGTGGCGGCCATCAACATGAGCATGCTGCGGCGCCCGCCGCCAACGCTGCGGACACCAATGCCATGAGCACCGCCGCGCCGGCTGAGGCAGCCGCGCCGGCAGAGGACGAAGGCTGGGCGCCGGCCGACGGCTTCGAACGCTTCGCCTTCAGCGTGCTGGCCAATATCGTCACCGGCATCGGTTTCGCGCTGGTCCTGGTGGCGGTTTCCGAATTCGCCGGCGGCATCGGTAACTGGCGCCAGGGCGTGTTCTGGGGGCTGGCCGGTTTTGCCGCGTTCACGCTCGCCCCGGGCCTCGGCCTGCCGCCGGAACTGCCGGCGATGCCGGCGGCCGACCTCACCCAGCGCCAGATCTGGTGGTGGGCAACGGTGGCGGCGACCGCGGCCGGTCTCGGCCTGATCGCCTTCCGCAAATCGCTGCCGCTGGCGATCCTGGCCGTGGCCCTGATCGTGGCGCCGCATATTGTCGGCGCGCCGCAGCCGGACAGCTTCGAGACGCCGATCCCCGAAGGCCTGCATCACCAGTTCGTGGTGGCGGTGACGGTGACCAATCTGGTGTTCTGGCTGGTGCTCGGCGCGGTTGTCGGCGTGGTGCGCGGACGCTTTACCGGTACGGCGACCAGCCTGCGCAACAGCTTTGCCTGATCGCAGTTTGACTTTCATCATCGGCGGCGCGCGCTCCGGCAAGAGCGCGCATGCCGAAACCTTGGCGACCGCGTTGCCGCCGCCATGGGCCTATATCGCCACCGCTGAAGCCTATGACGAGGAGATGCGTGAGCGCATCGCGCAACACAGGTCGCGGCGTGGCCAGGGCTGGGCGACCATCGATGCGCCGCTCGATCTCGCCGGTGCGCTCGAAGCCTTGCCGGACAACCAGCCCGTACTCGTCGATTGCCTGACGCTGTGGCTGACCAATCATATGCTGGCGGATCATGATCTCGAGGCGGAATGCCGGCGGCTGGCCGATGTGCTGTCGCGGCCGCGCGGGCCGTGGTTCGTGGTCTCCAACGAAGTCGGGCAAGGCATCGTGCCCGACAATGCGCTGGCACGCCGGTTCCGCGACGCTGCCGGCCGGCTCAACCAGCATGTCGCCGCAATTGCCGATACGGTGCTATTGATGGTGGCGGGGCTGCCGCTCAAGGTGAAATAATGGCCGACATCGACGCAAAAGACGAGGAACGCCACCGCGCCAAAATGGCCAAACGCAAGGCCGTGCAGGACGCCGAGGTTGCGGAAAAGACGGTCGAGAAGGGACTGCTCATCGTCAACACCGGACCCGGCAAGGGCAAAACCACAGCTGCCTTCGGCCTGGCGCTGCGCATGCTCGGCTATGGCAAGCGCGTCGGCGTCGTGCAGTTCATCAAGGGCAAATGGCACACCGGCGAAAAGGATGCCTTCGCCGCGTTCGGCGACCGCGTCATCTGGCACACGATGGGCGAAGGTTTCACCTGGGAGACGCAGGATTTGAAGCGCGACATTGCGGCGGCCGAAGCCGCCTGGGTCAAGGCGCTGGAGTTGATCGCCGATCCGTCCATCAGCCTTGTCGTGCTCGACGAACTGAACATCGCGCTGCGCTACGACTATCTCGATCTCGACAAGGTCGTGGCGGCCCTAAAGGCGCGGCGCGAAGGCCTGCATGTCGTCGTCACCGGCCGCAACGCCAAGACGGCGCTGGTCGAGGCAGCGGATCTTGTCACCGAGATGGGCGTGACCAAGCATCATTTTTCTGCGGGCGTGAAAGCGCAGCAAGGGATCGAGTTTTAGGGGGTTATCCTTCCACCTTGTGGGGAGGGTCGATCCGCGAAGCGGAGCGGGGTGGGGGTCCTCGTAGGGCGCTGTCCCCCACCCCGGAAAAAAATGCCGCCTTGCGACATTTATTTTCCGACCCTCCCCACAAGGGGGAGGGTAAGAACCGTTCAGAACGTCATCGCAATCAGCGCCGCCGAGAGCAACCCGAACAATCCAATCAGCAGATAATCGGCGACCTGGTAGAGTTTCAACGCCCGCCTGATGTCCAGGCTCTCCGCCTCGCGGCGGCCGCCTTCGCCCATGAACGCATCCTCGACGACAACGCCGCCATAGCTGCGCGGTCCCGCCAATGCCAGGCCGAGCGCGCCGGCCATCGCCGCCTCCGGCCAGCCGGCATTGGGCGAGCGGTGCTTTTTGGCGTCGCGCCGCACCGCTTTCCAGGCGTTGCGGGGATCGGCGCCGTCGACAAGAAAGGCCGCGGCAACGATCAGCAGTGCGGTCAGCCGAGCGGCCGGCAGGTTGATCCAGTCGTCGAAGCGTGCCGCTGCCCGGCCGAAGGCCTCGTGGCGCGGCGTGCGATGGCCGATCATCGAATCGGCGGTGTTGGCGGCTTTGTAGGCGACGCCGCCGGCCAAGCCGCAGACGCCGGTCCAGAAGGCGGGCGCGACGATGCCGTCGGAAAAATTCTCGGCCAGGCTTTCGATCGCGGCGCGGCTGACGCCGGCGTGGTCGAGCTTTTCGGGGTCGCGGCCGACGATGCGCGCGACAGCAATACGGCCGAGCGCCAGCCCGCCGGTGTCCAGCGCATCGGCCACGGCCTCGACATGTTCGGTGAGGCTCTTTTGCGACAGCAGCGACGAGGCCAGGATCGCTGTGATGATCATCCCGGCGGGAAAGAGCTGCCACAGCAGGATTTGCACGATGAAGGCGATCAGCGCAGGCACCAGCACGATCACCAGCAGCGCCTGCATGCCGCGGCGACGACGCTGCGCGTCGGAATCAGTGTCGCGGTTGAGCCGGAGGTCGAGAAAGGCTATCAGCCTGCCGAACCAGGTGACGGGATGGCCAACGGCACGGAACAGCCAGTCCGGGTAGCCCAGGATGCGTTCGATGGCCAGCGACAGGAAAGCGATCAGGACCGACATGAAGCTTTCTGATGGAGCGATTGCTGCGGTGGATCACGGTGGATCCCTTGGCCGGGCGAGCGCGCTCTTCCCCCACGCGCCACAGCCTTTCGTCGATCTCTCGACTGGTATCAATCCGCACTCCTACCCGCTTTTCGATCTGCCCGCCACCGCTCTGTCGCGATTGCCGGAAGCGGCGCGTCTGCATGAACTGGCTAAGGTCGCCGCCGATGCCTATGGCGCGCCGTCGGCGGTGCATGTTGCAGCGGCCCCGGGCACGCAGATCCTGTTGCCGCGCGTCGCCTCGCTGGTGAGCCCCGGCCGGGCGTTGGTGCTGGGGCCGACCTATGCCGAACACGCCAGGGCGGCCGCCATTGCCGGCCATGCGGTATCGGAGGTTGACGATTTCGACAGGCTCGCCGGTGCCGACCTCGCCATCGTCGTCAACCCTAACAATCCTGATGGGCGGGTCGTTTCGCGGGAAAGGCTGCTGCGGCTTGCCGGGCAATTGCGCGCCAAGGGCGGGCTGCTGGTGGTCGACGAAGCCTTCATGGATGTCGGCCCGCACGTGGAAAGCCTGGCCGGCGATGTCGGGCAGGGCGGCATCGTCGTGCTGCGCTCCTTCGGCAAGTTCTTTGGTCTTGCCGGCCTGCGGCTCGGTTTTGCGCTTTCCGACACGCTGACGGTCGAAAGACTGGAGACGCAATTCGGACCTTGGGCGGTCGCCGGTCCGGCACTGGAGTACGGCATCCGCGCGCTTGCCGACAGCGGCTGGCAGGCCGACATGCGCCGCCGGCTGGCCGAGGATGCCGCGCGACTCGACGCGCTGTTCGGTCGGTTTGGCATTCCCGTCGCCGGCGGCACGACGCTGTTTCGCTATCTGCGATTTGCCGATGCGCCCGGTCTGTTTTCGGCGCTTGGCGAGTGCGGCATCCTGCTCCGGCATTTTTCCGACCGCCCGCAGGTGCTGCGCGCGGGACTGCCTGGACGTCAGGAGGAATGGCAGCGGCTTGAATCGGCGCTTGCCGGCTGGGACGCACGGCGCGACGATAGCGCCAGGGAGATCGCGCGATGATCCATGTCTGTTCGCTGTCCAAGCTCGAGGAGACGGTGGCCGGAAGCGGCGCCGAGCGCGTGCTGTCGCTGCTTGCCGCCGGCACCGAGGTGATGCGGCCGGCCTCGATTGCGCGGGAAAACCACCTGCATCTGGTCATGCACGATATCGCGGTGGCGCAGGACGGCATGACCATTCCGGGCGAAGACCATGTGCGCAAACTGCTCGATTTTGCCCGCAAATGGGATCGCGCCAAGCCGATGGTCGTGCACTGCTACGCCGGCATCAGCCGCTCGACCGCCTCGGCCTATATCATTGCGGCAGCGCTGGCGCCGAAGCGCGACGAGGCGGAACTGGCGCAGACATTGCGGAAGCTTTCGCCCTCGGCGACGCCCAATCCGCGGCTGATCGCGGTAGCCGATACGTTGCTCTCACGCCAAGGCCGCATGATCGAAGCGATCGAAGCGATCGGACGTGGCGCCGACGCTTTTGAGGGCACGCCGTTTGTTCTCAAGATCGACGGCTGAGCTTTACGCCAACCAGTCGGCGAGCTTCGCCTTGCGCACGTCCTTCAACAGGGTGATGAAGCCGTCGGCCTGATGCTCCGCCGTCAGCCGGCCTTTTTCCGCGGTGGCGATCGAGGCGTCGCCGACGACGCCGTTGGGGTTGAGGTCGCTGGCGATCCAGGCGAAGGCGTGTGTGCCGGTGTGGCGCAGCAGCGCAAATTCGGTCTCGGCGCGGGCGACCTTGGAGACGAAATTGTCGGCCTTGCCCATGTCGACCAGCTCCGGGCGGAAATGCAGCATTAGTGAAGTCTCGACATCGCCACCATGAATGCCGTGGCGATCTTCCAGCTCGGTGTACATGCCGGCCGGGCGGCCGAAGCGCTGCCAGCTGGTCTTCACCGCCAGCATCCTTTCACGCACGCGCAGCTCGCGCGTGACGATGCCCATGATCTCTTCATTGCCGCCATGCGAGTTGACGACGATCAGTTTTCTCACCCCGGCACGGGCGATGGACAGGCCAAGTTCGGTCCAGGCATCGACCAGGGTCGTTGCAGGCAAAGTGAGCGTGCCCGGTGCATGCAGATGCTCGTTCGATTTGCCGACCGCCTGGACCGGCAGAATGCGGATGTCGAGATCGCCTGGCAGGCGGGCGATCACCGTGTCCAGCATGCCGTTCATGATCGAAGTGTCGGTCGATACAGGCAGATGCGGGCCGTGCTGCTCGATCGCCGCCACCGGCAGGACGGCAATGGTCGCCTCCGGGTCGATCGTAGCGTATTCGGTGGTCCGGTAATCGCCCCACCACACGCGTCTGTTTGCAACGGTCATGTCATGCCTCAACGGAATTCATCTGGTGTTTGCGCTGCCCCTCACCCTTACCCTCTCCCCGTGAAGAACAGGGAGAGGGGTCGCCAGCGTTTGAGCTAGACCCTTCTCCCCGTCACAATACGGGGGAGAAGGTGCCGGCAGGCGGATGAGGGGCAGCGCTAACTTTGCGTGACTTTAGACTATTGGCCGGCCGATTCGTAGATTTCTCCGACACTTCTCATCGAGCCGCGATCGCCTCGACCTCGACCTTGAATTCGGGCCGCGCGAAGCCCGACACGATCATCAGTGTCGAGGCCGGCGCCGGGCTGGCAAACAGCCGATCACGGACATCCATATAGGGCCGCAGATGCCCGCGGTCGGTGACGTAGGCGTTGATGCGCACAATGTCGGCAAGCCCAAGCCCGGCTTCACCCAGAATCGCCGCAATGTTCTGGAAGCACAATTCGGCCTGGGCGCCGGCATCCTCCGGAATCTGGTCATCCGCCGTTATAGCGACCTGACCCGAGCACAGCACCAGCCGCTTGCCCGCCGGCACTTCGACGCCATGGCTGTAGCGGGCGAAAGGCGGCTTGATCGACTTCGGGGCGAGGAATCTGAACATGGCAATCTCCGGTTCTGCGGCCAGCCTAGGGCCGGACGGCTTGCTCCTCAAGATGTGGTGCATGTCGCCCGGGCGATTGTGGACAGGCGTCCAAAAAATAGGCACGATGCCTCCCGCACAGCATGACCCGTCCGGTCTTGGCAATGGCTGCCGCGTGAAGCAGGCGGTCCGGGCGGTGGCATGTGTCTTGCTTCTTGGACCAATGGTGTCGAGCCCGGCGCGTGACGCTCCGGAGCCAACAGAGGGTGGTGTTGATGTACGGAAAACAGAAGATTTCGGCGGTCGCGCTCGCGCTGCTTGGAGCCAGCACGCTAGGGGCTGCGGCGAACGAGAAGGTCACCTTCGGCACCAACTGGCTGGCCGAGCCCGAACATGGCGGCTACTACCAGGCCGTGGCCGACGGCACCTATGCCGCCTGCGGCCTCGATGTGACGATCTCGCAGGGCGGTCCGCAGGTCAGCGGCCGGCCGCTGCTGCTCGCCGGCAAGCTCGATTTCTATATGGGCGGCAATCTGCTGTCGGCCTTCGACGCCGTGCAACAAGGCATTCCGATGCGCGTCGTGGCGGCCGATTTCCAGAAGGACCCGCAGGTCATCATGTCCCAGCCGGGCCAGGGGCTGGACAAGTGGGAAGATCTGAAGAACGCCGACCAGTACATACTGGGCGACGAGGGCGCGCAGACCTTCTTCCAGTGGATGGTCACCGAACTCGGCTTCGATGCCGCCAAGCGCGTGCCTTACACTTTCAACCCGGCGCCCTTCATCGCCAACAAGAAGTCGATCCAGCAGGGCTATGTCACCTCTGAGCCGTTCGCGGTGCAGAAAGCGGGCGGCTTCCTGCCCAACCAGTTCCTGCTCGCTGACTATGGCTGGGAGACCTATGCGACCACGGTCGAGGTGATGCAGGATACGATCGACAAGCGGCCGGAGGTGGTGCAGTGCTTCGTCGATGGCTCGGCCAAGGGCTGGTACAACTACCTCTACGGCGACAACAAAGCCGCCAACGACATGATCAAGAAGGACAATCCTGACATGACGGATGAGCAGATCGCCTTCTCGATCGAGCAGCTCAAAAAATTCGGCGTGGTCGATTCCGGCGATTCGGAAAAGCTCGGCATCGGCGCCATGACCGACGCACGCATTCAGAGTTTCTATGACAAGATGGTCAAGGCCAAGGTCGCGCAGCCCGGCATCGACATCAAGAAGGCCTATACGCTGGCCTTCATCAACAAGGGCGTTGGGCTCGAGCTGAAGAAGTAATCGTGAGACGGGAGACAATGGCGCAGGCGCCCATGACGGCATCGGGTGAAAGCCCGATGCTTTTGGCGCTGCGCCATGTCGGCAAGGTCTTTTCCAACGGCGTGACGGCGCTGAGCGATGTCGACCTAACAATCCGCGAGGGCGATTTTCTCAGCCTGCTCGGGCCGTCCGGCTGCGGCAAGTCGACGGCTTTGCGTCTGATCGCCGGCCTGTCGACGCCGACCTCTGGCGTGCTCGACTGGCGCGGCTCGATCGACCGCGCCAACATCGGCTTCGTCTTCCAGGAACCAACGCTGCTGCCTTGGGCCAATGTGTTCGACAATGTCTGGCTGCCGCTGCGGCTGAAAGGCATCTCACGCGCCAAGGCAGCACCTGCGGTGACCGAGATGCTGGCGCGGGTGCACCTGACCGGTTTCGAGAACGCCGTGCCGCGCGAGCTTTCCGGCGGCATGAAGATGCGCGTTTCGATCGCGCGCGCCATGGTGACCAAGCCGCGCATCCTGTTGATGGACGAGCCGTTCGCCGCGCTCGACGAGATCACCCGCTTCAAGCTCAACAACGATCTTCTGGAGCTGTGGCAGGACGAACGCTTCACCGTCGTCTTCGTCACCCACAGCGTCTTCGAAAGCGTGTTTTTGTCCAACCGTGTCGTCGTCATGGCGGCGCGGCCGGGTCGCGTTCACGCCGAGCTTGCGATTGATGCGCCCTATCCGCGCGACGAGGTGTTCCGGACCTCGCCCGATTATGCCGCGCTCTGCCGCCAGGCCTCGGACATCCTGGTCAATGCCATCAACACATCAGCCGGACCGCACCATGACGGCCATTGAGCAACCCGTACTGACCCTCGATCCGGAGGAGGCGGGCCGCGTGCGCCAGGAGCGGCTGGAGCGGATCGGCCGGTGGGTGCTGCCGCTGGCAATCATGATCCTGGCGATCTGGTTCTGGGACCGCATCTGCGTCTGGAACGAGATCCCGAAATACATCCTGCCGCGTCCCGGCGTCGTGCTGCAGACGCTCTATGACGATGCCGGGCTGCTGTTCTCGTCGCTGCTGGTGACGCTCCGGATCACCTTCCTCAGCCTGCTTCTCGCCGTCATCGGCGGCGTTGGGCTGGCGGTGCTGTTTGCGCAATCGAAATGGGTGGAGATGTCGTTCTTCCCCTTCGCCATCGTGCTGCAGGTGACGCCGATCGTGGCGATCTTCCCGCTGATCAACATCTATGTGAACAACCAGACGGTGAAGCTGCTGCTGTGCGCCTGGATCGTCGCCTTCTTCCCGATCCTGTCCAACACCACGCTCGGCCTCAACTCGGTCGATCGCAACCTGCGCGACATGTTCAAGCTCAACGGCGCGACGCGCTGGCAGCAATTGCGCTATCTCAGGCTGCCGGCGGCGATGCCGTATTTCCTCGGCGGCCTGAAAATCGCCGGCGGCCTGTCGCTGATCGGCGCCGTCGTGGCCGAGTTCGTCGCCGGCGCGCAGGGGCAATCGTCGGGGCTCGCCTCGCGCATCATCGAGGCCGGCTACCGGCTCAACGCGCCGCGGTTGTTCGCGGCACTGATCCTGATTTCGCTGACGGGCATAGTGATCTTCCTGGTGTTGTCGCTGGTGTCGCATCTCATCTTGCGGCGCTGGCACGAGAGCGCGCTGAAGCAGGAGCGGTGATGATGTTTTGCGCCGTGGACAAAGGCTGGCTGTCGTCGGTACCAACGTTGGCGCTGCCCCTCATTGTCCTGCCGGACATTTCTCCCCGTATAGAGACGGGGAGAAAGACGCCATCACGTATGGTTTCGCCAATCGTCAACCTCGCAAAACGAGCGCTGACGGCCGCGACAGCCCCTTCTCCCCGTCACTATACGGGGAGAAGGTGCCGGCAGGCGGATGAGGGGCAGCGGTGACCTCACAGATTCCAGATTCCGGCCATTTTGTACTTGGCAACGTTCGTCTTCACCGGTCACTAACGCCGGGTCTTGCCGCCACCTTCGATACTGACGGCTTCGCTCTGGCCGACATCGCCATCGCCGACGGCAGGATCTCAGCTATCGCCGCGCATAAGAAATCAAAAGCGCCGGCCGATGCCATCGACCTTGCCGGCCGCATCGTCCTGCCGTGTTTCGTCGACTGCCATACCCATATCGACAAGGGCCATATCTGGCCGCGCAAGCCCAATCCGGATGGCACCTTCATAGGCGCACTCAATGCCACCGGCGCCGACCGCGCGGCGCGCTGGAGTGCCGAGGACGTAGCGAAGCGCATGGATTTCTCGCTGCGCTCGGCCTATGCGCACGGCACCAAGGCGTTGCGCACGCATCTCGACAGCGTGCCGCCGCAGGAAGAAATCTCCTGGCCGGTGTTCGAGGCTATGCGCGAGACATGGCGCGGCCGCATCGAGTTGCAAGCGGCCTGCCTGCTCGGCATCGAAGGCGTGCGCGACAAGGAATGGTTCGAGAGGCTGGCCAAGCGTGTCGCTGCCGCCAAGGGCGTGCTGGGCGTCGTCACCTATATGGTGCCGGACCTCGAAGAGCTGCTCGACAAGGTGTTTTCAGAGGCGATCAAGCACGGGCTCGATCTCGATTTCCACGCCGACGAGACCGACGATGTCGCGGCCATCTCGCTGAAGAAGATCGCCGAGGCTGCCCTCTGGAGCGGTTTTGAAGGCAACATCCTAGTGGGACATTGCTGCTCGCTGGCGCGCCAGCCGGACCTCGACGTGCTGGATACACTCGACAAGGTGGCCAAGGCCGGACTGGCCGTGGTGTCGCTGCCAATGTGCAATCTCTATCTGCAGGACCGGCGCGCCGACCTGACCACGCCACGCTGGCGCGGCGTGACACTGATGCACGAGATGAAGGCGAGGGGCATTCCGGTTGCGGTCGCCTCCGACAACACGCGCGACCCGTTCTATGCCTATGGCGATCTCGACATGCTGGAGGTCTACCGCCTGGCGACGCGCATCCTGCATTTCGACCATCCGGTCGGCGATTGGCCGCAAGCGGTGGCGGCGACGCCGGCCAAGGTGATGCGGCTCGACGGTGCCGGCACGCTGGCCGCCGGCGGCAGCGCAGACTTCATCATCTTCAAGGGGCGGAGCTGGACGGAATTGCTGTCGCGGCCCGAATCGGATCGCATCGTCGTGCGCGACGGTAAGGCGATCGAACGCCAGCTGCCCGACTATGCCGAACTCGACGAACTGATGGTGGACTAATGGATGTTTCGGCGCTCAAACGCGATCTCGACGGGATAAAACTCGACGACAATCCGGCCATCGTCCAGCAGAAGAGCCGCGACTTCTATTGGTACAGCCCGGTGCTGAAGCAGCAGCTCGACCATGTCACCGGCGACCTGATCGTGACGCCGAAAAACGAGGCCGAACTGATCCGCGTCCTTGCCGCCTGCCATCGGCATGGCGTTCCGGTGACACCGCGCGGCAGCGGCACCGGGAATTACGGGCAGGCGATGCCGCTGTCGGGCGGCGTGGTGCTCAATTTGGCCGAGATGAACGAGATCAAGACCATCGCGCCGGGCCGCGTCGTGACCGGGCCGGGCGCGATCCTCGCCGACATCGACAGAGCGACGCGGGCGCATTCCGGGCAGGAGCTCAGGCTGTCGCCGTCGACCTACAACACCGCGTCGATCGGCGGCTTCATCGCCGGCGGCTCTGGCGGTGTCGGCTCGATCAATTTCGGTGGCTTGCGCGATTTCGGCAATGTGCTGCGCCTGCGCGTCGTCACCATGGAGGCCGAGCCGAAGGTGCTCGAACTCACCGGTGAGGACTTGCACAAGGTGACGCACGCCTATGGCACCAATGGCATCATCACCGAGGTCGAGATGCCGCTGACGGCAGCCTATGAGTGGATCGACGTCATCGTCGGCTTCGACGCTTTCATGCCGGCGGCGCGCTACGGCAATGCGCTGGCCTGCCAGGACGGCATCCTGACCAAGCTGATCACGCCGATCGCCGCCCCGGTGCCGCAGCTCTATTTCAAGCGGCACCAGAAGTTTTTCAGGGAAGGGCAGAGCATCTGCGTCGTGATGGTTGCAAAGCATGGGCTCGACGCTTTCCTCGCCTTCACCCGTCGCGCCGGCGGCGAAATCATCTTCAATGCGGCAACAGTGACGGACGAGGAGAAGAAAGGCCTGCCGCCGGGCTTCGAACTGGCTTGGAACCACACGACGCTGCGGGCGCTGCGCGTCGATCCCGCGATCACCTACCTGCAGTCGCTCTATCCGTTTCCCAACCAGCTGGCGCTGGTCGAGAAGATGGATGCGATGTTTCCGGATGAGGTCTTTTCGCATCTCGAATTCGTGCGGCTCGACGGCAACATCACTTGCTTCGGCTTGCCGCTGGTCAAATTCACCACAGAGGCGCGGCTTAACGAGATCATCCGGCTGCATGAGGAGAATGGCTGCCCGATCTTCAACCCGCATCGCTACACGCTGGAAGAAGGCGGCATGAAGCAGACCGACGAAATCCAGCTCGCCTTCAAGCGCGAGACCGATCCGCAAGGTCTGCTCAACCCCGGCAAAATGATCGCCTGGGAAAACCCGGATTATGACTATCGCTCGGGCCGGACTTTTTTGTTCAAGGGCCTGCAGAAGGCGGTGTGATGAGAGGTTTGCGCCCGTCCACCGGCTCCATTGGCGATTGGCGAAAGCCGCGGCGACGTCGGATCTCCCCCCTTGAGGGGGAGATGGCCGGCAGGCCAGAAGGGGTCGGTTCGGCTGGCGCGACGCGGTTCGGCCTTTCGAAGAAAGAGAAAGTTGGCGCTTCACGCGCGGCGACCCCCTCTGTCGCCCTCGGCGACATCTCCCCCTCAAGGGGGGAGATTCTCCCATGAAAGTCCTCGTCCTCTATGCGCATCCGGTGGAGACCAGCTTCAATGCCGGCATGCACCGGACGATCGTCGAGCGGCTGACGGCGGCCGGCCATGACGTCGACGACTGCGATCTCTATGCCGAAGATTTCGATCCCAGGCTGACGCGCGCGGAGAGGCTGGACTATCACAACCAGCGCAGCCCCGCGGACCCGGCCGCATCCTATGTCGAGCGTCTGCTCAAGGCCGAGGCGCTGGTGCTGTCCTACCCCGTCTGGAATTATGGCTTTCCGGCCATCCTGAAAGGCTTTTTCGACCGCGTCTTCCTGCCCGGAGTGTCGTTCAAGCTGGTCGACGGCCAGGCGCAGCCATCGCTGCACAACATCCGTAAACTGGCGGCCGTCACCACCTATGGCGGCGGGCGGTTTCGCGCCATGCTGATGGGCGATCCGCCGCGCCGGCTGGTCAAACGGATGCTGCGCGCGACGATCAAGCCCGGCGCCTCCGTGTCCTACCTCGCGCATTATTCGATGAACCTGTCGACCGATGAGACGCGGGCGGCCTTCCTCGCCAAGGTCGCGGCCAGGATGGATGAATTCTGATGCGCGTGCTGGTGGTCTATTGCCATCCGGTGCCCGAAAGTTTTTGCGCCGCCATTCGCGACACAGCGGTCGACGTGCTGAAGGCACGGGGCTGGGATGTGCGCCTGCTCGACCTCTATGCGGAAAACTTCGACCCGGTGATGGGAAGCGATGAGCGGCGCACCTACAATGAGCGCGCGCCGGAGGATCCGGCGCTGAAGCCGCATTTCGAGCATCTCGCCTGGGCGCAGGCGATCCTCTTCATCTATCCGACCTGGTGGTACGGGTTGCCGGCAATGCTGAAGGGCTGGCTCGACCGGGTGTGGGCGACCGATGTCGCCTTCAAGCTGCCGGCGGGCAAGGGGCGGATCACGTCGCTGATGACACATGTCACCAAGGTTGGCGTCATCACCACCTGCGGCGCGCCGACCTGGTGGAGCGTTGTCGTCGGCCAGCCCGGCCGCAAGACCTTGCTGCGCGGCATGCGGGCGCTGTGCGCTCGCCGCTGCCGGACGTTTTTCCTGGCGCACTATCTGATGGATGCCTCGACGCCGAAAAGCCGGGCGGCGTTTCTGGGGAAGGTGCGGGCGAAGCTGGAGCGGTTTTGACGGGTTAGCGTCCTTCTCCCCGTTTACGGGGAGAAGATGCCGGCAGGCAGATGAGGGGCGGCGCGAACTCTGCAGACCTTGGCGCCGCCCCTCATCCGGCCCTTCGGGCCACCTTCTCCCCGTGAACGGGGCGAAGGAAGAGAGCGCTATATCTTCACCCGTTCCGCCTTCGGGTCGTACATCGGCTTCAGCGAGGCTTCCGCGGCAAAACGCTCGCCGGCGATCTCGATCTCGTAGGATGAGGAAAGCACGTCCGCCTCGCTCTCGCCCTTGCTTGGCACATAACCCAACCCAATCGCGCCCCCAAGATGATGGCCGTAATTGCCTGAGGTGATCGGGCCGACGATCTTGCCGTCGCGCAGGATGGCCTCATTGTGGAAGAGCAGGGGCTCAGGGTCCTTCAGCCGGAACTGGACCAGCCGGCGTGACAGGCCGGCCACCTTTTTCTCGAGCACCGCGTCGCGACCGATGAAGTCGCCTTTTGCTGTCTTCACTGCAAAGCCGAGGCCGGCCTCCAGCACATTGTCCTCGTCGGTGATGTCGTGGCCGAAATGGCGGAAGGCCTTTTCGATGCGACAGGAATCCAGCGTATGCAGGCCGCAGAGTTTCAGGCCGACATCCGCGCCGGCCTCGTCGATCGCTTCGAAGACATGCGCCGCCTGATCGGTCGAGATATAGAGCTCCCAGCCGAGCTCGCCGACATAGGTGACGCGGTGGGCGCGGGCGAGGCCCATGCCGATCTCGATCTCCTGGAAAGTGCCGAATGGATTGTTCTCATTGGAAAAATCGTTGGGGCTGACCTTCTGGATCAGCTTCCGCGCATCCGGACCCATCAGGCAGAGCACGCTTTCAGCAGCAGTCACGTCGGTGATGACGACGAACTCCTCGCCGACATGCCGGCGCAGCCAGGCTAGGTCGCGCTGCAGCGTCGCGCCGGGAACGACGAGGAAATAGGCTGTCTCCGACAGGCGCGACACTGTCAGATCGCTTTCGATGCCGCCGCGCTGGTTGAGCATCTGGGTGTAGACGATCTTGCCCGGCGCCACGTCCATATCGTTGGCGCAGAGTCTTTGCAGGAAGGCGCAGGCATCGCGGCCCTCGACGCGGATCTTGCCGAACGAGGTCATGTCGAACAGACCGACCTTGTTGCGGACCGCCAGATGCTCCTCGCGCTGGTTGCCGAACCAGTTCTGCCGCTTCCAGGAATAGCGGTATTCGCGTTCCTGTCCTTCGCGGGCAAACCAGTTGGCGCGCTCCCAGCCGGCGACCTCGCCGAAGACCGCGCCGCGCGCCTTCAGATGCTCATGCAGCGGCGAGCGCCTGACATTCCTGGACGTTGCCATCTGCCGGTAAGGAAAATGGTCGGCATAGAGCAGGCCGAGCGTTTCGGAGACACGCTCCTTTAGATAGCGGCGGTTCTTCTGGAACGGCTGGGCGCGGCGGATGTCGACTTCCCAGAGGTCGAAGGGCGCTTCGCCATCATTGATCCATTGCGCCAAAGCCATGCCGGCGCCGCCGGAGGAGACGATGCCGATCGAGTTATAGCCGGTCGCCATCCAGTAGCCCGATAGCTCCGGCGCCTCGCCGAGATAGTAGCGGTCGTCCGGGGTGAAACTTTCGGGCCCGTTGAAGAAGGTGTGAATGCCGGCGGTGGCCAGCATCGGCATGCGGTTGACGCCCATTTCGAGGATCGGCTCGAAATGCTCCATGTCCTCGGGCAACTGGTCGAAGCAGAAATCCTCGCGGATGCCGTCCATGCCCCAGGGCTTGGCCACCGGCTCAAAGGCGCCGAGCATCATCTTGCCGGCATCTTCCTTGTAGTAGGCGCATTCGTCGGGAACGCGCAGCACCGGCAGGCGGCCGAGACCGGGGATGGACTCGGTGACGAGGTAAAAATGCTCGCAGGCGTGCAGCGGGATGGTGACGCCGTTCTGTGCGCCGAGTTCACGCGCCCACATGCCGGCGCAGTTGACGACGATGTCGGCCTCGATGGTGCCTTGGTCCTCGCCTTGCGCCCACGACACACCGGTGACGCGGCCGGCCTTGGTGTGGATCTTGGTGACCTTCACATTCTCGACGATGGTTGCGCCGCGCTGGCGCGCACCCTTGGCCAGCGCCATGGCGATGTTGGCGGGATCGCACTGGCCGTCGAGCGGCAGGTGCACCGCGCCGACGACGTCTGACACGTTGAGATGCGGATACATCTCTTTGACTTCCCTAGGTGAAATCTCGCGTACATCGACATCGAAGGCGCGGGCAAGCGAGGCCTGCCTATAGATTTCGTGCTTGCGCTCCTCGGTCAGCGCCACGGTGATCGAGCCGACCTGGCGCATGCCGGTGCCGACTTCGGTCTCGGCCTCCAGCTTGACGTAGAGGTCGGCCGAATATTTCGCCAGCCGCGTCATGTTCTGCGAGCCGCGCAGCTGGCCGATCAGGCCGGCGGCGTGCCATGTCGTGCCCGATGTCAGCTGCTTGCGTTCGAGCAGCACGATGTCGGTCCAGCCGAGCTTGGCCAGATGATAGGCGACCGAGCAGCCGGAGACGCCGCCGCCGATGATCACGGCGCGGGCCTTGGTGGGAATGGGTTTGGTCATGCGGCCTCGCGGCGATAGCTGGATGCGAAGCGGCGCAGGCGTTTTGCGGCTTCCTGAAGCACCGGTTCCGGCTGGCAGAGGCTGATGCGGATATGGCCGGCGGCGGCCTTGCCGAAGCTGGAACCCGGCATGACGCCGACCTTTTCCCGGTCGAGAAAGGCCCAGGCGAATTTCTCGTCGTCGGGCTCGACGGCAGAGATGTCCAGCATGACATACATGCCGCCCTCGGAGCCGTGCACGGTGACATTGTTCATGCCGCGCACCGCGTCGAGCAGAACGGTGCGGCGCGCCGCGTAGCGCTCGGCGATTTCCTTGACGCCGTAACGGTTCTCCAGCGCCTCGGCACAAGCGATCGAGATGAAGGCCGGCAGGCCGTAGGTCGTCACCAGATTGAGGTTGGTCAACAGCGTGATCATCTCAGCCGGGCCGGTCAGCCAGCCCATGCGCCAGCCGGTCATGCCATGGCTCTTGGACATCGAGTTGATGACCAGCGTGCGCTCAGCCATGCCGGGCAGGCCGCGCGGCGAAATGTGTTCGCCGCCGCCCAGCGTCCAGTAGACCTCGTCCGACAAAAGCCAGAGATCATGCTCGCGGCAGATTGCGGCCAGTTCTTCCAGCCGCTCGCGCGAATAGACAGCACCGGTCGGGTTGTTCGGCGTGTTGATCAATATGGCGCGTGTGTTGGGCTTGAGCGCCGCGCGGATCCTGTCGGCGCGCGGCTGGAAACCGTCCTCGGCCGGGGTCTCGACCACGGTGAAACTGGCGCCGGCGGCGCCGAACGTGTTGGGGTAGGTAGCGTAATAGGGGGCGACCACGATGGCATGGTCGCCCTGGTCGAGCACGGCCTGGACGGCCGCATAAAGCGCTGCCTGGCCGCCGGGCGTGGCAATCACCTGGTCGGGGCTCGTTTCGATGCCGGTGCAGGCGGTCGATGCCGCAGCCATCGCCCTGCGCAGGCGCGGAACGCCGGGAAGCGGGGTGTAATGGTGGTTGCTGCCGCGAACCGCCGTCACGCAGGCTTCGATCGTCTGCGACGGCGTGTCGAAATCATGGTCGCCGACCGACAGCATGATGATGTCCTGGCCGGCCTCCTTGCGGGCCCAGGCCTCGGTGTGGACCTCCCAGCCATCCTTGCCCGAAGGCACGATGCCGGAAATGCGCTTTGACGGTCTGGGCATCATTGAACTCCCGAAATCTGGTAACCGGCCTGTTCGAGCCGGTCATACAAGGCAGCGATGTGGGCAGGGCCGACTTCGCAGCATCCGCCGACGATGCTGGCGCCGGCCTCGACCCAGCCGAGCGCCTGGTCGGCATAGGCATCCGGACCAAGGTCGTGGCGGGTGTGCAGCACATCGACGGTGCCGCCGTGCTTGAGCGCTTCGGTAGAGGTGAAGCCGTTGGCATAGGCGCCGACCGGGCCGCCGAGATCGATCAGCTCGGGCAGTGCCGCGGCGATCGCTTCGGGCCGACAGCAATTGACCAGCCGTGCCGCGAGCTGCAGGCCGTCGAGTGCACGCGAGGCCGCGGCGATCGCTTCGCCGCTGCGCAGGCGCGGGGTGCCGTGGTCGGCCAGCGTCCATGACACCCAGACCGGCTTGCCGCTTTCCGACGCTGCCGTGACGGCCGCGCGCGCTTCATCGGCGGAGGCCATGGTTTCGCACAGAAAGAGATCGACGCCGTCCGCCTGCTCGGCAACGATGCGGCGGTAGATGTCGAGTGTGTCCTGATAGGAAATGGTCAGTGCCGGCGCATAGCTGCCGAACAGCGGCGACAGGCAGCCGGCGATGGTTGCCTCTCCGGCTTGCTCGCAAGCTTGCCTTGCGAGCTCGATGCCGCGCTTCTGCAGCGGCTTGAACAGTTCCTCCGCACCCTCGCGCGCCAACCGCTCCGGCGTAGCCGAATAGGTGTTGATGGTGATGACGCGCGCGCCGGCACGGATGAATTCCGCATGCAGGTCGCGCACCAGATCCGGTTCGTCGATCAGCACCCTGGCCGACCACAGCGGCGTCGGTTCGGATTTGCTGCGGCGGACCAGCTCCTGGCCCATACCGCCATCGGTGAGGATAACAGTCTTCACGCCCGCAGCCTCTCGTTCTTCGGATCCCACAGCGGCTCGTCCCTCTGCACGACCGCCTTGAAGCGGTCGCCGAAGATTTCGATCTCGATGGCGGTATCGGGTTCAGCCAGGTCGGCGCGCAGCATGCCGAGCGCGATCGACTTGTCGATCCGGTGACCCCAGCCGCCTGATGTCGTTTCGCCGACGATCTTGCCGTCATGCCACAGCGTCGACACCGACGGCGCGTCGCAATCGCCGGGGTTTTCGACGACCAGCGTGACGAAGCGCTTCTTCACGCCTTGCTGCTTTTCGTTCTGCAGTGCGGCCTTGCCGCGGAAGTCCGGCTTGTCCCATTTGACGAAGCGCTCGAGCCCGCCCTGCAGGATCGTGTAGTCGGTCGACAGGTCGCCCTTCCAGGTGCGGTAGCCTTTTTCGAGACGCAGCGAGTCCAGCGCATACATGCCGAACGGCTTCAGTCCGTGTTTTTGTCCCGCCCCCCAGACGGCATCGAAGATGGCGGCGGTGTCTTCCACCTTGGTATGAATTTCCCAGCCGAGTTCGCCGGCGAAGGACACGCGCACAAGCTTCGCCCAACGGCCGGCGATCGTGGTTTCCTGATGCGTCAGCCAGGGCAGCGAGAGATCCGCATCGCAGACCTCGGTCAGGATCTTGCGCGCGTTGGGACCGGCGAGGATTTGCGTCGAGTAGTCTTCGGTCCTGTCGGTGAGGGTGAAAGCCGCGTCCCTCGGCATGCGCGACTTCAGCCATTCGAAGTCGTGCCACTGCGCTACCGCCGCGGTGATCAGCGTCATCTGCTCTTCGCCATGGCGCACCACCGACATCTCGGTGACGATGCGGCCCTTGTCGTCGGCAAAATAGACGAGGCCGATGCGGCCGGGCTTGGGCACCAGGCCGGTGACCTGCAGCGCCAGCCATTCGGCTGCGCCAGGGCCTTCGAGGTTGAAGCGCGAGAAGCCGGGCAGGTCCAGAATGCCGGCGGCGTCGCGCACCGCCAGGCATTCCTCGCGCACGCGGTGGTGCCACGGCCCTTCGCGGCGGAAGGTCAGCGTCGCTTCTTCCGACGTGTCGTCGCTGTCCTTCGCGTACCAGGTGGCGCGCTCCCAGCCATTATAGGCGTCGAACTGAGCGCCGAGCGCCTTGATGCGATCGTGGATCGGCGACAGCTTGCGGTCACGCGCCGCGGGCCAGGCATGGCGCGGGAACTGGATGGCGTATTCGTTGCCATAGATCTCCATGCCCTTGGCGACGCTATAGTCGGGCGCGGCGGCAAAGCTGGTAAAACGGCGTGGATCGCAGGACCACATGTCCCATTCGGTCTGGCCCTGCGTCACCCATTCGGCCAGCACCTTGCCGGCGCCGCCGCCTTGCGCAATGCCGAAGGTGAAGACGCAGGCCTCGAAGGCGTTGGGGACGCCGGGCATCGGACCGATCAGCGGGTTGCCGTCCGGCGCATAGGGGATCGGCCCGTTGATCACCTTGGAGAGGCCGGCAGTGCCGAGGATCGGCACGCGGGCGACGGCATCGGCCAGATAATGCTCGAGACGGTCGAGATCGTCGGGGAACAGCTGGAAGGAAAAATCCTCCGGCATCGGATCGTTGTGGGTCGCCCAGTGGGCGCGGCAATTGCGCTCATAGGGGCCGAGATTCATGCCGTTCTTCTCCTGGCGCAGATAGTAGGAGGTGTCGACATCGCGCAGCAGCGGCAGTTTCTTGCCCTGTTCCTTCGACCAGGCCATCAGTTCGGGGATTTCCTCGAACAATATGTACTGATGGCTCATCACCATCATCGGGACGTCGCGGCCAAACATTTTGCCGACTTCGGCGGCCCGGTAGCCGGCGGCGTTGACGACGATCTCGCAGCGGATCTCGCCTTGTGGTGTCTCGACCACCCATTCGTCATTCTCGCGGCGCACACCTGACACCGGGCAGAAGCGCACGATCTTGGCGCCCATGTCGCGCGCGCCCTTGGCCAGCGCCTGCGTCAGCTGCGCCGGGTCGATGTCGCCATCGCTCGGGTCGTAGAGCGCGCCCTTGAGATCATGCGTCTCGATGAAGGGGTAGCGGCGCTCGATCTCGTCGGGGCCGACAATGTCGATGTCCATGCCCTGGTAGCGGCCCATGCCCTTGGCGCGCTGGAATTCCTGCATGCGCTCCCTTGTATGGGCGAGGCGAAGCGAGCCGGTGACGTGATAGTTCATGGGATAGTCGACCGTTTCGGCGAGGCCGCGATAGAGCTCGGTCGAATAACGCTGCATGTTCATCAGCGACCATGACGACGAAAAGGTCGGCACATTGCCGGCGGCATGCCAGGTCGAGCCAGATGTCAGCTCGTTCTTCTCAAGCAGCACGCAGTCGGTCCAGCCGGCCTTGCACAGGTGATAGAGCGAGGAGGTGCCGACGACACCACCTCCGATGATCACCACGCGTGCCGTGGTCGGCAAACCGGCCATGTTCTTCTCCCAGTTCAATTCAATATACGGGCGGGGAAACCACCCAGATGACCACGGCCGGCTCGCTGCCGGGATTGCGCCAGCGGTACGGCTTGCGCTCGAAGCGGAAGGAATCGCCTTCGCCGAGCCGATGCCAGACGCCCGCGATCTCGATCTCGAAAATGCCCGAAGCGATATAGCCAGCTTCCTCGGTCGGTCGCAGCTGTTCAGTCTTCAGCTCCGCGCCCGGCGCGAAGATCGAGCGCACCATCTCGAAACTACCGCCGAGATCGGGTGACAGAAGCTCCTCCACCAAGCCAGTTTCGCTTGTGCCAAGCGTGCGCCGGCTGCCGGCGCGCACGACGACGCCGCGCTCCTTCTCGATCGGCACGTCGTGGCTGAAGAACAGGCTGAGCGGCACGCCGAACAGGTCGGCGAAGGCTCTGAGGTCGCCGAGCGAAGGGATCGACAGGCCGCGCTCGACCTGGCTGACCCAGCCGACGGAGCGGTCGAGCTCCAGCGCGATCTCGGCCAGCGTCAGCCCACGCGCCTTGCGCAGCGCACGGATATCGCTCGCCAGCAGGCGTTCGTCGGGTCCCTGCAATGTTTTGGCGATAGCTGGGGACAAAACGCTCACTTTATGAAAATTCCGGAGTGAATTTCATGAGAGCCCACGCCCGTGAAAAAATCAAGGGGATTTTCATGGAGCCACAAGATTTGCTTGCGCGATTTTGACGGTTCATGCAAAGGCTCGGCCACGAACGGCTGATGTGGGGACGCCGGGTCGGCGACCAAGGTTTGGAATCTGCGCAATGTGTTCCCTGAAAGCCGTTTCGGCTTTCCGGGTATGCGCAAAGGGACGGCCCATGCTGGAAAAAAACGCCCAAATCGCGCAGGACGCGGCTGTTGTCGACGAGGCGATCCTGTCGCGCCGTTCGGTGCGTGCCTTCCTGCCCGACATGGTCGACGACGAGACGATCCGCGCCATTCTCTCCGTCGCCGCGCGCGCGCCTTCCGGCACCAACATGCAGCCCTGGCGGGTCTATGTGGTCAAGGGCGAGATCAAGCAGCAGATATCAGATGCCATCCTCAACTCCGGTATCCGCGCCGAAAAGGCCGATTGGGACGAGTATCGCTATTATCCCACCCAGTTCTTCGAACCTTATCTGACCCGCCGGCGCGCCAACGGTTTCGGGCTCTACGGGGCGCTTGGCATCGGTCGCCGCGAGGTCGACAAGATGCGCGCCCAGCACGACCGCAACTTCGTCTTCTTCGATGCGCCGGTCGGCATGATCTTCACCATCGACCGGCGGCTGAACCAGGGTTCGTGGATCGATTATGGGATGTTCCTGCAGAACATCATGGTGGCGGCGCGGGGCAGGGGCCTGCACACCTGCCCACAGGCAGCCTTCGCGCCCTATCACCGGCAGATCCGGCCGGTGCTCAACATTCCCGACGAGGAGATCGTCGTCTGCGGCATGGCGCTCGGCCATGAGGACACGTCCAAGCCCGAAAACGACTTCCGCACCGACCGCGTGCCGCTGGAAGAGTGGGTGACGTTCAGCGAATAGGGCGGGTCTTAGTTCTATTCCACGGTCACCTGCGCGCCGTGACCGCTGACATGGGCGCCGTCCTGCGGCGTCAGCTTGAGATAGGCGATCAGCGCGCACAGCGTGATGACGCCCTCGACCACGAACAGGATGCGGAAATCGTTGGTCACGGCAGGCCCGGCGCCGGCCAGGAAGGACAGCAGCGCAGCTGCCAGACCGACGCTGATTGCCACCGCCAGCTGCCACAGAATGTAGTAGAGCGCGCTGAAGCGGGCGAGCTGGTCGGGCGCAATGTCGGAATAGGCGAGATTGCCGGTCGACGCCCACTGCGCCGAGCGCAGGACACCGAAGGCGAAGATATAGGCGAGCACGATCCAGACCGGTGTGGTGGCCTCTATCAAGGCGAAGCCGGCAACCATGGCGGCAACGATCGGCGTGTTGACGACCAGCACGCGGCGAAAGCCGAAGCGGTTGAGCAGGCGCGGCATGAAGACACGCATGATCAGCGATCCGATTGCGGCAACGAAGGTCAGCGATCCCGCCTGCACCGCGCTCATGCCGAAGCCGAGCTGGAACATCAGCGGCAGCAGGAAGACGACGGAACTTAAACCGATCGTGTCCAGCCCGCCGCCGGTGAGGAAGGAGATGCGGAAGGTGCGGATGCGCAGGAGCTTCAGGTCAAGCAATGGGTTGCGGGCACGCAGGCAGTAGAAGGAGGCAAGCGTCAGGATGACGATCGCCAGCGCCAACTCGGCCGCGATCATGCTGCCGGATGCATCTTTCGCAGCAAGTGAGTCCATGCCGAAGACCAGCAGCACCATGCCGCTGCCGACCAGCAGGAAGCCTGAAAAATCGAACGGCGTGCGCACCGGTTTGGTGACCGTAGGGAACAGCGACGCGGCAAGGACGGCTGCCGCCAGCGCGAACGGCACGTTGATGAAGAAGATCCAGCGCCAGGAGATGTAGGTGGTCAGCGCGCCGCCGACGAGCGGGCCGACCAAGGGGCCGGACTGGCCGGCCAGCGAGATATACATGTTGATCTTCAGCGTGCGGCTGCGCGGGAAGGTCGACAGAATGACGACCTGGCCGAGCGTGCCCATCAAGGCACCGCCGAACCCTTGCAGGGCGCGGGCGCCGACCAGCGTCCAGATGTCGTTGGACAGCCCGCAGAGCGCCGATGACGCAGCGAACACCAGCAAGGCAAAGCAGTAGACATTGCGCAGGCCGAAGCGGTCGGCGGCCCAGCCGCCGAGCGGCATCGAGATGATCAGGCTGGCGACATAGACGGTGATCAGCAGGCCGAGCTGGCTCGGCGGGCGGCCGAGGCTTTCACTGATGCCGGGCAGCGCGGTGACCACGACATTCTGGTCGAGGCTGGTCATGAACACGCCGCAGGCGACCGTCAGCGGCAGCAGGAGCAAGGCTCTGGCCGACACATCGGCGCGATCCGTGGCGCCGGCGGATAGTTCTGCGGTCATGGGGATGTTCGAACCAAACGACGATGCCGACCCTGAGACGGGATCTTTTGACCCCTTGGACCGGTTGGACGGCCACATCTTCCATCATGGGCGTCTGCAGCAGGATTCTCTAGCGGCAGAACCGGCTGGCCTTGATGCCAGGACGGCTATTCGGCCACCTACTGCACTTCGTAGCCGACTTCCTCACTGGCGTGACAAAGCGCCCTCCAGAACGAACGGGCGAAGGAGCGGAAGACATAGATGTCGAACTGGTCGGCGCCGGTGCGCTGGATCTGGGCGAAGATATCGTGATGGGTGGTTGAGCGGCCGGCGCCGGTGGGGAAGGCGGGCAAAGCGAAGTCAATGGCGAAGAATTTCGCCAGCACCCATTCGGCCTTCGGCCCGGCGATGCGGATGGCGGTGCGGCCATGCGACAGGTCGGTGACGGTGCTGATGGCCGGGGTGACGGCCTTGGAAAAGGCCGAAGCCAGGCCCTCGGCATCGTCAACGACCGTGAACTTTCCCGGCGCGAAGCCGAATACGGCCTTGCCGTCCCTGGCAACGCCGCCGCCGGCGCCATCGGGCAGCGCGAGGCCGGTGACCTTGCGGATCGCATCGATCAGCTGCTTCTCCGCGCCCGGCCATGCGGCAAGCTGCAGGATCGAGCCCGGCCGGGTCTCGGTCAGGATGACATCGACGCCGTGTTCGAAATTGCCGTGCGAACCCGGATGGAATACCGGCTCGAGCGGCGAAAGGCGTTCGGGTGATTGACGCTTAGCCATGCATGCGGCTCCCGTCCGGGTCGTAGAAGTGGTTGGAGACGATCTCGACCGGCCCGAAACGCTTGCGCAGCGGATCGGAGACGAACGCACGGGTCCCATGCCTCGCCTTGCCGCCCTCGACCAGGGCCAGCGCGATATGCTTGCCAAGTGCCGGCGAATAGCAGCAGGCGGTGATGTGGCCGAGCGAATCGTGCGGATTGGTCTCGTCCAGCTCCGCCACGATGTGGGCGCCGCCGTTAAGCGGCAGGTTGTCGAGCGAGACCAGGCCGACCAGCTGCAGCCGGTCGGGCGCGATCAGGCCTTCGCGGTCCATCATCGCCGAGCCGATGAACGGCTTCTTCTTCGATAGCATCCAGTCGAGATGCAGGTCGCGCGCCGTGGTGCGGCCGTCGATCTCGGCGCCGGTGACGTGGCCTTTTTCGATACGCATCGTGCCCAGCGCCTCCAGCCCGTAGGTGACCAGGCCGAACGGCTTGCCGGCTTCGATCAAGGCTTCCCAGACATGTGTGCCGTAGCCTGCGCCGGAATAGACCTCGAAGGCCATCTCGCCGGAGAACGACAGCCGGCAAATCATCACCGGAACGCCGGCAATCTGTCCATGCACAATGCCCATGAAGGGCAGGGTTGTGTTGTCGACGGCAGTGCCGGTGACGCAGGCGGCGAGGATGGCTCGCGCTTTCGGTCCGCCGATCGCGGCACCTGCCCATTCGTCGGTCACCGAGGTGACGTGCACCTTCAGCTCCGGCCAGATGACGTCGAGGAAATATTCCAGATGCTGCATCACCTTGCCGGCGTTCGCCGTGGTGGTGGTCATCAGGAAATCCTGTTCGCCGAGCCGCCATGTGGTGCCGTCGTCGAAGGCCAGCCCATCCTCGCGCAGCATCAGCCCGTAGCGGGCCTTGCCGACGGCAAGCGTCGAAAACATGTTGGTGTAGACGCGGTCGAGGAATTCCGCCGCATCCGGTCCCTGCACGGCGATCTTGCCCAGCGTCGAGACGTCGACGATGCCTGCGCTTTCGCGCGTGGCCTTGGCTTCACGAACATAGGCCTGCTCGATCGTCTCGCCGGCAAGGCCGTAGATCATCGGCCGGAACCAGAGACCGGCCGAATACATGGTCGCGCCATTGGCGAGGTGCCAGTCATGCATCGGCGTCAGCCGCTCGGGCTTCAGATCGCCGAAACGTTCGGCGGCGAGCGAGCCGATCGACACCGCCGAATAGGGCGGGCGGAAGCGTGTCGTGCCGACTTCGGGGATCGGTTTACCCAACGCCTCGGCCATGATGGCGAGACCGGGCACATTGGAGTTCTTGCCCTGGTCGGTCGCCATGCCGAGCGTGGTGTAGCGCTTCAAATGCTCGACCGAGACAAAGCCTTCGCGATGCGCCAGCCGCACGTCCTCGGCGGTGACGTCATGCTGGAAGTCGACAAAGCTTTTGCCTTTCGCCCTGATCTCGAACACCGGCGCCGGATCGGGATCCCCAGGGGCTGCTTCGACATCGGGCAAGGCTGCCGGCGCGCTTGCGCCGCCTGCCGAGGACAGGCCGGCGGCGCGGCCCTCAGTGATGGCTTCGACGGTCGAAAAGCTGCCATTGAAAGCGCCCGCACCGATCCAGCGCTGCTGCGTCGGCTTCGGTGGCAGGAAGGCCTGGCGGTCGGCGTTCCATTCTGCCCTGGCGCCAGCCTGGCTGGCGAGATGGATCGTCGGCGACCAGCCGCCCGACATCAGCAGGCAATCGGCGTGGATGCTGCGGGCGTCGCCGCTGAGCAAGCCGGAGTTCACGTCGAAGCGCTGTACCTTGAGGCCGGAGAGCGCCTTGCCGCCCTCGGTGGCGACCACGGCGTGGCCAGAGAGGATTTCAGCTTCGGCCTCGGTGGCGAGGCTTCGCATCTCAGAGGAAAGCTCGGGGCGCACGTCGACGATGGCGACAATGGCCGCGCCGGCCTTCTTCAGCGCCAGCGCCGAGCGATAGGCGCTGTCATTGTTGGTGAACAGCGCGATCCTGTCGCCGGCCAGCACGCCATAGTCATTGGCATAGCGCTCGGCCGCATGCGCCAGCATGACGCCCGGCCGGTCATTGCCTGGAAACACCAGCGGCCGCTCAAACGAGCCGGTGGCCAGCACCACCGTTTTGGCGCGGATGGCCCAGTAGCGATGGCGCGGTTCGCCCTTGCCAGGCACTTCCTTGTGATCGGTGACGCGCTCGAGCGCGGCCAGCGTGTTGCCGTCATAATAGCCCCACACCGTGGTGCGCGGCAGCAGGCGGACCGTGTCGTGGCCTTCGAGCTGGCTGACGGTGCGCGCCGCCCAGTCGGCGGCCGGCGCGCCGTCGATAGTCTCGCCGGACCAGTTTGCCGAGCCGCCAAAACGCGGCTCGAGCTCGGCCAGGATGACGCGCGCGCCCTGATCGGCAGCCGTCTTTGCGGCCGACAGGCCGGCCGGGCCGGAGCCGACCACCAGCACGTCGCAAAACGCATTCATCCGCTCGTAGCGCGAAGTGTCGGCGGCAATGCCGGCCTTGCCGAGACCCGCGGCGCGGCGGATGAAATGCTCGCAGAACATCCAGAAACGGGTGCCTTTCAGCGGACCGAAAACCGGCCCCATGAAGGTCTTGTAGTAGAAGCCGGCGGCCAAGATCTTGCCGCCAAGCTGGTTGATGGCGTTGACGTCCCAGGCGAGCGAGGGAAAGCGGTTCTGGCTGACAGCCACCAGCCCGTCATAGATCTCGACCATGGTCGCGGCGATGTTGGGCTCGCGCACTTCGCCGCGCAGCACCGTCACCAGTGCGTTCGGCTCCTCGACGCCCGCCGACAGCAGGCCGCGCGGGCGGTGGTATTTGAACGAGCGCCCGAACAGCGTAACGCCGTTAGCAAGCAAGGCCGAGGCCAGCGTGTCGCCGGCATGGCCGGTGTAGGGCACGCCGTCGAAGGTGAAGCGGAGGGTGCGCAGCCGGTCGATGCGGCCGCCGGTCTCGATGCGGCGCGGGCTCACGACTTGCCCCCCGCCTTGTGCCGGGCGGCGGCATTGTGGTCGCCGCGTACGAAACCGGTGCTGGAAATCTCATGCGTGACCGTGTTGCGCACCATTCTCAGATGCGTGCGGCAGCCGCCGGAATGCTGCCAGATCTCATTGTGGTCGCCAGCCGGGTTCAGCCGGTCGTAGACATAGGCGTTCCAGGCGTCGAGGTCCTGCGAGTTGGGCTGCGGGCGCTCGCGGTTGCCGTCGCCCTGATAGGTGAACTCGATGACGTCGCGCGGGCCGCAATAGGGGCAGGTGATCAGCATCTTGTTCTTTCCCTAGTGCAGCCGAGGCGTCGCGCCCTGGCCCTTGTCGTCTATGACGAGGCCACGGTGGAAGCGGTCGAGCGTGAAGGGCGCGTTGAAGTCATGCGGCTCGTCCTTGGCGATGGTGTATGCAAAGCACCAGCCCGAAGCCGGCGTCGCCTTGAAGCCGCCATAGCACCAGCCGCAATTGAGATACATGCCCGGCAGCGGCCCGGCGGTGATGATCGGCGAACCGTCCATCGACATGTCGCAGACGCCGCCCCACGAGCGCAGCATGCGCACGCGGGCAAGGCCGGGAAACAGCGCCAGCATCTCGCTCATCACCTCGTCGACGATCGGCAGGTTGCCGCGCTGGGCGTAGCTGTTGTAGCCGTCGATGTCGCCGCCATAGACGAGGCCGCCCTTGTCGGACTGGGACATATAGAAATGGCCCATGCCGAAGGTCAGCACCGTGTCGATGAAGGGCTTTAGCGATTCGGTGACGAAGGCCTGCAGCACATGGCTCTCGATCGGCATTCTGTCGACGCCGGCAAGCTGCATCACCCGTCCGGTGCTGCCTGCAACCGCCACGGCGACCTTCTTGCCGCGGATTTCGCCGCGCGTCGTTTGCACGCCGGTGATGCGGTCGCCGTCGCGCAGGAAGCCGCTGACCTCGCAATTCTCGATGATGTCGACGCCGCGCCGGTCGGCGCCGCGTGCATAGCCCCAGGCAACCGCATCATGGCGAGCGGTGCCGGCGCGCGGTTGCATCAGGCCGCCGACGATGGGAAAGCGCGCCGAGGCCGAAACGTCCAGCGCCGGCACCAGCCGCTTGATCTCGGCGGTGCTCATCAACTCGGCGTCGACGCCGAGATGGCGCATAGCGTTGCCGCGCCGTGCATAGTCATCGAACTGGGCAGGCGTATGGGCCAGGTTCAGGCAGCCGCGCTGCGAGAACATGACGTTGTAGTTGAGGTCGTGTGACAGGTTCTCCCACATCTTCATCGAATGTTCGTAGAAGCGGGTGTTGGAGGGCAGCAGGTAGTTGGAGCGCACCGCCGTGGTGTTGCGGCCGACATTGCCGGAGCCTAGCCAGCCCTTCTCCAGCACCGCGACATTGGTGATGCCGTGTTCCTTGGCCAGATAGTAGGCCGTCGACAGGCCATGGCCGCCACCGCCGATGATGATGACATCATAGGAGGCCTTGGGCTCCGGTTTGCGCCAGGCCGGCTTCCAGTCCTGGTTTCCCTTGAGCGCGTTCGTAAGAAGCGAAAGGGCTGAATATTCCGCCATTCTTCATGCCATCCCTAGAGCATGATGCCGAAAAGTGTGAAGCGGTTTTCGGACGACATCATGCTCTATATCTTTGATTTTTAGAGCCGGATGACTTCAGGTCGAACAGACCTGAAGTCATCCGGCTCGGGTGCGATGCGGCAGACTATAGAGCAGGCGGCGGGCGCAAAGCCAAGATTGCGCCATGGCTTTTCGACTGGCCGACGCCGCGATGCGACGGCTTGCCCCACGATATGGCCGTCTTTATCAAGGACAGGCGCTTTGAATGCCTTTGCCGCCCGTGAGTCGCCAATAGTCATGCTTTTGAGATTGCTTCGCCTCATTTTGGCTTTCACGCTGATCATTTCGGCGTCGCCTTCGTTCGAGGCGATGGCGCAGGCGCTGGGCCAGGGCTCCGCCGGCTTGATCACCGATCAGCAGAAGGTCATCCAGGGCCTGACGGCCAAGACCGACGATCTCGAGAAGAAAATACAGCAGGACGGCGAGGATGATGCCGCCCTCGTCGATATCCGTCTGCAGCTGGAGGATCTGTCGCGGGCGGCGCTGACCAGTGCGCTGGCGTTCCGTTCGCGGCTCACCGACATCAACAATCGCATCGAGGTGCTAGGTCCGCCGCCGGCGGCGGGCCAGCCGCAGGAGCCCGACATCGTGACCGGCGAGCGCCAGGCGCTGGCGTCGGAAAAGGCCGAGATCAACGCGGTTGTCGCCAGCGCTCAGAACCTGTCGATCCGCATCAGCGGGCTGATCGACAAGATCGGCAATATGCGCAGCGAACTGTTCCGCAACCTGCTGACCAAGCGCTATGTGCTGTCCGACGTGCTGAGCCCGCAGGTTTTTTCCGACGCCCGCGACGAATACGCCAACCTTTTCAGGGCGGTGTCGTCCTGGCTCACCTTTGCCTTCAAGTTCAAGTTCAAGGCGATGCTCGCGGCGACCTTCATGTCGTTGGGGCTGGCCGCGATATTGTTCATCGGCGGGCGCCGCCTGTTCGGGCGTATCTTCGAAGCCGATCCATCGGTCGAGGACCCCACCTATCTCAGCCGCCTGTCGGTGGCGTTCTGGTCGACCTTGCTGCCGACGCTGGCGGTCGGCGCCTTTCTCGCTTCGACGGTCTTCCTGTACAATTATAACAATGTGCTGCGCGGCGACATCGGCCTCTTCCTCAACGCGCTGGCTGGCGTCATCGCCGTCGTTTTCTGCGTCAACCGCCTGACCAATGCGGCGCTGGAACCGCGGCAGCCGAACTGGCGCCTGATCCAGGTTGAGACCGGCCCGGCGCGTTGGCTGGTCCGGCTGACGACAGCCATGGCGATTGTCATCGGCGTCCACTATTTCCTGGCGGTGGTCAACGACAGTATGGGCTCGCCGCTTTCGCTGACGGTCGCGAGAAGTTTTGTCGCCGCCATCATCGTCGGCGTCATCCTGATCCTGATGGCGCTGCTGAGGCCGTACAAGGGCTCCGACGGAAGCTGGCGGCCATGGCCGACCTGGCTGCGCTATACCGCCATCGTGCTCGGCCTGGCCACCATTGTGGCAGCGCTGTTCGGCTATATCGGCCTGGCCATCTTCGTTTCGGTCCAGGTCGTGGTCACCGGCACCATCCTGGTCACCGCCTATATCGGCTTCCTGTCGGCGCGCGAGATCGGCGAGGAGGGCGGTTTCGCCGGCACCTCGATCGGGCGCTGGCTGTCGGCCAATGCCAGCTACGAGGACACCGCGCTCGACCAGCTCGGCCTGGTGGTCAGCGTCGCCATCAATCTGATGATCGTGCTGGTGTTCCTGCCGCTGATCCTGTTTATGTGGGGGTTCCAGCCCGGCGACATCCAGGCCTGGGCCTACAAGCTGGCAACAGGCATCACCATCGGCTCGGTGACGATTTCGGTCACCGGCATCCTCAGCGGCATCGTCGTTTTCATCATCGGCTATTTCCTGACCCGCTGGTTCCAGGGCTGGCTCGACGGCTCGGTGATGGCGCGCGGCAAGGTCGATACCGGCGTGCGCAATTCGATCCGGCTGGCGGTCGGTTATGCCGGCGTCGCGGTCGCCTGTCTGGTCGGTATCTCGGCGGCGGGCATCGATCTCTCCAACCTGGCGCTTGTTGCCGGTGCACTTTCCCTCGGTATCGGTTTTGGCCTGCAGAATGTCGTGTCCAACTTCGTGTCCGGCCTGATCCTGCTCGCCGAGCGGCCTTTCAAGGTCGGTGACTGGATCGTCGCCGGCGACACCTCAGGCACGGTCAAGAAGATCAGCGTGCGCGCCACCGAGATCGAGACCTTCCAGCGGCAGTCGGTGATCCTGCCCAACTCGAACCTGATCAACAACGCCGTCGGCAACTGGACGCACCGCAACAAGCTGGGGCGTGTGGAGATCAAGGTCGGCGTCGCCTATGGCAGCGACGTCAAGCGGGTGCACGCCATCCTCTTGGAGATTGCGCGCGGCCATCCGCTGGTGCTGAAGAACCCGGAGCCCTTCGTGCTGTTCACCAATTTCGGTGCGGCGGCACTCGAGTTCGAGATCCGCGTGTTTCTTGCCGATGTGCTGAACGGGGCCATCGTGCAGAACGATATCCGCTTTGCCGTGCTCGATGCTTTTGACGCCGAACATATCGAAATCCCCTCGACGCCGCGCGCCGAAGTCAAGGTCAAGCAGACCGAGGCATGGCCGCTCGACGACGACAAGATCGAAGTCGAATTTGCCGAGAAGGAGCAGGCGGAGGCCGAAGCCGCCGCCGAGAAGGCGCGCCTGGCCAAATCAGGCCGCAAGGCGCGCAAACCCGATCCCAGCTAGGGCCCGGGCTTCCTCCCAAACCAATTGCGGCATGAATGCGGCATTCAGTTGCGGTTCAGCTTGCATCTCATATAAGCTCACATGCAAAGGCGAGAATGCCTTGCGAAATGCAACAGAGGCGGTGTGGAAACACCGATATTGCAAAATGTGGAAGTCGCTCGTCGTCGCCATCGCTCTTACCGCAGCGAATGGCTCGGCCTTTGCCGCCAGCGCGGTCAACAAGGACGCTGAGACCCGTACGCTGATTGTGACGGAAGGCGGCGGCAAGACGGAGCTGGCGCTGGCCGCCGGCGAAACAGTGGAATTCTGCCCCAACGGCTGTTTCGTCACCTTACCCAATGGTGACCTCGAGGCCTTGACCGGCTCGGAAACGGTCGAAATTTCGGGTGGCGTTGCCCGCATCAAGTAAAGTCGGCGGGCAGCTCTTGCAAAGGCCGGGCAATGCCCGGCCTTTTATTGTTCCTGGTAGTGATTGCTTAACAATGACGCGGGAAATATCGTCGCGCCTACCGGCTGCAACCAGGCGTTTTAACGTTCACTACGCCGTTCCACCGCTATACCCTTGCGAAGACGCCGAAACACGGCGCGACGGGTTTATGAGCAGGACAGGACAGACATGGATGCGCGGTCGGACAAGAACGCAATCCCACTTGCGGTCGACCTCGACGGCACGCTGATTGCGACCGACCTTTTGTGGGAAGGCCTGTTCATCCTTCTCAAGAAGAATCCGCTCTATATCTTCCTGGTTCCGTTCTGGCTGGCCGCCGGCCCGGCGCGGCTGAAGCAAGCCATCGCCGACCGCATCGACATCGATCCGGCCTCGCTGCCCTATCGCGAAGCGCTGCTGGAGCGCCTGCGCGCCGACCATGTGGACGGCCGCAAGATCGTGCTGGCGACAGGAACGCCACGCAAGTTCGCCGAGGCGATCGCCGCCCATCTGGGCATCTTCGACTATGTGCTGGCGACCGACGGTCCACACAACATGACCTCAGGCCGCAAGCGCGACGCGCTCATCGCCGCCTATGGCGATGGCGGTTTCGACTATGCCGGCAACAGCCGTCACGATCTCAAGGTTTTCGAAGCAGCGCGCGACGCCATCGTCGTGGCGCCCGACCGCCACGCGAAGCGCTGGCAGGCCGCGCATAGCGCCGAAATGGTGCCGGCGCCAAAAAGGACATTGAAGACATTCGTCAAGATGCTGCGGATGCATCAGTGGCTGAAGAATTCGCTGATCGCGGTGCCGATGGTGCTGTCGCACGAATACTTCAACGCCAACATGATCTGGCAATGCATGCTGGCGTTCGTCTCCTTCAGTGCGGTGGCTTCGGCGATCTACATCCTCAACGATTTCTTCGACCTTGCGCTCGACCGCAAGCACCCGACCAAACGCAACCGGCCGTTCGCCAGCGGCGCGCTGTCGATCCCGTTCGGCCTCGGCGCGATGGCCGGCCTGTTGGCGATCGGCATTGCAGCTGGGTTGCTGTTGCCGATCGAGTTCCTGGGTGTGCTCGCCGGCTACATTGTGGTGACCACGGCCTATTCGCTGTCGTTCAAGCGCATGCTTCTGGTCGACGTGCTGACGCTGGCCGGCCTCTACACGGTGCGCGTGCTGGCGGGCGCCGCGGCAACCGGCGTCGAGGTCTCGTTCTGGCTGCTCGCCTTCTCGATTTTCTTCTTCCTGTCGCTGGCGCTGGTGAAGCGCTATGTCGAACTGCGCACCACGGCCATTCCGGTGGGCGAGCGTATTGCAGGCCGCGGCTACCGCATCGAAGACCAGGACATCGTCGCCCAGGCCGGCATGGCGTCGGCCTTCTCCTCGGCGCTGGTGCTGGCGCTCTATATGGACAGCGCCGCCGTGCGCGAACTCTATCCGCATCCCTGGCTGGTCTGGCCGCTGGCGCCGATCGTGCTCTATTTGACCATGCGCGTCTGGATCCTGGCGCGCCGCGACGAGATGAATGACGATCCGGTCGTCTTCATCATCCGCGACTGGCGCAGCCAGATCATCGTGGCTATCGGCGCGGCACTGCTGGTCGCCGGAGGCTGGTAGAGCATGGCGGGCGAACGGTTCCAGAGTTTCGGCCGCGCCACGCCGGCCGCAAAGCGGACCATCGCGGCCGATACGGCTGTCGAACTGATGAAAAGCGGCAAGGCAAAGGCAAACGGCTTGCTCGCCTATGGCAACGGTCGCTCCTACGGTGATTCCTGCCAGAACGAGCCAGGCGCGGTCGTCGACATGCGGCCGCTGAACCGTATCGGCGCCTTCGACGCCGAGACCGGCCTGCTCGAGGCCGAAGCCGGCGTGCTCCTGTCCGACATCATTGCGCACGCCGCACCCTACGGCTTCTTTCCGGCGGTGGTTCCCGGTACCCAGTTCGTCACCCTTGGCGGCGCCATCGCCAACGACGTCCACGGCAAGAACCATCACCGGCGCGGCACCTTTGGTTGCCATGTCGAATCGCTGACGCTGCTGCGCTCGGACGGGCGGACCTACATTTGCTCGGCAACGGACAATGCCCGGCTGTTTGCGGCGACGATCGGCGGCATGGGGCTGACTGGCCTGATCCTGTCGGCCTCGATCCGGCTGATGCGGGTGCCTTCTCTCGACATCGTCGAGACGGCAGCGCGATTTGCCGACCTCGGTGAATTCTTCGAACTGGCCGAGGCCGCCGACCAGGCCAATGAATATGCCGTCGCCTGGATCGACCAGCTTGCCGGCGGCCATGGCCGCGGGCGCGGCCTGTTGTTGTCGGGCAATCACGCCGAGCAAGGCTCGCATGCGGCGTCGCGCGCCGGCTCCCGCCTTTCGGTACCGATCCAGCCGCCGTTCAACGTCCTCAACCGGCCGTTCCTGACTGCTTTCAACGCCGCCTATCGGTGGAAGAAAGGGCGCTCGGCGGCGCCGCGCCAAACCGGCTATCAGGGCTTTTTCTTTCCGCTGGACGGCGTCGGTGACTGGAACCGGCTCTATGGCCCCAAAGGTCTCTACCAGCACCAAAGTGTGGTGCCGGAACATGCCGCGCGCCAGACCATGCCGGCGCTGCTCGACGCGGCGCGGCGGGCCGGGCAGGGCTCTTTCCTCACCGTGCTGAAGCGCTTCGGGTCGATCCGCTCGCCGGGTCTGCTGTCGTTCCCGCGGCCAGGCTTTACGCTGACGCTCGATTTCCCCAATGGCGGCAGCAGGACGCTGGCACTGCTTGGCGAACTCGACCGCATCACGGTCGCGGCCGGTGGCGCGGTCAACCCTTACAAGGATGCGCGCATGAGCGTGGAGACTTTCGCCGCCTCCTTCCCGGATTGGCAGCTGTTGGAAGCGCTGCGCGACCCGGCGTTCATGTCCAGTTTCTGGTTGCGGACGGCGAAAAAACTGGAGATGCCAAGGGGACGCGTCGAGGCGGCGGAACAGGTGTAATTCGAACAAATCATGGTAAATAGATCGTAAATTCCATGGTTTACTCAAAACACTCAAAACATTGTCGTGACTTCACGAAATGTTTGCAGGTTAGTGGTAGGACCGTCGCAAGCGGCCGGTGGAAAATATGAAATATATCGTCTTTATTCTGTTCACAGTCATGACCAATGCCGCCGCGCAGCTGATGCTGAAGCAAGGCATGATGTCGCTCGGCCCGATCTCGTTCGAAGGCACCAACCCGCTTCTGAAGCTGTTGCAGATCGTCTTCAGCCCATGGGTGTTCCTCGGCCTGTGCACCTTCGTCATCTCGATGGCCTCGCATCTCTATGTGCTGTCCAAGGTCGAGCTCAGCTTCGCCTATCCGTTCCTCAGCCTTGCCTATGTCGCGGTCGCCATCTTCGCCTATTTCATCTTCCGCGAGGACCTCAACGCCTGGCGCATTGCCGGCATCGCCTTCATCTGCGTCGGCACGGTGCTGATCGCGCAAAGCGGGCGCGGGCATGACGATCAGACGGCTTCCCTTGACCCCGACAAGATCCAGACAAACGAGATCGTTCGATGAGACATATAATTTTCGGCGGTGACGGCTTCGTCGGCCGTCATCTTGCCCCGAAGCTTGTGGCCGACGGTGAAGAGGTTGTCGTTGCCGACATCGTCAAGAGCGAACTGCCGCATTATCGTTCGGTTCGCTTCGTCACCTGCGATGTCACCGATCCGGCCTCGGTGGCCAAGGTCGGATTGAAGGCCGACGACATGGTCTACAATCTGTCGGCCAAGATGCTGTCGCCGATCCAGGTGCGGGCCAAGCGCCACGACTTCTTCTTCCCGGTGAATTTCCACGGCACCGAACACATCATGCAGGCCATGGGCAAGGCCGGCGCACCCAAGCTCGTCCACTACACCACCGACATGATCTACGGCCACACGGTGACCCAGCCGATGACCGAGGAGCATCCGGTCGCGCCGCTCGGCGAATATGGCTGGTCGAAGCAGAAGACAGAAGAGCTCGCCGCCGAATGGCGCAAGCGCGGCATGTCGATCTCGCTGTTCCGGCCGCGCCTGATCATCGGTCCCGGCCGTCTCGGCATATTGGAAAAACTGTTCAAGCTGATCGACTGGAACCTTCCGGTGCCGATGATCGGTTCAGGCAAGAACCCCTATCAGTTCATTTCTGTTTTCGATTGTGCGGAAGCTGCGCGCGCGGCCTGGAAGGCCGGCGTACCGAATGAGGCCTATAATCTGGGCTCGCTCAATCCGCCGCCGGTTCGGAAATTGCTCAGTGACCTGATCAAGCATGCCGGGTCGAAATCACTGCTGATCCCGACGCCGGGCTGGGCGGTCAAGCGCACGCTCGACCTGCTCGATCTCATGAACATGCCGATCATGGATCCCGAACAATATCTGATCGCCGATGAGGAGTGCGTTCTCGATGTGTCCAAGGCCGAGCGCCAGCTCGGCTGGGTGCCGCAATATCGCGACGAGGACATGCTGATCGCCGCCTACAGCGAATACCGCGCTAAGAAGGACGGCCTTGCCGTCAACGCCAATCATGTCCCTGCCGAATAAGATGGGACGACCAGGAGAACTCCGAGATGACCGTCATGGCCAAGCCTGAGCAGACAAACGCGCGCACCATGGTCAGTGCGCCGGCGCTGTCGCCCACCACTATTGCCAAGCCCGATCTGATCAGCGTCGAGCAGGCGAAGTCGATGGATGTCGCGCGCATGACCGACCTGTTCAAGGCGCATCTCAACCCGGGCCAGCTGCATTTCATGAAGCTGCTCGGCTTCCACAAGATCAAGATCGAACGCGCCGAAGGCATGTTCTATATCGACCAGAACGGCCGCAAGATTCTCGACTTCTTCGGCGGCTTCGGTTCGCTCGCCTTCGGCCACAACCATCCGCGCATCCTGGAGGCCCGCCGCAAGTTCCAGGAGGAAAAGCGCCAGGAAATCGCCATCGCCTTCATGTCGCAATATGCGGCAGCGCTGGCGCACAACATCGCCAAATGCTCGCCCGGCGATCTCGACATGGTGTTTCTGGGTTCGTCCGGCTCGGAGGCTATGGAAGCAGCGGTGAAGCTCGCCGAGCGTGCCGCCGGTCCGAAGCGTCCGAAAATCGTCTACGCCGAGAATTCCTTCCACGGCAAGACCAAGGGTGTGCTGGGCATCACCGACGGCCAACTCTACCGCGCCGATTTCAAGATGGCGGACAACACGGTGCGCATCCCGTTCGCCGACATCGAAGCGGTCGAGAGACTGTTCCGCTCCGATCCGGAGGTCGGCGTCATCGTGCTCGAAACCATCCAGGGCGGCGGCGGCATCATCCAGGCGGAGGCGCAATACTGGCAGAAGTTGCGCGCTCTCTGCGACCAGTATGGCGTGCTGTGGGTGGCCGACGAAGTGCAGTGCGGCTATGGCCGTTCCGGCCGCTTCTATGCTTTCGAGCATTACGGCGTCGTGCCTGATGTGACCGCGCTGGCCAAGTCGCTCGGCGCCGGCAAGGCGGCGGTCGGCGCTATGATCGCGCGGCGCGAGGTCTATATGAAGGCCTATGGCACGCCGAAGACGGCGATGATCCATGCCATGGCCACCTTCGGCGGCATGGGCGAGGCCTGCATCACGGCGATCGAGGGCATCAACGTGCTCTATGACGAGGGGCTGATCGACAACGCCGCCTCAACCGGCGATTACTTGCTGCAGCGTCTGCAGGCGTTGAAGGAAAAATATCCAAAGATCATCAAGGATGTGCGCGGCAAGGGCTTCATGGTCGGGCTCGAGTTCCACGACTTTTCGCAGACCTTGCCGATGGTGCTGCGGCCGATCGTCAGCGTGCTCGACGACAAGCTGAAGGGTTCGCTGTCGGGTTTCGTCGGCGCGCTTTTGTTGCGCGACTATGACGTGCTCGTCGCCTTCACCGAATACAACCGCAACGTCATCCGTCTCGAGCCGCCGCTGATCTGCCAGCGCGAGCATGTCGATCGTTTCGTCGATGCCTTCGACAGCCTGTTGTCGCGAGGCATCGTGTCGATCGTGAAGGATTTCGTCAAAAGCCAAGTCCGTTAAGTCCCGAGCCTGACAATGCTGAGCAAGCCTCCCGCCGCGCAAAGCACACTCGACCGGCTGACCGCTGCCGCTCTCGCGTGGGGCGAGGGGACTTATGCGCGATGGGCGGCGCCGATCGGCGCGATCGCGTTTTCGCTCTGCATCCTGCTCACGGCTTTTACCGCCTGGACGATGCCCGACGCCAATTGGGACATGCTGCCCTATCTCGCGATTGCAGAAGAGGGCTCCTATCCCGACGCGCAGGCGCTGCATGATTATGCCTACAGCACGGTCCAGGCCGGTGTGCCGGCCGTCGACTACAAGGTGCTGACCGATGATGGTGGCGGCTTCCGCAGCCATATGGCTGAAAATGCCGCGGACTTCCACTCGCTGCTCGGCATGTACCGGATCAAGTTTCTCTACGCCGAAATTCTGTCGACGATGAGCGCGGTGATGTCGCCGGTCGAGGCGATGCGGGTGCTGCAGGTGGTCTCGGTGCTGCTGTTCGGGATGATCACACTGCTGTGGCTGCGAACCGAAGGCGCGCTGGCGCTGGCGCCCGTGGTCGGCGCCGTGCTGATCATGGCCGATTTCGGTGACGCGGCGCGCGCCTCGACGCCGGATCTGTTGTGCTCGGCGCTGTTCCTCGGCGGCCTGCTCGCCTATGTGCGCGGCCGCCAAGCAGCGACTGCAATCCTGCTCTTCCTCGCCTTCATGGCGCGGCCGGACAATATTGTTTTCCTTGCCATTTTCGCCGTGTTGCTGCTGGTTTTCCGGCAGCGGGCATGGGGGGCGCTGGCCGGCTTTGCCGCTTCCTTCGTCGCCTATTTCGCCATCTCGCACTGGGCGCAACATCCCGGTTGGTGGCCGCATCTGTGGTTCTCCAGCATCGAGCAGCACTACAATATGGATGGTTTCGAGCCGCCGTTTTCGGTTGGCGCGTATCTCAAGGCGTTCGCCGCGTCCTTCCTTCGCGCCATTGAGCTCAACAGCTGGGTCGGCGTCTCAGTGCTCGCGCTGGCCGGGTGGTTTGCGCTCAGCCGCGCCGGCTTTAGGCTCGATCGCCGCGCCGGCATTCTGCTGGCAGCACTTGTGCTCGGCGTGCTGGCCAAATTCACCGTCTTCCCGATCCACGATACCCGCATCTATTTCCCCAACCTTTTGCCGCCGTTCCTGCTGCTGGTGGGGCCGGTCATGGCACTGTGGACGTCGGCAAGCCCAGGTGGAAGGCGGCCCATCGCCTTGCAGCTCATACCAGGAGATAAGCCTTGAGTTCTGTATCCGGCCTGGTTCGCATTGCCCTTTCCCTCGGCCTTCCCGCCGGCCTGCTCGATCGCGGACCGTCGCTGCGCGGCACGAAATTCCTGGCCAAGGCGGCGCTGAAGGCGCGCTTTAGCGGCGGCGGGCAACCGTTCCAGATGGTCAATGTCGGTGCCTGCGACGGCGCGTTGTTCGACGACGTCACCCCATGGCTGCATCGTATTCCGCGGGCGCGGGCCGTGCTGGTCGAGCCGATCCCGTACAATCAGAAACGGCTGCGCGCCAACTACCCCGACACGGAACGCTTCATCATCGAGCCGGTGGCCGTGACAAAAGCCAAGGGCACGATCACGGTCCACACGTTCGATGCCGCAGCGCTCGAGGCCGGCACGCTGCCGATCGAGTTCATCGGCTGCTCGTCGGTAACCGACACCAATCTGATGTCGGGCAAGAATGCCTGGGGCGAGGCCGATGCCAATTTCAACAAATTTGCGCCCCACCTGAGGGATATCGAGGTGCCGTCTGAAACGCTGCAGACGCTGCTCGACCGCAACGGCGTCACGCATATCGACGCCTTCCTCGTCGATTGTGAGGGCGCCGACTGGATCGTCTTCGAACAGCTCGACCTCAAGCGTTACCGTCCCGGCATGATCAAGGTCGAGGTCGGCGCGCTGCCGGCCCCGGAAATCGGCCAGGTCGTGGTCAAGCTGAAGACCGCGGGCTACCAGGTCGGTTTCCAGGCCGAGGACATCTGGGCCTTCGCCTGAGATAGATCGCCACTGACGACACGCCGGCGCGCTGGTCGCGCCGCATCTGCGACGTGTCGCAAACAGGCGGTAGCTCCATCCGCGTCGTCTGCATATTGTGCGCCATTCGAACGGGCGCGGACGCGCCCGCTTTATCCCCTTGGAGTCGCGGGCAATGGCAGAGTTTCCGAAACAGGCGAAGGTCGTCATCGTCGGCCTGGGTGGTATTGTCGGCGCATCGATCGCCCATCACCTGATCGAACGCGGCTGGACCGACATTGTCGGCATCGACAAGTCAGGCATTCCGACCGATATCGGCTCGACGGCGCACGCCTCCGACTTCTGCTACACGACGAGCCATGATTTCCTGTCCTGCTGGACGACGCTCTATTCCATCGATTTCTACGAGAAGATGGGCCACTACGCGCGCATCGGCGGCCTCGAAGTCGCCCGCGTCGGCGACGACAGCCGCATGGACGAGATCAAGCGCAAGATCGCCTCGGCCAAATCCTTCGGCACCCGCGCGCGGTTGATCGAGCCGGCCGAGATCAAGGAAAAATTCCCGCTGATCGAAGAGTCCATGGTGCAGGGCGGCCTGTGGGATCCGGATGCCGGCCTCGTCATTCCGCGCTCGCAGACGGTCGCCGGCAAGCTGGTCGACCAGGCGGAAGCGTCGGGAAAACTCAAATCCTTCGCCAACACGCCGGCCAAATCCCTCATCGTCGAGGAGGGCCGCATCAAGGGCGTCGTCACCGACCGTGGCACCATCATGGCCGACTATGTCGTGGTCTGCGCCGGTATCTGGGGCCGGCTGATCGCAGAGATGGTCGGCGAAGACCTGCCGGTGATGCCGATCGACCATCCGCTGACGTTCTTCGGCCCCTACAATGAGTTTGCCGGCACCGGCAAGGAGATCGGCTGGCCGCTGCTGCGCGACCAGGGCAATTCGGCCTATATGCGCGACACCGGCGATCCCAAGACTGCCGAGGGCGGCCAGATCGAATGGGGCTATTACGAAGAGACCAACCCTCGCCTCTGCCATCCGCGCGACCTCCTGGAAAAGGACCAGGCACGGCTGTCGCCATCGCAGCGCGACCTCGACATGGAGCAGATCCTGGCGCCGCTGGAACGCGCCATGGAGCTGACGCCGATCCTGGGCGAGCTCGGCTACAATGAAAGCCATTCCTTCAACGGCCTTTTGCAGGTGACCGCCGATGGTGGCCCGTCGATGGGCGAGAGCCAGAAGGTGAGGGGCCTGTGGTATGCCGTCGCCATCTGGGTCAAGGACGGGCCTGGCATGGGCAAGCTGATCGCCGACTGGATGACCGACGGCCGCACCGAGATCGACCATCATGCCATCGACTATGCGCGTTTCTACCCGCACCAGACCAAGGAGCAGTTCATCTGGGATCGCTGCACCGAAACGGCGATGAAGGTCTACAATCCGGCGGTGCATCCGCGCGAGCCGTTCTCCAAGGGCCGCAACATCCGCCGCTCGCCGTTCTGGGAGCGCGAGAAGGAACTCGGCGGCTACTTCATGGAGCTGGGCGGTTGGGAGCGCGCGCATGGTTACGCCGCCAACGAGCACCTGCTGGAGAAGTATGGCAACCGGGTTCCCGTGCGCGAGAACGAGTGGGACAACCGCCATTTCTGGCGGGTCTCCAATGCCGAGCACCTGGCGATGAGCGAGGATTGCGGCATCGTCAACCTGTCGCATTTCTCCATGTATGACATCGAGGGTCCCGATCATGTCGCGCTGCTGGAATGGCTGTGCGCGGCCAAGATCGGCGGCGACAACAACATCGGCAAGGGCATCTACACCCACTTCCTCGACGAGGAAGGCATGGTGCGCGCCGACTTTACCGTCATCCGCATGGCCGACCGCTGCCGTCTGATCGATGGCGCCGACGCCGGCCCGCGCGACTTCCGCTACATGCAGCGCACCGCGCAGGACAAAGGTTTTGATGTCACCATCACCGACGTGACGGAGAAGTTTGTCACCATCGGCATCTGGGGTCCGAACGCCCGCACGACGCTGCAGAAGGTGGTCGAAAATCCGGACGGCCTGTCGCTCGAGAATTTCCCGTTCGCGGCGATCAAGCCGGTCAGGATCGGCGGCAAGGACGTCACCGCCTTTCGCATCTCCTATGTCGGCGAGCAGGGTTGGGAATTGCATATGCGCTACGAGGACGGTCTCGCCGTCTGGGACGCGCTGCGCTCGACCGGCGTGATGCCGTTCGGCGTCGAGACCTACGCCAACACACGGCGTATGGAAAAGAGCCTGCGCCTGCAGAACGCCGACCTTCTGACCGAGTACAATCTGCTCGAAGCCGATCTCGCGCGTCCAAAGGTCAAGGAGAACGATTTTTGCGGCAAGGCGAAGCACGTGGAGTACCGTGCCCGTGAGCACCAGCCGGCGATCCTGTGCACGCTGGTGATGACCGAGAACGTCGATTCGAAAGGCGTCGCCCGCTATCCCGTCGGCACCATGCCGGTGATGGATCCGAAGACCGGCGAGACGCTGGTCGATGAACTCGGCCGCCGCTCCTTCACCACCTCCGTGGCCTATGGCCCGACCATCGGCAAGAACATCGCGCTCGCCTATCTGCCCCGGGCCTATGCCCAGGAAGGCCGTAAGCTCAGTGTCGAGTATTTTGGCGAGACCTATCCCGTCGAGGTTGCTGGTGTCGGCTACAAGCCGCTCTACGATCCGGAGAATTTGAAGCCGAGAAGTTGAGCCGACGCCGCAATCGCGGAAGTATGAATGCAAAGCCCGGCTCATAGCCGGGCTTTTCCCTTTGTCAGCCGCCGATTCTCGCTTACCTTGCGGCATGTCTGCTTTTTCGCGCGCAGGACATTTCCTCTCAGGCAGCGCCGCACTGGCGCTGATGCTTTGGCTGACACCACCGATCCATGCCGCCGAGCCGGTCGATGTCGAGCTGGTGCTGGCCGTCGATGTGTCGCTGTCGATGTCGCCGGCCGAACTCGAAATCCAACGTCACGGCTATGCGGCTGCGCTGACGCACGACAATGTGCTGCAGGCCATTGCCGACGGCGCCTATGGCAAGGTCGCCGTCACTTATGTCGAATGGGCGGGAGCGACCACGCAACAGGTCGTCGTGCCGTGGACGGTGATCGCCAGCCGGGCCGACGCCGAGCGGGTGGCGGCGCAGCTTTCCGCCCATCCGCCGGCCAGCGCCCGGCGCACCTCGATTTCCGGCGCGCTCGAATTCGGCAGCGACCTTTTTGCCGAAAGCGGCTTCCAGGGGACAAAGCGCGTCATCGATATTTCCGGTGATGGCCCCAACAACCAGGGTGAACCCGTCGACATCGCCCGAGACGCGGTGGTCAAGCAAGGCATCATCATTAACGGCCTGCCGCTGATGACGCGCGGCGGCGGGTTTGGCGGCGCCTATGACGTCAACAATCTCGACCGCTATTACAGCGACTGCGTCATCGGCGGGCCCGGATCCTTCATGATCCCGGTCAATGACTGGACGCAGTTTCCCGAAGCCATTCGCCGCAAGCTGGTGCTGGAGCTTGCCGGCCCCGCTTCGCCGCAATGGGCTCGGGAGGAAGCCACTCATCCGCCGGTGGTGCTGGCGCAGGACCGGCCGACTGACTGCCAGCTCGGCGAAAAAATGTGGCGCGACCGCAGCTGGATGTTCGACGCGCGTTAGACCTTTGGCCCATGCCGCAATGCAGCATCAGTTTCATTGACAAGCCCATGGGCGTCTGTGACACAATTCCCCATCCGAAAAAAACAAGGGGAACTGACATGAACAGGACCATCGTCTTTGCCGCGGCATTGGCGCTTGCAGCGGGATTGTCCGCTCCGGCCAAGGCCGCCACGTCGGTGACCATCGGCATCAGCGGCTGGACCGGGTTTGCGCCGCTGACGCTTGCCAAGCAGGCCGGCATATTCGAGAAGCATGGCCTCGACGTGACCTTGAAGAAGGTGCCGCAGGCAAGCCGGCCGCTTGCCATTGCCAGCGGCGACCTGCAATGCGCCGCCACCACGGTCGAGACCTGGCTGGTCTGGAACGCCAGCGGCGTCACCACCAAACAGATCTTCCAGCTCGACAAATCCTATGGCGCCGACGGCATTGTCGTGCGCAACGACATCAAGACCGTCGCTGACCTCAAGGGCAAGAATGTCGCTTCTTCGGCGCCGGGCACGTCCCCCTATTTCATGCTGGCCTGGGTGCTGAACAAGAACGGCATGTCGACCAAGGATGTCACCGTGGTCAACCTGGAGCCGGATGCGGCCGCACAAGCCTTCCTCGCCGGCCAGAACGATGCGGCGGTCACCTACGAGCCGTTTATCTCGGCGGTGCGCGACAAGGCTGACCAGGGCCATATTTTGGCGACCACGCTCGACTATCCGATGGTGCTCGACACGGTCGGCTGCACGCCCGAATTCCTCACCGCCAATCCCGACGCCGCCAAGGCGCTCGCCGACAGCTATTTCGAGGCACTCGACCTGATCAAGAGCGATCCGCAGAAATCCTACGAGACCATGGGCGCCGACGTAAAACAGTCGGCCAAGGAGTTCGAGGATTCGGCGAAATATCTGAAGTGGGCCGACAAGGCGGAGAACAAGCAGTTCTTTACCAAGGAATTCCAGGACTTTTCCAAGACCGCCGGAGAACTGCTCCTGCAGATGGGGCTGATCAAGGAAGCGCCAGATGTCGCCACGCTGGCCGACACCAGCGCCGTATCGAACTGACGGGCTCGCCTTTGACCATCGGGCGGCGGCGCTTGGCGCCGCCTCCTCCTCCCGGACAAGTGGTGATTTGAAGATGCGGACGATCTGACGATGCGCCCCTTGCATGCGGTGTCGCCGGGCATTCGAACCGTGCTCGGCATTTCCTTCTTCGTGCTGTTCGTCGCCTTCTGGGCGTGGATCACGCTTGGCGGCCACGTCAACCGCATCTTCCTCGCCGATCCGCTGTCGATGCTCCGGGACGGCTGGCGGCTGCTGGTCGAGGACCGTTTCTGGCTCGACATCTTGATCACCATCTGGCGGGTCTTCGGTGGGTTCCTGCTGGCGTCGATCGTCGCCGTGCCGATCGGCATCGCCATGGGCGCCTGGAAGCCGGTGGAGGCGTTTCTGGAACCGTTCGTCTCCTTCGCACGCTACCTCCCGGCCTCGGCCTTCATTCCGCTCCTCATCTTGTGGGCCGGGATCGGCGAGTTGGAAAAGCTGCTGGTCATCTTCGTCGGTTCGGTGTTCCAGATCATCCTGATCGTCGCGGTCAAGGTCGGCTCGACTCGGCGCGACCTGGTCGAGGCGGCCTATACGCTGGGCTCGAGCAGCAATGGCATCGTCAAGCGCGTGATCATGCCGGCCAATGCGCCGGAGATCGCCGAGACCTTACGGCTGGTGCTGGGCTGGGCCTGGACTTATGTCATCGTCGCCGAGCTGATCGGTTCGTCCTCAGGCATCGGCTACATGATCATCAACAGCCAGTCGCGGCTGGCGACGGGCCAGATCATCTTCGGCATCATCGTCATCGGGCTGATCGGGCTGTTGTCCGACTTCGCCTTCAAGGCGTTCAACCGCTGGCTCTTCCCCTGGAGCCTGGCATGAGCAAGCTTTTGATCGAAGGCGTCTCGCGCACATTCGCCGGCGTGCGCGGCGGGCAGCCGGTCAAGGCGCTGATGCCGGTCGATCTGACGGTCGCTGCCAACGACTTCATCACCATTCTCGGGCCGTCGGGCTGCGGAAAGTCGACGCTGCTCAGGATTGTCGCCGGCCTTGAGGCGCCGAGCGAAGGCCGCGTGTTGCTCGACGGCAAGGCGGTGACGCGGCCGGGGCCGGATCGCGGCATGGTCTTCCAGTCCTACACGCTGTTTCCGTGGCTGACGGTGGCGCAGAATATCGCCTTCGGCCTGCGCGAACGCGGCATGGCCGAAAAGGATCGGGACGGGATCGTTGCCTCCTATGTCGATCTTGTCGGGCTCAAGGGCTTCGAGAACCATTGGCCAAAGCAGCTTTCCGGCGGCATGCAGCAGCGTACGGCAATCGCCCGAGCGCTGGCCAACGATCCCGAGATCCTGTTGCTCGACGAGCCGTTCGGCGCGCTCGACAACCAGACCCGCGGGCTGATGCAGGAGCTTTTGCTCGGCATATGGGAACGGCGCAAGAAGACGGTGCTATTTGTCACTCACGACATCGAGGAGGCGATCTTCATGGCCTCGCGGGTGATCGTGATGAGCGCGCGGCCGGGGCGCATCAAGTCGGATGTCGCCATCGACCTGCCGCATCCACGCCACTACACGCTGAAGACCAGCCCGGAGTTCTCGGCGCTGAAGGCGCGGCTGACCGAAGATATCCGCGTCGAGGCGATGCGGACGGCACAGGCGCAGCCGGCCGAGGCTTGATCTGAAGCGTTCGGTTCAGGCGGCCAGCAATTGCTTGCGGTCGACGCGCTCCTGCTGCGGCGAGCGGGCGTAGAGCTCGCGGTAGCATTTGGAGAAGTGCGAGGCCGAGACGAAGCCGCAGGCGACAGCCACCTCGACCACCGGCATCGACGACTGGATCAAGAGGTGCCTGGCGCGGTCGAGGCGGATTTCGAGATAGTAGCGGGCAGGGGACCTGCCCATCTCGGTACGGAACAGGCGCTCGATCTGGCGGCGCGACAGGTCGACATGGTCGGCGATCTCGATCAGCGACAGCGGCTCGGAGAGGTTGCCCTCCATCAATTCGATGATGGTCAGCACCTTGGAGTTCTGCACGCCGAGGCGGGCGCGCAGCGGCAGGCGCTGGCGGTCGGTCGGGCTGCGCACGCGGTCGGTCAGCACCTGTTCGCAGACGCGGTTGACCAGATTGTCGTCGAAGTCGTCGCCGATCAGCTTCAGCATCATGTCCAGTGCTGCTGTGCCGCCGGCGCAGGTGTAGATGTTCTGGTCGATTTCGAAGAGGTCGGCAAAGACGTTGGCCTTCGGGAAGGCCTCGGAAAAGCCCGGCAGGTTTTCCCAATGGATGGCGCAGCGCTTGTTGGAGAGCAGGCCGGCGGCGGCAAGGATATGCGCGCCGGTGCAAAGGCCGCCGACGGCGACGCCTCTGTTATACTCCTCGCGCAGCCAGGCGAAGGCCGACCTGTTCTGGTAGCGCTCGACATTCACGCCGCTGCAGACAATGGCCATGTTCGGCCGGTCCGGTCCGGCCATCTTCTTGCGCTCTTCCTCGAGCGAGGTGTTGACCGCGCATTCGACGCCATTGGAGGCGCGCACCGGCTTGCCGTCGATGCTGGCGAGGCGCCAGCGATAGGCCTCATAGCCAAGCATGCGGTTGGCCGAGCGCAGCGGGTCGAGCGCCGTCGCAAAGGCAATCATGGTGAAGTCGGGGACGAGGAAGAATACAAACGATCGCTTGATCGGATGCTTTACGGCGTTCAAGGGAACCTCACGCAGCCATGGCGCGAACAGGATGTCGCGAACAGCATAGCGTCATCAGGAAAAACCATTCCTGTCAATCGGCTAGGCGGCCAAGCGGCAACTAAATTTGCGACATGGGTCGCAAATGGGCAATCCTTGGGGACTGACAGGCACGGGGTGCCGCCGGATCGAGCATCGCTCTCCGGCAACATCGGCTTCAGAACGAAAAACGCCGCCTCGGTCAAACCGAAGCGGCGTTGTTATCGACTGTCGACAGCGGCAGGGAGCGCTGCGCGGTAGTCGTGATCTCAGGCGACGAAGCCAAGGCGCACCGCGTTCATGGCGCCGGTCTGGCCGGGCATGGTGTTGGCAAGGCGCTGGCGCTCGAGAGCGGTGGTCAGGTTCATTTCGCGGCGGGGGAAAAGGCGGGCAAAAAGCTTCATCATCATCTCCTATCGGTTGCTCAGACGGGTCGCCTTCGCTTGATGGAGTGGGGCAGCTCGTTTGCTGGCGCCGATATAGGCTTGTGTGGGCAGAAACTAAATCGCAAATGCGAAGCGCTTGATATGAAAAGCGACATCAATTGCGACATTTTTGGGCAGATTGCCTTGGATTTGTGATTACTTACAAGGCGTTAATGCAGAAATTGGGCCGGTATGCAGCTTGCTCATATGCGCCATGCAAGGGCGACATGGCTCTGAAATTCATTTGAGTGCAAATAAGTTAGAGAAGGTCTGGGCTAAAACAGAGAAGGCCTGCCGGGCTGGTTCTGCGCGGCAGACCTTCAGCACATGGTACACAATGGTTTACTTTGCTCCAGCCCAGGATCCGACGCCGTGGCGTCCACCGGTCTTGGTGTCGGCAGCTTCAGGCCAGCCGATATCCTTCTGCAGTTCGATCGGCAGCGAGCGGATCGCACGTTCGGTCTGGAAGCGGGCACGGGCCGCGCTGAACTCGGTCGCAAGCCGACCGATGGATGACAGGATAGACATTTCATTCTCCTTTGGTTGTGGCACGTCCCGCATGAACGCGTTCTGTGACCGGGATATTCCGCATCGAATGCAATTTCGTGTCAGGAGCTTTTCGATCCGGGGCACGTCCTGCCTTCGATGGAGTTGACTATCCTCCCAATCTGATGTTCAATCAAACGAAATGGAATGATGCTTCACATCAGAAAAATTGAAGGTCTATCCCGATGAACGCCCCACTCAATCACCCGCTGCCGCTGCTCGATCTCGACGTTTTGCGCACCTTTGTGGCCATTGCCGAGACCGGTAGCTTCACCACCGCGGCCAATGCGGTGTTCCGCACGCCGTCGGCGGTCTCCATGCAGATCAAGAAGCTCGAGGACATTCTCGGCCGCTCGGTCTTTGCGCGCGATGCGCGCTCGGTGACGCTGACCACCGATGGCGAGATGCTGCTCGGCTATGCCCGCCGGCTGTTGTCAATCAACCGCGAGGTGGTGTCGAAATTCATCATCCCCGAGATCGTCGGCGTGGTGCGGCTCGGATCGCCGGACGATTATGGTGAGCGCGTGCTGCCGCATGTGCTGAAGCGTTTCGCGCAATCGCATCCGTCGATCGCCGTCGACGTCACCATCGACCAGAGCAGCAATCTGCGCCGGCGCATGGACGATCGGGCGCTCGACCTCACGCTGTTGACCAATTCCTACAAGACCAGCGCGCTTGGCGCCGAGGTGCTGCTGACAGAGCCGATTGTCTGGGCCGGCGCCAAGGGCGGCAGCGCGCATCTGCGCGAGCCATTGCCGGTATCGCTGTGGGAAGAGGGCTGCGCCTGGCGGGCCGGCGCGCTCGATGCGCTCAGCCGTGAGGGCCGCAACTACCGCGTCGCCTATATGAGCGCGCACACGGCCGGCCAGCGCGCCGCCATCATGTCGGATCTCGCGGTTGCGCCGCTGCCGAAGTCATTCCTCGGCAACGACATGGTCGAGCTCTGCCCGAAGGACGGCATGCCCGATATCGGCACCTACAATCTGGCGATGGTGGTGTCGCCGGACGCCAGCGCGCCGGTCAAGGCCGTCGCCGACCATATCCGCGCGACCTTCGAACTGTTCCGCGAAACCGGCAAGTTCTGAGTTATTCCGCTGCCTCGGCAGGGCGCGCCGCGAAGGCGGTTCGCGCTCTGCGACGCGCAGTTGCGCGCCGCTTGGCGGGCTCACCTTCAAGGAAGGTGACGATGCTGTTTCTGGCGCGACGCGCCTCCGGCATCTCGATCAGCGGCCAGACGTGGAACATCCCTTCCTCGTAGACGACGTCGATATCGACGCCGGCAGCGCGCGCTTTTTTGGCGAAGATCAGATTGTCGGGGCTGAGCAGGTCGTGCGAGCCGGTCAGAAGCAGGGTCTGCGGCAGCACCGAGAGGTCGCCGTAGAGCGGGCTGATATGCCAGTCGCTGCGATCGATGCCGGCGCTGTACATGCGGATCGCTTCCAGCCCGCCTGATATACCGAGCCACGGATCGTTGCGTTCCGCCTCGAACACTTCCGGGTTGGACAGCGACATGTCGAGGCCGGGTGAAATCAGCACGTGGCGCGACGGCAAGGACAGGCCTTCTTCGGCCGCCATCATGGTCAGCACCACGGCCATGTTGCCGCCGGCGGAATCGCCCATGAAAACGATATTTTCGGCGTCCGTCTCGTCCAGCATCTGCCGGTAGACGTCGCCGACCATGCCGAACATGGCGTGGAAATCGTGTTCGGGCGCGATGGGGTAGATCGGCACCGTGATGCCGAAACCCAGCCGCTCGGCCATCTCGGCGATCAGCCCCCAATGATAGGAGGTGATCTGGAAGACATAGGCGCCACCATGCATGTAGAGGATGCGCCGGCGCTCGCCGGCTTTCGGCGCGATCTCGTAGACGGGGAAACCATCGACGCTACGCTCGGTGATGTGGAGGCGCTCGCGCAGCAATGCCGGAGGATGGTGGTCCTCGGTCTTGCGCGCATAGGCGATCCAGCGCTGCAGGTTTTCGGGGCTGGCAAATGCCTTCTTCCGGCTGTGCCGGAGGATGAAGGAAACGACGTGGCTTTTGAAACTGGGCATTCGAATACACAAGCTCGGCAGCAGCCGACTAAGAGAATTTCCCCACTATTTCGAAGATCGCGCCTCCAGCCGAAATGTCAAGAATTTGGACCAACGCAACACGGTTGTTTGATCGACCGAGTTTGCGGTTTTCCGCCAACGGCCTCAGCGCCGGGGCAGCAGCGCGGCGCGCAGCTTGATGTCAGGCGCAGCCGGGACCACGCGGCGGCCCCGGCGTTTTGCCAGCAATTTGCATTTGTCGGCGAAGGTCATTAGCGGCCCGAGCCCAGGATCAGGCGCGTCAGGTTGGCCTGGGCGTCGATGCGCGGGGACACGGGCCAGCCAATGTCCTTCTGTACTTCAGGCGGCAGGCTGTTCATGGCCCGCACGGACTGGGCATGCTTGATGGCCGCACGAAAACGGCCGAGGCTGTCGAACATCGACATCTTCATTCTCCTTTTGAAGCGTTGTGACGGCGCAATAGTCCGGCCCGCAATTCGGTGTCCGTTAAATGCTTCACGTCTGTATCGGGTGGATTGCGCGAAAACAGCGCTTCGGTTTCCAGATCGGAGCGATCTGGAAACATTTGCATACAAACGAAATTGAAGACTGGTGGCCGGCTTACTCGCGGCTGCGCCTGGCCGCGTGGCCTTCGCGCGAACGCCGGCGTGGGGCGGCGTCGCCGGCGACGCCATCCTCGCTCACGGTCTTGCGTGGCGGCAATTTCACCGCCGCCGATAGTTTCGGGAACGGATCGACCTTGTTGGGCAGCGCCATGGCGTAGACGAAATGCTCCTGGAATTTCGGCTCCAGCGCGGTCTCGATCTTCTCGATATGGCTGACCGTGTCCTCGATTTCGCGGCGATAGCCGCGGTTGAGCAGCGCCATGCGCGCGCCGGCGCCGGCTGCGTTGCCGACGGCCGAGACCTTGTCGAGGTCGCAATCCGGGATCAGGCCAAGCACCATGGCGTATTTCGGGTCGATGAAGGAGCCGAAGGCGCCGGCGAAATGGATGCGGTCGACGTGCTCGGTGTTCTGCTTTTCCATCAACAGCTTGGTGCCGGCATAAAGGGCCGCCTTGGCGAGCTGGATGGCGCGCACGTCGGTCTGGGTGATGGTGATCTTGGGTTCGCCTTCCTTCAAGACATAGGAGAAGGTGCGGCCATTGGCGGTGACACGCGGCGAACGCTCGGCCAGCGATCCGTCGACGACGCCATCCTCGGAGATGATGCCGGCGAGGTACATTTCGGCCACGATCTCGATAATGCCGGAGCCGCAAATGCCGGTGACGCCGGTGGCTTGGACGCTGTCGAGGAAGCCTGGCTCGTCGGACCAAAGTTCCGAACCGATGACACGGTATTTCGGCTCCAGCGTTTCGGGATCGATGCGGACGCGCTCGATCGCGCCGGGCGCGGCGCGCTGGCCGCCGGAGATTTCAGCGCCCTCAAAGGCCGGACCGGTGGGGGAGGAGGCCGCGACAACGCGCGAGCGGTTGCCGAGCACGATCTCGGCATTGGTGCCGACATCGACGATCAGCATCATTTCATCCTGGCGGTGCGGACCTTCCGACAAAGTCACGGCGGCAGCATCCGCGCCGACATGGCCGGCGATGCAAGGCAACATGTAGAGACGCGCGCCCTGGTTGAGCTTCAGGCCGATATCGGAGGCTTTGATGCGCACCGCGCCCGAGACGGCGAGCGCGAAGGGCGCGCCGCCGAGCTCGGTCGGATCGATGCCGAGGAACAGGTGGTGCATGATCGGATTGCCGACGAAGACGCTGTCCAGGATGTCATTGCGCTGGACATTGCCTTCGGCGCAGACCTTGTCGACCAGGCCGGAGATCGCCTCGCGCACGGCGACCGTCATGCCTTCGCGGCCGTCCGGGTTCATCATCACATAGGAGACGCGGCTCATCAGATCCTCGCCGAAGCGGATCTGCGGATTGGACGTACCGGACGACGCGGCGACGCGGCCCGACAGCAACGACACCAGATGCATTGCGATGGTGGTCGAGCCGATGTCGCAGGCCAGCCCATAGGCTTCGTTCTTGAGGCCGGGCCACAGTGCTATGACGCGGGCAATGTCGCTTTCGGCATCCTTGTGGATGGCGGCAGTCGCCGTCCAGTTGCCCTTGCGCAAAATGCCTTGCACCTGCGGCATCAGGTAGAAATCGAATTCGAGGTTTTTGAAGCCCCAATCCTTCATCAGGGCGATCTTCAGGCGGTCGAGATCGCCGAGCGGCTTGTGCATGTCGGGTTCTTCGATCTCGACATAACACATGCGGATTGCCGCATCGCGGGCGATGACGCGGGTGTCGGCATCCTTGCGGATGGTCTGCGCGTTGATGACCGTGTCCTGCGGCACGTCGATGACGAGGTCGCCGAGGATCTGCGCCGAGCAGGAGAGGCGGCGGCGCTCGGGCAGGCCGCGCACGCGCTCGTAGCGCTCTTCCTTGGCGCCCTTCTGCGAAATATGGTCGTTGGAGGAGACGATCTTGTGCTTGGCGAAATTGCCTTCCTGCACCTCGATCTGGCAGCGACCGCAAGTGGCGCGGCCGCCACAGACGCTTTCGACATAGACGCCGAGCTGGCGCGCGGCGTCGAGCACCGATGTGCCAACGGGAAACCGCCCGCGCTTGCCTGACGGCATGAACAGCACGAGCGGATCGGTAATGTTTGCAGGCGAGTTCACGATTGCGCGCTTATCCTCGAGCCATCCGGGCTTCGCGGCCGCCACGGCGGCGGCCACCATTGGCAGCGCCATCGCCCGGCGCGTTGACCTGCGTCGGCGCGGCAACCGCCTGGCCGCCTTCGGCCGGCTTGTAGTCCTTGTAGGTCCTGATCCAGTTGGTGCAGTTCTCGTCAGTGCCGTTCAGCACATTGGCGCCGCGCACGGCTTCCATTTCCTGCGGCCGCACCGGGTTCATGATGGCGCTCGTCATGCCGGCGCCGATCACCATCGGGATGAAGGCGGCGTTGATGCCGTGGCGGTGCGGCAGGCCGAACGAGATGTTGGACAGGCCGCAAGTGGTGTTGACCTTGAGCTCTTCGCGCAGCCGACGCAGCAGCGCAAACACCTGGCGGCCGGCATCGCCCAGCGCGCCGATCGGCATGACCAGCGGATCGACGACGACGTCATGCGCCGGAATGCCGAAATCGGCGCAGCGCTGCACGATCTTCTTGGCGACGGCGAAGCGGACGTCCGGATCCATCGAAATGCCGGTCTCGTCATTGGAGATGGCCACGACCGGTACATTGTACTTCTTGACCAGCGGCAGGATGGCTTCGAGCTTTTCTTCCTCGCCGGTGACGGAGTTGACCAGCGGCCGGCCCTTGGCGACCTTTAATGCGGCTTCGATTGCGGCGCTGACGGAGGAATCGATCGACAGCGGCAGATCGACCAGACCCTGGACGATCTCCAGCGTCTGCACCAGCAGCGCCGGCTCGGTGGCGTTGGGGTCGACAGCGGTGACGCCGGCATTGACGTCAAGCATGGTGGCGCCGCAGGCGGCCTGTTCCAGCGCATCCTTGATGACGGTCTCGAAATTGCCGGCGATCATCTCGGCGGCCAGCTTCTTGCGGCCGGTCGGGTTGATGCGTTCGCCGATGACGCAGAAGGGCTGGTCGAAGCCGATGATGATCTCGCGTGTCGCCGAGGCGACGATGGTCCGGGTCATGAAGTCTCTCCGCCTGATATAAAGTGCTTCTTTATATCGTCTCTGGTTTCGTTCCAGGGTCTGGTGCTTGGCCGCGCTTAGTGCGCGGTCTTTACCATGTCCACCTGCGTTTCGGTAATCTCGTCATGCAATATGTGGTCGAGCCGGTCGGCGACCATCTGGTCGTCGCGGCGGATCTCGCGTTTCCACGGCTGGCGGCCCTTCAGCACGCCCGATTCATCGACGATCTCGGCGACATATTCCTCCTGGCGATAGGCCATCACATGGACGCCGGCGACGCCGGCGATTTCCTTCACCTCGTTGATGATGTCGATGCAGAGCTGCTTGCCTTCCTTCTTCTGGTCCTGGGCTCCTTCCAGCCGCTTGATGATGGCGTCCGGGATATGGATGCCGGGCACGTTGGAGCGGATCCATTTGGCCGTCTTGGCCGAGGCCAGCGGGCCGACGCCGCACAGGATGAACACCTTTTCGGTGTGGCCGAGATCGCGCGCCTTCTGCATGAAGGTTTTGAACATCGGCACGTCGAAACAGTATTGCGTCTGCACGAACTGCGCGCCGGCGGCGATCTTCTTGCCAAGATGGATCGGTCGGAAATCGAAAGGCGGCGCGAACGGATTGACGGCGGCGCCGAGGAAAATCTGCGGCGGTGTCGTCAGCTTGCGGCCGGACAGGAACTTGCCGTTGTCGCGCATGATGCGGCAGGTTTCGAGCAGCGACATGGAATCCAGATCGAACACCGGCTTGGCGCCGGGCTGGTCGCCGGCCTGTACACCGTCGCCGGTGAGGCAGAGCATGTTGGCGACGCCCATCGCCGCACCACCCAGCACATCGCCCTGGATGGCGATGCGGTTCTTGTCGCGGCAGGCGATCTGCATGATCGGGGCATAGCCCATGCGGGTCAAAAGCGCGCAGATGCCGACCGAGGACATATGGCAGTTGGCGCCGGAGGCATCGACCGCATTGATGGCGTCGACCCATCCGTCGAAGATCTTGGCCCGGTTGTAGACGTCTTCCGGATCGGCGCTGTCGGGCGGGTTGAGCTCGGTGGTGACAGCGAATTCGCCGCGCCGCAGCACCCGCTCCAGCCGGCCGCGTGAGGAGTGGCCGGGCAGGGGATCGAGCGGCAGATGGATGCCGGCCGGGTTCTCGTCGCGCTGGCGGCCGATCATGCGGCGGCTCCGGTTTTGGCATTGGCCGCGGCTTCGCGGGCTGCCGCCGACTGCGCAGTCACCCGCAGCCAGGCTGAGGTTTCCCGCAGCGACTGGTCGACGGGCTTTTGCACGTCGAGGATCTTGTCGCCATGCACCATGTTCTTGGAGCCTTCCCAGGCCTTGACCCAGACGCAAGGCATGTCGGGCTCGACCTCGCAATTGCCATTGGCGCGCACGCCGCCGCAGGGGCCGTTGCGCAACTGCTTCGGGCAGTTCATCGGGCACGACATGCCGGTCGAGGACAACACGCACTGGCCGCACATGCGGCAGTCGAACATGAAGCCTTTGACGCGTTTTTCGACAAACTTGATCGGGGCCTCGACCCGCCCGTAGCCAAGGCCTTTCCACAAAGGATGGAGAAGCAGGAACATGTCGGCGAACCGAGAATAGAACCATTCGAGCAGGCGCGAATGCCGGACCGACCACAGCCTGACTGCAAACGAGCGCTGCACGCGCCGCTGCGGCGACACATCGGCCGGCTTGTAGTCGGATTTCGGCGCTGCCTTCTTGACCAGGGTGGCCTGGGTAACCGCCGGGCCTTCTTTGGCAGGAGTGGTTTCAGACATTTTCTTTCCCGCCCGCCTTGACCAGAGCGACCAGCCGCTCGCGGTCGTATTTTGCGTCGATGTCGCTGAAAGCCTTCTCGACCTCGGCCTCGAGATCGTCGCCGACCGGAACCGGATCGGCCTTGCGCCACTCGGCGAGATAATCGTCGGTGCCGCCGGCGCCGGTGCGCATGGCGCACATGTCGATCGCCTCGGTGAAACGCAGCGGCAGTTCGCGCTTGGCGTTCTGCCGGCCCTTCTTGACGATCACCTGGGCGGGTATGTCGCGCCAGTAGACGACGATCAGATCGGCCATGAATTCTCACTCCCTGCCGAGCGCAGTGCGTCCGCTTGGACGCACGAAGGACGCTCGACCACTCTAGTCAGCAGGTGCGAGCATTGCCGGATGCGCAGTGGGGCTGCTTGTTATGGGACGACGCGCGCGCATTCAAAAGCGACGCTATTCGACGTCGCAAAAAGAAAGGCGAGAATCTTTGACTTTGTTGCGGGCTGAGATGGCCTGAGGCGACGGTAAGAGGGTGCCTACAAACCGTCTGGTAGGGTGAAACATCGCCGCTTTTTCCAACAGCGTCATCATTCGTCTTCGAAGCCATTTTGTTTCAAATCCGCGACCCGAACAATCATGCTGCGTTTTGGGTCGAATGGGAGATCTTCAAAGTCGAAGGTGCGATAGAACCCTCTTACGGCATCATCGAGCGGATGTGTCAGGACACCGAAGCAGCCTATTTCCCTTGAAAATCGCACCGCGGTCCTCAGGGCGAAGAGAAGAAGCGAGCGTCCGCAGCCATGACCTTGATAGCGCCGATCCACGGCAAGCTGGCCGAGCAAAATGATTGGAATGGGATCGGGGCGGTTGCGTTGTGCTGATTTTGGCAGATGGGCTCGCTCGATTTGACCCGTGCTCAAGGTGACATAGGCGGCGATAACTCCGGTCGTGCGATCACAGATGACGCTGGTACGCGAGGTCCCATCCTGTTGATTGCGCCAGGCATGACGGCGAAGCCAGTTGTCGAGCGACTCGCGACCACAATCGAAGGCGTCTCTGTCGTCATCGGCCGCAAGAGGCCGAGGAGGCGTCAGTCCTGCCATACAGGTCGTGAGGTAGCGAGCTTCCGTAGCCCGGTAAGAGTTTTCGGGGGAGACTTTGCCCACGCCTCGAACTTTTCCCATTCGGCTGCCGGGATCGTCACGATACGTCCGTCCAGCACTTCCATTTCGGCGGCTTCGACCGCCTTGCGCCGGATGAAGTCACTGAGATTGGTGTTTGCCTGACTGGCAGCGGCTTCAAGAATGTCACGTTCGTCAGAGGTGACGCGGACGCTGAGGGGGGCCATGTTCGACATCGGTAAACTCGCTTTCTGTATGACAATAGCATACAAAGCGTCAGATTGACAGCGCCTACCACACGCCTCGGCGCACACCGGTCCAGAGATAGAACCAGATCGTCGGGTGGTACCATTGTTTGGACGGCAGATCCGGCTTGATGGTCGCCAGTTTGCTATCCAGCGCATCGCGGACCGCCTCGACACAGATGTTGCGTGAGAATGCCGCCTGGCGCAGCGCATAGCTTGAGATGGTGTCGCCGGGCTCAGGTTTGCCGCGCGCCTGTTTCAGCACGCCACCGGTGTCGACGCCGGCATCGACCAGATGCACCGTGGTTCCGAAATTCTGGGGATCGCCGGAAGCCAGCGCCCAGTAGCCGCCATTCATGCCGCGGTATTTCGGGGCGATGCCAGCGTGATAGTTGAGCACCGGGCAAGGCATTTGCGCCAGCGTCTGCCGGGACAAGAGCCGGCAGCCGGCAAGCAACACCACACCCGGCCGGATGTCGGCGATCGCCTGCAGGCAATCGGGCGCGTTGGCAGAGGAGACGTGGATGATCTTCTGGTTCGGCCTTGGTTCGGTCTCAAGTTTCTGCCCGGCAATCAGCTGCGCCGCATGGCCGGCAAAGAAGCGTTTGCCCAGCCTGGTCAGCACCATCGTGCCGAGCTGGCCGATGGCAGAAAACCAGCCCTGGCGGCGGGCGCGGCCGAGCAGCAATTGCTTTTTGGATTCAGGGTTTTCCAGGATGACGCTGACAGGGCCTAGACGGTCGGCGATGGCGTTGACGATGGCCCAGATGTGCGGGCCGCCTTCCGTGACGACAACGATCGCAGCACTGTTCTTGTCAGCTGAAGCCATGGCGCGCCTTCTTGCCGGCGCGCAACCGTCTTCCCGTGCGCTGCCTGGCTCAATTCTGTGCCAAGCGGGGTTAAATCTTGATGACCGCCCGGCCGGTGAGAGGCCAGCGGGATCAGCGCTTCAATTCCATGATGTCGAGATGCGATTCGTAATAAGGCGCCGGGAATTCGATGCGCCATGCATTGGCGCTGTTGCGGAAGGCGTAGCCGACCTGGTCGCTTTCCGGACCGCTGCCATAGCGCTTTGGTTTGTTGTCATTGACATAACCGGAACCGAGATAGATGGCGCGCTTTTCGCCATCATCGAAGAAACGGCCCGTGGTGCGCTGCGAGCCGCTGATCTTTTCCAGCCGCCAGCCGGAGCCATCGTCGCTCACCTTGCATTTGAACCAGCCATAGATGACCAGCGGGCCGATGCCGCCGACCTTGATGGTGCGGCATTGCCAGTTGCCGGTCAGATCCTTGTCGGAAAAGGCGACCAGGGGCTTTGCCAGCAAGGCGTTGAGCTCACTAACCTCGGCCGGGTCGCCGGCCTTCGCCTCTTCAAGGGCAGCTTTCCGGGTCTCGCCATATTTGTCGAGCCGCGCCTTGTCGGCTGGCGTGATCAACTTCTGCACCTCGCCGTCGGCATAAGCGGGCAGGGCGAAACAGAGGAGGCTAAGGGCGGCGATCAACAGGCGAGGGGTCATCGGGGGCTTTCCATGTTTCAAATGGCTGAATCAGCCTGTTTGCTTGGCGCACAACTTATCTGTTCGCAGCGGCCTGTCATCCGTGCTTGAAAGCGTTTCTGCTCCAGAATTGCTTCAGACGTGTGCGGCCACCCGCGCGAGTTCGCCTGTAAGGTCGCCATAGCCGGTCGCGCGGCGCTCATAGACGAGGCCGAGCAGTTTCGCAGCCTTCTCGGCAACCTTGTCGAGTTCGGGATCGTCGGTCTGGGCGATGTAGATCAGCTTCTGGTAATTGCCGAAATAGTCCTTGATCAGCTCCGGATGCTTGTCGAGGCCGAGCGGCTTCATGAAGAAGGCGTCGAACTGGCGGCATAGGAAGTCGGTCATGTAGAACGACATCATGTCGTCGTCGGCGACCTTCGCGTAGGCATCCATGCCCTGATAGAAGGCAAAGCAGTGCGGGCCGGCCATGCGCTCGACACCGTGCTTCTCCAGCACCCGGTCGAGCAGGCCGCCGGTGCCGCAATCGGCATAGCCGACGAAGATATGCTCATAGCCTTCCGCCTTGGCCTTTTCGATTGCCTTGTCCATCGCCGGGGCGATGCGGTCGGGGTAGAAATGGAACTCCGCCGGCAGGCAGGTCAGGTCGAGATGGTCGAGCTTGAGCTGCTCCTTGACGGCCAAAACTTCGCGCGCAATCATTCCGCAGGCGATGACCAGCAGCCTGTCGTCTTGATTCGGTTTCGTTTTTTGCATCCTTGCCATGGAACCCGGTCGAAGCGGCCTTCGTTGCTGTGGGGCGAATCTATCGAGAGAGGGATAAACCGTCCATGAAACTGTTACGCGTTGCGCCGATTGCAATCCTTGCCTGCGCCCTGGCGCTTACGGCCTGCGCCAACACCGTCCGCGGCGTCGGCCGGGATCTCAAATCGACCGCGAAAGCCATCGACGACACCGTCACCAAACCCTGACACGCGGACCCTCTGTCACCAACATCTGGTAACAAAAAAGCCGCGCTGCAAGGCGCGGCTTTGATTCTGGCCAGACGCCTTGCTGAAGAAAATCAGGCTGAAGCGCGCACGTTGTGCTTGCGCTTCATGAAGTCCTTGGCGGTCTCGACCGCCACTGCCGCGTCGCGGCAATAGGCATCGGCGCCGACGGCCTTGCCGAATTCCTCGTTGAGCGGCGCACCGCCGACCAGCACGACATAGTCGTCGCGAATGCCCTTTTCCTTCATCGTGTCGATGACGACCTTCATATAGGGCATGGTCGTGGTCAAAAGCGCCGACATGCCGATGATGTCGGGCTGGTGCTGCTCGATGGCGTCGAGATATTTCTCGACCGCATTGTTGATGCCGAGGTCGATGACGTCGAAGCCGGCGCCTTCCATCATCATGCCGACGAGGTTCTTGCCGATGTCGTGGATGTCGCCCTTGACGGTGCCGATGACCATCTTGCCCTGCTTGGGTGCGCCGGTGGCGGCGAGCAGCGGGCGCAGGATGAACATGCCGGCCTTCATGGCGTTGGCCGACAGCAGCACTTCGGGAACGAACAGGATGCCGTCGCGAAAGTCCTCGCCGACGATGCGCATGCCCTCGACCAGCGCCTCGGTCAGCACCTTGTAGGGCGCCCAACCGCGCTCGAGCAGGATGTTGGTGCCTTCCTCGATCTCTTCCTTCAGCCCGTCATAGAGATCGTCGTGCATCTGCTGCACCAACTCGTCGTCGGAAAGCTCGGAGAGGATGATCTCGTCGTCGGACATTTTTCTCAGGCTCCTTGCCGCGCGGGATGAGATCGCGGCGGCTCAAATTTATCGCGTCAATACCTAACCCGGCAGGGGCAGGTATCCATAGCTGATTTGCGACTTCCCGCAAAAGGAAAGCGACCGCAAATCTATTGGAATTCTTGTCGATTTTGCGACAGGCGTTGGCGCTGGCGGGCCGTTTCGAATAGGGTGCATGGCTACGATCCGGGCGAGAAGCCGCGATACGCGGCCGCAAACGGTTTTTAGGGAAAACGATCATGAGTGAGAACGCGTCAGTCGACCAGGAAGCGTCCAATGCGCGACGCGGGCGTGCGGCCAGCGGCGGCGCGGCGGCAAGGCGCGCGGCGCGCTCCGGCGGCGGACCGGGCACGCAGCTCACCTACATCAAGCGCAAGATCAACATCTATGAGGTCCTCAACGAGGAAGGTCTGGCGATCATCGAAAACAACACCGACACGGTGCTGGAGGAGATCGGCATCATCTTTCGCGACGACGCCGAGGCGCTGCAGCTGTGGAAAGACGCCGGCGCCGACGTCAAGGGCGAGCGAGTGCATTTTCCCAAGGGCCTGTGCCGTTCGCTGCTCAAGACCGCGCCGCCCATCTACACCCAGCATGCGCGCAATTCCGAGCGTTCGGTGCAGATCGGCGGCAACGCCACCGTCTTCGCGCCTGTCTACGGCCCGCCCTTCGTGCGCGATCTCGACGGTGTCAGGCGCTACGCGACGATCGAGGATTTCCAGAATTTCGTGAAGCTCGCCTACATGGCGCCGTCCATCCACCATTCGGGCGGCACGGTGTGCGAGCCGGTCGACGTGCCGGTCAACAAGCGCCATCTCGACATGGTCTATTCGCACATAAAGTATTCCGACAAGCCGTTCATGGGTTCGGTGACGGCGCCGGAGCGGGCCGAAGACACGGTCGCCATGGCCAAGATCGTGTTCGGCGACGATTTCGTCGAAAACAACACGGTGCTGACCAGCCTGATCAACGCCAACTCGCCGATGGTGTTCGACGAAACCATGCTGGGCGCGCTGAAAGTCTATTCGCGCCACAACCAGGCCTGCATCGTCACGCCCTTCATCCTTGCCGGCGCGATGAGCCCGGTGACCGTTGCCGGCACGTTGACGCAGGTTCTGGCCGAGGTGCTGGCCGGCGCGTCGTTCACGCAGCTGATCCGACCCGGCGCGCCGGTGCTGTTCGGCACCTTCGCCTCGTCGATCTCGATGCAGTCGGGTGCGCCGACCTTCGGCACGCCGGAGCCGTCGCTGGTCTCCTATGGCGCCGCACAGCTGGCGCGCCGGCTCGGCCTGCCGTTCCGCACCGGCGGCTCGCTCTGCGCGTCCAAGGTTCCGGACGCGCAAGCCGCCTATGAAAGCGCCAACACGCTGAACTCGACAATCCTGGCCGGCACCAATTTCGTCCTGCATTCGGCCGGCTGGCTCGAAGGCGGACTGGCGTCCTGCTACGAAAAATTCATGATGGACATCGACCAGCTCGGCATGCAGCAGAAATTCGCCGAGGGCGTTGACTTGTCGGAAAATGGCCAGGCGATGGACGCCATCCGCCAGGTCGGCCCGGGCAGCCACTATCTCGGCTGCGACCACACGCAGGCGAATTTCCAGACCGCCTTCTACCGTTCCAGCATCGCCGACAACAATTCCTACGAGCAGTGGCTGGCCGAGGGCGAAAAGACCGCGCCGCAACGCGCAAACGAACTCGCCCGCCGCTGGCTGGAAAGCTACGAGGCGCCTTATCTCGATCCGGGCATCGACGACGGGTTGAAGGACTACATCGCGACGAAGAAGGCGTCGATGGCGGACGCCTTCACTTGAAAGGAGCCCGAGTCAGGCGGGGCTAAAGTCGCCAACATCATCCACAAGGAAGTCTGGCGGAGCGCTTTCTCTGACCCGGACCAAAAGGGATGATTGTGCGCGGCACCGCTGACGAGATAGCGGCCGCGCTTTCCGCCAACGGCCTCATCCTGCGCGGCTGCGTCACATTCGCCGAAGGCGAGGAGGCACCCTCTGGCCTGTCAGGTGCTTCCGCCAAATCAGCCATTTTGGTCGGGCAGGCGGGTGCCGAGCCCTGGCCGCATTTCCTGCGTTGGCGCGAACGGCAACCGCAAGCCATTGCCAATCCGCTCGACACCTGGTCACGCCAGGTGATCGGTGCGGTGGCGGACACATTCGGCGCACGGGCGGTTTCGCCATCCGACAGGCCGTATCTGCCGTTCCAGCAATGGGCGATGCAGGCGGAGGGGCTGAAACCGTCGCCGCTCGGCATTCTCATGCATCCGACGTACGGGCTTTGGCACGCCTATCGCGGCGCTTTGCTTTTCGAGGACGAGATTGGGGTCGAGGCGTCTCAGGCATCGATTCACCTTTGCGACACATGTGTCGCAAAACCCTGCATGAAATCCTGTCCGGTCGACGCCTATTCGAAGGATGGCTTTGCCTATCAATCCTGCCTCGCGCATGTGCGCGGAGCGACCGGCTCGCCTTGCCGGACCGGCGGTTGCCTCGATCGCAACGCCTGTCCCTATGGTACGGCCTATCGCTATCCCCCTGACGTACAGGCCTTTCACATGGCGGCATTCGCGCGCTGAGTTTCCGTTCCAGCGGCCGGGCGATACGGATTTGTGAACGCGGCGCGCCTTCGATTGACTTGCCCAGCCGTCTGTCCCGGATATGTATCGCGCGACACTCAAACGGAGCGGGCCATGGCCAAGCAGGACATCGAGATCAAGACCAAGGACGGCGTGGCCAAAGCCGGGCTGTTTCGCCCGGCTGGCGCGGCCGAGGCCGGGATCATCCTCTACATGGACGCTTTCGGGCCGCGTCCGGTGCTCGATGAGATGGCGGAGCGGCTCGCCGGGCAGGGCTATGCGGTGCTGGTGCCGGACCTGTTCTACCGCAATGCTCCCTACGGCCCGTTCGATGCCAAGACGGCTTTTGCCGTGGAGGAGACGAAGGTGGCGCTGATGGCGCTGGTCACCGGCACGACGCAGGACATGACCATCCGCGACAGCGGCGCCTTTCTCGACGCGTTGGCTTCTGAAGGCATCACGGGACCGGTTGGCGTCGTTGGTTATTGCATGGGCGGCGGCCGAGCGCTGAATGCGGCGGCGACCTATCCCGATCGGATCGCTGCCGCGGCGAGCTTCCATGGCGGCAATCTGGCGAGCGAGGCTCCCGACAGCCCGCACCGCAAGGCGGCCTCGATCAAGGCGCGTGTCTATGTCGGCACCGCCGGCGTCGACCGCAGCTTTCCGCCGGAGCAGTCGGCGCGACTGGCGGAAGCGCTGCGCGTGGCGGAAGTCGACCACGCCATCGAGAACTATGCCGGCATGGCGCATGGCTGGTGCGTGTCGGATCACAGTGTCTTCAACGCCACCGGCGCGGAGCGCCACTGGAAGCGATTGACGACGCTGTTTGCCGAGACGCTGGGCTGACGGTGGTCTTGCCCGTTGGTTGCCTGACGCGGTAGAGGCAGATCCATTGGCGCGGCCTGCCAGGATAGCGCGGTCGATCGGGAACGAACAGCCTGATGCAATCCTATGATGTCGTGGTGATCGGCGCCGGTGCGGCCGGGATGATGTGCGCCATCGAGGCAGGCAAGCGCGGCCGCTCGGTTCTGGTGCTCGATCACGCGGCAAAGCCCGGCGAGAAGATCCGCATCTCGGGCGGTGGGCGCTGCAATTTCACCAACATCCATACCAGCCCGAAGAATTTTCTCTCGGGCAATCCGCATTTCTGCATCTCGGCGCTCAGCCGTTACACGCAGCGCGACTTCATCGCACTCGTGGAACGCCATGGTATCGCCTATCACGAGAAGACGCTGGGGCAGCTGTTTTGCGATGGCTCTGCGCGCCAGATCATCGACATGCTGGTTTCCGAAATGCAGGATCGGGGTGCGGAACTAGCGGTGTCGACCCAGGTGAGGGATGTCAGCCGGACCGCGGAAGGGTTTACCCTGAGCCTCTCCAGCGGCACCGTCGCCTGCCAATCGCTGGTCGTGGCTTGTGGCGGCAAGTCGATCCCCAAGATGGGCGCGACGGGGTTTGGCTACGAGCTTGCGACGCAATTCGGCCTGGCCGTGGTGGAGACGCGGCCGGCGCTGGTGCCGCTCACCTTCGACGCAAGAACGCTCGAGCGGCTGGCGCCCCTGGCGGGCAATGCCGTCGATGCTGAAGTCGGCTGTGGCAAGACACGGTTTTCGGAGGCGATGCTGTTCACGCATCGCGGGCTGAGCGGGCCGTCCATCCTGCAGATATCGTCCTATTGGCGCGAGGGCGATGAGATCCGCATCGCCATGCTGCCTGGAATGGATGTGGCCGAACTGCTTCGCGCGGCACGGCGCGTCAATGGCAGGCAAGCGGTGCAGACGGTGCTGGCAAACCATCTGCCTAAGCGCCTGGCACAAGCGATGGCCGAGCGCACCGGGATTGACGGCAATCTCGCTGATTTGACGGATGTTCAGATGAAAACCGTCGACGCCGCCGTCAACGACTGGCGCATCAAGCCGGCCGGCTCGGAGGGCTATCGCACCGCTGAAGTGACGCTTGGCGGCGTCGACACCAACGGGCTCGACCAGAAGACGATGCAGGCGAAATCCGTGCCGGGACTGTTTTTCATCGGCGAAGTCGTCGATGTCACGGGCTGGCTTGGCGGCTACAATTTCCAGTGGGCGTGGTCGTCCGGTTGGGTGGCAGGACAAGCCGTCTAGTTTCAAAAAGCGCCTGCCTGAAAAAAATCTTTCCATAACCCCAAGGATTGGCCATTAGCCTTCGTCCAACAGGCAAATGATGGCGATGATGCTGGATGAAAGCGAAGCCTCCGACGCCGAGTTGATCGGGCGGGCGAAGGGCGGAGACAGGGGTGCCTTCGGCAAATTGCTGGAGCGGCACTACGACTTCGTCTATCGCGCCGCCTATCGCTGGTGCGGAAAAAAGCCCGATGCCGAAGACATTGCCCAGGAAGTTTGCGTCCGGCTCGGCAAGGCCATTCGCGACTATCGCGGCGGCGGCGCGTTCACGACATGGCTTTATTCCGTGACGATGAATGCGGCGCGCGACATGATGCGCAAGACCACACGCGAAAACGTCAAGACCGAGGCCTACGGCGCCTACAGCATGATATCGGGAGAGGCGTCCGCCGAGCCCGAAGATCCGACTGAGGCGCTCTGGGCAGCGGTGCGGCAATTGCCCGACAAGCAGCGCGATGCAGTACTTCTGGTCTATGGCGAAGGTTTGAGCCATGCGGCCGCCGCCGAGGCGATGGCAATCTCGGAGACGACGGTTTCCTGGCACATCCATGAAGCGAAGAAACGGCTGAAGACTTTGATGCGTTCAGCCGGGGAAGTGTGACCATGGTCGACGACAACGAACTCAACAGGCTGCGCGATGCAGCAGTACCGGCGCCGGGCGAGAGCGCGAAGGCACGCGCCTTCGAAGCCGCCATGCGCGCCTATGATCAGGAAAATATTTCTGCCGTCACCCAAGGATCGGTTGGCGGGCTTCGTCTCACAGAGCGAGCACAAAAGCTCTGGAGCGAGATCATGCAAAAGAAACTCATTGCCACGCCGGCCATTGCCGGGCTCGTCGCCCTGCCGATCGCCGGATACGCCACCTTCCACATGCTGAGGGAACAGCCGTCGCCGTTCGGCGGCGACGAGAAGATCACCGAAACGTTGGCCGACAAACCGGCAACCAGTGGGCCGGCGATCAATGCGCCGGCAAAAGAAAAGCAGGCGCCCGAAGGCGACCTGAAGAAGGCCGATGCCGACGCAGAAGTGCGGAGCCGCGACGTCACCGATGCGCTTGTTACGCCGACCGCGCCCCCGAAGACCGAGGCTCCGGCGACGGTGAACCAACGCGAGAACGGCACTTTGCAGACTTACCAGCAGGCGCCTGAGCCTGCGCCAAGCACCGAGGCCGCACCATCGGGTGGCAGAGTTACCATGGGATTTTCACGAGCTGCGCCAGCGGCAGATGGCGCACGGGCCAGCCGTGTCCAGGGGACGGCCGAATCCAAACTGATGGCGCCGCAGCAGCCTTCGACGTTGCCAGCCGACCAGATTGCGCCGCAGGAGCCAAACCGCGACCGCATCGAGGATTTCAAGACCAATCCCGTGCACGCAGCCCTTCAGGATCCGGTCTCGACCTTCTCGATCGACGTCGACACGGCCTCCTATTCCTTTGTGCGCAGCTCGCTGAAGCAGGGCTACCTGCCGCAGGCCGATACGGTCCGTGTCGAGGAGATGGTCAATTACTTCCCCTATGACTGGAAGGGTCCGGATTCGGCCTCGACGCCATTCAACTCAACCGTCAGCGTCATGCCGACGCCGTGGAACGGGCACACCAAGCTGATGCACGTCGCCATCAAGGGTTTCGACGTCAAGCCGGTCGAGCAGCCCAAGGCCAATCTGGTGTTCCTGATCGACGTGTCGGGTTCGATGGACGAGCCGGACAAGCTGCCGCTGCTCAAGTCGGCTTTCCGGCTGCTGGTCAGCAAGCTGAAGGCTGACGACACCATCTCGATCGTCACCTATGCCGGTGACGCCGGCACGGTGCTGATGCCGACCAAGGTCACCGAGAAGGACAAGATCCTCAATGCCATCGACAATCTGACGCCCGGCGGCTCGACGGCCGGCGAGGCAGGCATCAAGGAAGCTTACAAGCTTGCCCAGCAGTCCTTCGTCAAGGACGGAATCAACCGTGTGATGCTGGCCACAGACGGCGACTTCAATGTCGGCCAGACTGATGACGAGGACCTGAAGCGATTGATCGAGCAGGAGCGCAAAACTGGCGTCTTCCTGTCGGTGTTCGGCTTCGGCCGCGGCAATCTGAACGACCAGATGATGCAGACCATCGCCCAGAACGGCAACGGCACCGCCGCCTATATCGACACGCTGGCCGAGGCCGAGAAGGTTCTGGTCGAGGATGCCTCCTTGACGCTGTTCACCATCGCCAAGGACGTCAAGATCCAGGTCGAGTTCAACCCGAACAAGGTCTCGGAATACCGGCTGATCGGCTATGAGACCCGCGCGTTGAACCGCGAGGATTTCAACAATGATCGCGTCGATGCCGGCGATATCGGCTCGGGCCATTCGGTCACCGCCATCTACGAGATCACGCCGAAGGGGAGTGGCGGCGAGCAGATGGATCCGCTGCGCTACGGCCAAGCAACGGTCAACAATGGCGGTGTGGCCAATGCCGACGAATATGCTTTCGTCAAGATCCGCTACAAGCTGCCGAACGAAGACGTCTCGAAGCTGATCACCACGCCGGTGACGTCGGCCAACGAGGTCCAGTCCTTCGACCAGGCTAGCACCGACCAGCGTTTCTCCGTCGCTGTCGCCGCCTTCGGCCAGAAGCTGCGCGACGAGGATGCGACCGCGAAGTTCGGTTACGACAAGATCATGGAGATTGCCACCGCCGCCCGAGGAGCCGACCCGTTTGGGTACAGGTCCGAGTTCCTTTCGCTTGTGCGCCTTGCCTCGGCGCTGGGCGGTAACCGGTAGTGGCAATACAGCCGGTTCCTTTCAGACGGGGATCGTTCTGATACGGAGGAACCGGCTACGGGCGGGTGAGGCAGGCCGGCGAGGGATCTTTTCCTTGCCGGCCTTTTTTCGGATCTGCCGATATTCAGGTGCTCCTCGAACAAAGGTGCCGGATCGTTAAATTGTGCGGCAATTCCGGAACGGGATCGCAATTTCCTCTTGTTACGAAGAGCTAATACAGGGCTTTGGGGGCCGAATTGCAGATCAAAGACAGTGCGACTTCGATGCCGGCGGCAAGGTCGACCACTTCGCAGCCGCATTCGGCGGAATCTCGGCGCATCATGAATGACGTGGCCGCGGCCAGGACCACTGCGATGTCGGCGCTGAACAACGACCGCTTCCGCGTCATGCTTGAGCAGATCACCGACCCCGGCGCATCGGGTACGCTGATGACCATGGGCGGCGGCGCCGGCAGCACCAGCACGGATTTCAAGACGGCGCTGTCGCGCTACGCTGAAAACAGCGAATAATTCCAGATCGATATCAGGCTCGGCTGCGGCGACGTTCGCGGCGGGCTTCGCTGGTCTCGGCGGTGTTTTCCGTCGCCACCTTGTTGCGCATCGGGCCGATGCGCCCGACGATCGTCTCGACGGTTGGGCGTTCGGATTTGGTGTGCGCGTCGAGCGCCTTGCGCATGGCGGCAAGGTGCTGGAATGAGGTGCCGCAGCAGCCGCCGACGATCTTGGCGCCGGCATCGACCGCCAGCCTGACATAGTCTGCCATCAGTTCCGGCGTGCCGGAATAGTGGATCTCGGTGCCACGGAATTCCGGGATGCCGCAATTGCCCTTGACGATGATCGTCGCCTCCGGCTTGGCCTCGGTCATGTCGAGCAGCGACGCCAGGATGTCGGAGGCGCCGACACCGCAATTGGCGCCGACACCGAGCGGGTTTTGCGACAGCCCGTCGACGACGCCGTGGATGTCCTTGGGCAACAGACCCATCATGGTGCGGCCGGCGGTGTCGAACGACCCGGTATAGGTGTAGGGCAGGCCGACGCGGATGGCGGCTTCGGCGGCGGCGCGGATTTCGTCCGGGGCCGACATGGTCTCGATCCAGGCGACTTCGGCGCCGCCTTCCTTCAAACCCTCGATCTGTTCGGCGAAGGCCTCGACCGCTTCGTCATAGGTCATGGCGCCGAGCGGCACCAGCAACTCGCCTGTCGGGCCGACCGAGCCCGCGACGATGACTTTCCTGCCGGCCTTGTCGGCGACAGCGCGGGCGATTTCGGCGGCCCGCTTGTTCAGCGCATGGACGCGGTCCTGCGCATGATGCAGCTTCAGCCGGTGGCGGGTGCCGCCGAAGGAGTTGGTGAGAATGATGTCGGCGCCGGCATCGACGAAATTCTGGTGCAGGCTGGTGATGGTGTCAGGCGTTGTCTCGTTGAGCAGCTCGGGCGCTTCGCCGGCCTCCAGACCCATCGCGAACAGATTGGTGCCGGTGGCGCCGTCGGCCAACAGCACGCCCTTTTCGGCCAGCAATGCGTCGATGGGATTGGTCGTGGTCATCGGATCGGCTTTCAAATCTTCGAATGGAATAAGGATATAAAGAAGTCTTTATGTCCAGTCAATGTGTTTGCGGCCCGCGGTCGCCGCGCTGCGAACCTTCGGGGCGTTGACGATCAGGCAGAACCCGACGGGAACGACGCACCGGCCAGATTGCGCGCGAAGGCGGCTGCTTCGTGCGGGTTGACGTCGGCGGCGCGGATCAGATTGTCGAAATGCCGGGTCAGCGCCTGCACCGGCTGGGTGGCATTCAGCACCACATACATGTCGCCGACATAGATGGCGGCGCGGTAGGGACCGAAGATGGTCAGCGGGATCGAGTAACGCATGCGGCCGTCATAGAGAAACAGGCGGAAGGTCGGGTAGAGATCGTCAAGCAGCGTCGCCATATGGGCGAGCTGCTGCCGCCGGTCTGCCTCGGGAAAACGATCCCAGACGCCGAGGCCGCGGGCAAAAATCTCCAGCGTGTGGCGCGGCATGCAGACCTCCATGTCGGTCTCCGGGCGCCTGTTATACTCGATGCGGTACTGGGTCTCGCTGGCCTGCGCCAGACGGCTGCGGTTGGTGATGTTGGCTTCGTAATCGACCAGCTGGCGTGTGCGCAGGAGGTCGGGAATGCCGGCCGGCACATAGCGGATCTTGGTGCCCGCGGCTTCCGCAAACCATTTGGCCAAGAGCGTGCGGTCGAAACCGTCGGGCGCCTCCTCGATCTCCAGGCTTTCGCGGATTTCGCCGGTGACGCCTTCGTCCTGGCTCAGCCCAAGCAGCCAATCCAGAGACACTTTGAATTCGGCGGCGATGTTGAGCAGCGTCTCGGCGCGCGGCAGCCGCGTCGAATCGCCGGACATCAGTTGCGACAGCGCCGACCGATCGATGCCGACCGCTGACGCGAAGGCCGACTGGTTGAGGTCGGATCGTGTCAGGAGCAGCTTCAGACGCTCCCGAAAGATGGCTGACAGGTCCCGTTTGTCCACTGTTTGTCTCCGCGCTCTTTGAGGAAAAATTTGCGCCAGAGCCGTCGAATCAGGGCTCCAGGCGTAAATGAATCCGTAAGGTTGTTTACAATGTGTAACATGTGCGGTCAAAAATGCGCAATCGCAACATTTTGTACACTTTGTCTCGTTGAGTGGAATCGCTTCTCCTGACACTATGCTGTCAGGAGCCAATTGGGGCTCCGGCGACTGAAGGACAGTGGTCGATAGCATGGCAGGCAAGAGCATCAAGCGACGCAACGCAGCGGCCATCGAATGGCCGACCGTGGTCCTCGCTTTCTTCTGTTACGGAACATGGGTTGCTGTCGGTCTGCTGTTCTGGCCCTCTTATCCGATCCTGGCTCTCATTCTCCTCGGCTTCATCCTGGCCCTGCAGTCGTCAATCATGCACGAAGTGCTGCATGGCCATCCGACGCGCAGCGCGCTGATCAATGAAGCCTTCGTCTTCCTGCCGATCGGCCTGGTCTGGCCGTTCCGTCGCTTCAAGACGCTTCACTTGCGCCACCACGCCGACGAGCGGCTGACCGATCCGCTCGACGATCCCGAGAGCTATTACCAGGCGCTGTGGATGCATGACGATCTGCCGCCGACGATGAAATTCCTGCTCAAGATCAACAACACCATGGTCGGACGTTTCTTTCTCGGCCCCTGGCTGTCCTGCATCGGTTTCTTCATCGACGACGCCAAGCACATGATTGCCGGTGACAGGGTGATCGGCAAGGCATGGCTGCTGCATGCGATCGGTCTCGCCATCGTGCTGCCGGTCGTGCAGTTCGGCTTCGGCATCTCCGTATGGCTCTACATTCTGGTGCCGGTCTGGCTCGGCCAGTCGCTGATCGCTGTCCGCACCTTCGCCGAGCATCAGTGGTCCGAGCATCCTGAGGGACGCACAGTGATCATCGAGCGCTCGCCGCTGTCGTTCCTTTTCCTCAACAACAATCTGCACTTCGTCCATCACAAGACGCCGACGGTGGCCTGGTACAAGCTGCCGAAGCTGTTTCGCGACCGCCGCGACGAGTGGCTGCGGATGAACAATGGCTATGCCTACCCGAATTATTTTGCGCTGATCAAAGCCTACGCCTTCAAGGCCAAGGAGCCGATCGTTCACCCGGTGCTGCGCCGCCAGGCCGAGCCGGGCAGGGCGTTCAAGCCGCGCGTCAGGGCACGCAGTATTAGCGGGCTCGGCAGCGCGCCGGTTCCCGCCGAGCCGCCCAAGGAATAATTTCGGGGCATCCCGGGCCCCGTGTCGGCCAATTCTGATTGGACGCCGCGTTTTTGCGATCCTTTCCTGAGACATGATGATTGGGTGTCGGGATGAGTGACTTGGTTGCGGCTTTGCCGATGTATGACTGGCCAGAGGTGCGCGACGAGGTCGACGCGCAATGGGCCGGGTTGCGCGAGGCTTTCAGGCAAAAAGGCATCGATGCGCCGCAGGCTATCGTGCGCCGCAATGGTGACCTGCCGCAGGTGCCGGGCGGCATCCACGACGCCGAGGGCAGACTGATTGCGCCCGATCCGGTAACGCTGCCGCCGAACGAACTCGACTATCACCAGCTCTGGCTGCATCCGGCGCTGCTGTTCGCGCAGACCTGCTGGGGGCCGATGGAGCTGGGCCTGTCCAGGCAGGTGCAGGTGGTCGGGCAGCCGAGCTACGACGCTTACGAGGGCGGTCAGGGCGAACTCTATTCGAGCGCGCTGGTGATGCGGACGGGCGAGGGGCCACAGGTTCGGTCGCCTGCGGACGGCAAAGCCTTGCTGCCGCTCGATCTCATGCGTGGCAAGCGCTTCACCTTCAACAGTCTCGATTCGATGTCGGGCGTCATTGGGCTGACGCGAGACCTGCAAGCGGCCGGCGAAAGTCTCGATATCTTTTCGTCGCGCAGCGAGAGTGGCGGCCATCGCGGTTCGATCGTCGCGGTTGCCGAGGGCAAGGCGGATATCGCCGCGATCGACTGTGAGAGCTGGGCGCTGGCGCAGCGTTTCGAGCCTGCCGGCCAAAAGGTGGCGGTCGTCGGTTGGACGGCAAGGCGCAAAGGCCTGCCCTACATCACCGCCATGACGACGCCGAAAAAAACAGTCAGGGCGCTGCGCGAGGCGCTAGCCGCACTAGCCGAGCAGCCTCGCATCCAACGGGTAGGTTGAAAGCTGCTCGTTGCCGGTCGCGGTGATCAGGATCTGCTCCTCGATCTTGACGCCCTCATGGCCGCCAAGCCTGCCGATATAGCTTTCCACGCACAGTACCATGCCCGGCTCCATCACGCCGTCAGGCGTGCCCGGCGTCCAGTCGCTGGCATGCGGCAGGGTCGGATATTCGTCGGCCAGACCAACACCGTGATAGAGCACGCCGTATCGGGTCGGGAAGCAATCTCCCGGCGGTACCACGGAGCGTTCGACCAGGTCACGGAAGGAGATGCCGGGCTGCATCAGTTGCGTGTTGTGGGCGATCTGGTCGGCGGCGATGCGGAAGAGGTCACGCTGCTCGTTCGACGGCCTTTCGTCGCCGCAAAGGAAGGTGCGTGAGAGATCGGCGCAGAAGCCGTAGGGGCCGATCAGGTCGGTGTCGAAGGCGACGAGGTCGCCTGCTTCGATGACGCGTGACGAGCATTCCTGGAACCATGGATTGGTGCGCGGCCCCGACGCGAGCAGCCGGGTTTCGATCCATTCGCCGCCGCGCGCTATGTTGCCGCGATGCAGCTCGGCCCAGAGTTCGTTTTCGGAAATGCCCGGCTTCAGCGCCGCTTCCATCTCGCCCATCGCCGCCTCGCACGCGACGATGGCGCGGCGCATGGCGAGGATCTCGTCGGGCGACTTGATCAGCCGCGCGTTTTCCATCACCGCTTCGCCATTGCCGATGGCAATACCAAGCCGGGCGAGTTCCTCGACGCCTTCCGGGTTGATGTGGTCGACGGCGATGCGGCTGTTGCCGCCGCCATGTTCTCTGACCAGATCGGCGATGCCGGCGCCCCAGCGGCGGACCTTCTGTTCGGTCAACTCGCCGCCATAGAGATACATCCACGACACGGCCGGTCGCACCTCGTCGACGACGCCGGAATGGTCGGAGAGATGCTCGCAGGAGAAATAGTCGAACAGCACCACCGGTCCCTCGGTGGCGACGAAGCAGTGGCGGGTCGGATTGTGCGCCACCCACAGCTGCATGTTGGTCGAATCGGTGGCGTAGCGGATGTTGACCGGGTCGTAGAGCAGGGCGCCGGCATAGCCGCGGCGCTTCAGCTCAGCGCGGATGCGCTCGAGCCGGTATTTACGCATCGCGGGCAGGTCGGGTGCTGCGATGCCGGCCGCTTGCCATTCGGACTCAGCCAGCGCGCCATAGCCCAGCACATGCTGGTTCAGCGACGCCGCCTTCTGGCGCGAGGCGTCGCGCAAAGCCTCGACCGAGCCCGGCTCGAACGGCATGATCTTGCGGTGACGACCGAACCCTTGCCTCTCCACCCGACGCCTCCCTGTCGATGCTATTGTGGTGTTGCGCCTGCCGCGGCCGCCACCTTCTTCAGGCGCGTGACGGTTACAGTGCGGGTGGGCGGGTCGCTGCCGAACAGCATGGGCACGGCCAGCTGCTGCGGCGGTCCATCCGCTGCGTAGCCGGCCTCATCCAGCAATTTGAGGATACTTTCGACCCCCACCCTGTCGTCTGCCGTAACGAACACCGCCGGCTCTTTCAGCAATTGGCCGAAGTCCGGCAATTCTCCATCGAGGACGACGAGATCGGGGTCGACCAGGCGCAGATTTCCCAACCAGTGCCAACTCGATACGGTGGTGCGGATCGGTCCGTTTGCCGTCAACTGGCTGTAGAGCGAATTGTAGTCGACGCGCACGATGCTGCCGCGGCTGTCGCCGCCATTGAGGTGCGCGTACCAAGTCACCGGCAGCACCAGGATGGCGAGCGTCGCGCCGACAAAGACGATGACGTCCTGCACTTTCCTGCCCTTGTCGCCCCTGGCGTCCATGCGAAGGGCGAGTGCGACAGGCAGCAAGACAAGGATGGGGAGCATCCAGCGATCGCGAAATTCCGTCGCGCCGCTCGCCAGGACGAGCACGATCGTGATGGCAAGGGCAAAGGCGATGGTGCGCCACACCAGTCTTTCGGGCCAGGGGGCCGGTTGCGGGGTCGGCGCGGGCCTCTTCCATGCGATGAGGAAAGCCACTGCGAATATACCGACCGGCAGCAGGGCGAAAAACAGGATCGCCCTGCCCAGCCCGCTTATTCCGTCGAATGCGGTCTGTAACGCCTCGCTTTCCCTGGCCGCGCCGAAGAAACCGCCGCTATGCGACAGCAGTTGGTCGGTATGCGTCAGGCTCCAGTAGAGTGTCGGCAGGCAAAGCACCACAGCCACCGCCATGCTGATCAAAAACTGGCGGTTGAGGATCACGCCGCGTGTTTCGCGCAGCGACAGGGTGGACAGCACCAGCGCCGCGAGAAAAATCACGTTGTTGTATTTCGACAGGAGCGCGGCTGCGATGGCCACGCCGAACGACACGTAGGCGGTCAGCGATCGGCGTTGCACAAGTTCGACGAGCGCAAGAAACAGCACCACTGAAAAACAGAAGGCGGCAATCGAGTGGGTGAGGGCATGCTGCATCTCCCACACCATCTGCGGAAACAACAACAGGCCGAACATGGCGGCGGCGCCAGCCCGGTTGGAATAGCCGAGACGGCGGACAGCGATGAAAGCCGACGCCAGCGCCACGCCGATCAGAAGATACTTCACGATCTTGAGCGCGAGTATGTTCGTCCCGACCACGCCGGCGACGAGGCGGGCAAGCCACGTATAGAGAGGCGGCTGCGAGCCGCCATAGCCGGCCCAGAGATAATGCATGTACATCAGCTGTTCGGAATCGTCGACGCCGACGCCGGTTCCCACGATGTGGGACAACAGCGCCATCACCACGATCTGGACAAGGCAATAGACCGCGAGACAGACCAGCGCGGCGTTGAAGGGACCGACCTTGCCTTCGCACAGCCAGTCCGTCCATTTCTCTAGATACTGCAAGGGGATCGTCTTCTCATCGAGGGAAAAGCCTGCGGCCACCGCCGATGGCCCCTTACACGATCTCACACACGCTGTCGCCTTTTTAGGTCCGCATCTTCTCGCCGCTGGGGTCGAAGGGCGCCTCGACATTGATGCGGGCGGAACGCCGATGGCCGAGGATCTCGATCTCGAACAGGCCAGCACTTTCGTCCTCGGCAAGCGCAGCCGGCACATAGCCTTGCGCCATCGATTTCTGCACGGAATGCGCATAGCCGCCCGAGGTCACCCACCCGACCACCCGCCAGTCGCCATCGACGATGCCGCGCACGGCCGAAGCCCCTTCCGCCGCTTTCGAGCCGCGGACTTCCTTGCCCGCTGTGTCGAAGCGCGGCGCGCCGTAACCATGCGGCTTTTCAACCGTGCCGTAGTCCTTGCTGACCTTGGCCCAGATCGGCTCGTCGCCCATCACATCCGCGTCGGTCGCATCGACGATGAAGGAGACGCGGCGCAGCTTCGGCCCTTCCGCCTGTTCCTTGGCGGCGGCCTCGCGGCCGATGAAGTCGTTCTTCTCGAGCTTGATGAAGCGGTCCATCGAGCCTTCGAACGGCCCGTAGATCGGGCGCAGCTCACGGAACCAGGTCGGGAAGTTCTTTTCCAGGCGCATGGAGAGCAAAGCGCGCATGCCGAAATCGACCAGGCCGAACTCCTCGCCGGCGTCCTTGATGGCCTTGTAGACCAGACGCTGATAGGCCGGCGCCATCCAGATCTCGTAGCCGAGATCGCCGGTGTAGGTGATGCGGTTGACCATGCAGGGCGCGCCGCCGACCGCCATCTCCCGGAAGTCCATGAAGCGGAAGGCCTTGGTCGAAATGTCGACATCGACCAGCTTCTGCAAGAGGTCGCGCGATTTTGGACCGGCGATCGAGAGACCGACCAGCGTCTGGTCGAAGCGGTGGATGCGCACCGAACCGTCCCTAGGCAAATGCTTTTCGAACCAGCGCATGTGGTATTTCTGCGCGGCGGACGAACCCCAGATCATGAAGCGGTCCTCGCCGGCCTTGGCGATAGTGAAGTCGCCGATCAGCTTGCCGAATTCGTTGATCATCGGCGTCAGCACGATGCGGCCGATCTTCGGCATGCGGTTGGTCATCAGCCGGTTGAGGAAATCCTCCGCCGCAGGCCCCGACACTTCGTATTTGGCGAAGTTGGCGATTTCGGTGACGCCGACCTTCTCACGCGTGGCGCGCACCTCCTCGCCGATCGGGCCGAAATCGTTGGAACGGTGGAAGGAGACGATGTCCTTCGGCTCCTTGCCCTTCGGCGCGAACCACAGTGGCGTTTCGAGACCCCAGCTATCGCCCATGACGGCGTTGTTGGCGAGCATGGTGTCGTAGAGCGGCGTCGTCTGCGCCGGCCGAGCCGCCGGCAATTCCTCATTGGGGAAGCGAATGGAGAAACGGCGCGAATAGTTTTCGCGCACCTTGGCGTTGGTGTAGCGCAGGCCGGCCCACTCGCCGAAGCGGGCGACATCCATGCCCCAGACGTCGAAGCCCGGATCGCCATGCACCATCCAGTTGGACAGTGCGAGGCCGACGCCGCCGCCCTGGCTGAAGCCGGCCATGACGGCGCAGGCGCACCAGAAATTGGTCAGGCCCTGCACCGGTCCGACCAGCGGGTTGCCGTCGAGCGCGAAGGTGAAGGGGCCGTTGATGATCTGCTTGATGCCAGCCTTCTCGATGCCGGGGAAATGCTTGAAGCCGATTTCGAGCGATGGCGCGATGCGGTCGAGATCCGGCGGCAGCAGTTCGTGGCCGAAATCCCACGGCGTGTTGACCGGCGACCACGGCTTGCAGGCCTTTTCATAGGTGCCGAGCAGGATGCCGTTGCGCTCCTGGCGGGTGTAGATCTCGCCCTTGAAGTCGAGCACGCCGATCATCTCGCGGCCGGTCGACTTGTTGAACTCCTCGACCTCCGGCATCGGCTCGGTGAGCAGGTACATATGCTCCATCGCCAGCACCGGCAGTTCGACGCCGACCATGCGGCCGATCTCGCGCGCCCACAGGCCGCCGCAGTTGACGACATGCTCGGCGTGGACCGTGCCCTGTTCGGTGACGATGTTCCAGGTGCCATCAGGCTGCTGGGTCAGGTCGATGACGCGGTTGCGCAGCACGATCTCGGCGCCGAGTTTCTTGGCTGCCTTGGAATAGGCGATGGTGGTGCCGGAGGGATCGAGATGACCTTCGACCGGATCCCACATGGCGCCGACGAAATTCGTCTCGTCCATCAGCGGGAACATCGCCTTGGCTTCGGAGGGTGTGATCAGCTCGGTGTCCATGCCGAGATAGCGGCCCTTGGCATGGGCCAGGCGCAGAAAATCCATGCGCTCGGGCGTGTCGGCCATCATGACGCCGCCGGTCAGATGCAGCGAGCAGGACTGGCCGGAGATTTCCTCGATCTCCTTGTAGAGCTGGACTGTGTATGCTTGGAGCTTGGCGACGTTCGGGTCGCCGTTCAGCGTGTGGAAGCCGCCCGCCGCATGCCAGGACGAACCGGAGGTCAGCTCCGAACGCTCGATCAGCATGATGTCGGTCCAGCCGGCCTTGGCCAAATGGTAGAGAACCGAGCAGCCGACGACGCCGCCGCCAATGACAACTGCTTTGACGTGAGATTTCATAAAGATGGGTCCGTTTTTGAAGAGATTGATTCGATTGGGCGGAGCGTGAAAACAAAGCGCAGATCGGATGCAGTGACGCTCTCGGCCAGCCTGCCATCAAGCGCGGCAAGGATGGTTTCACAGACGGAAGTGCGATGTTTCAGGACGTCATGGTTCCAGACACGCAGGATCGAATAGCCTTGGGCGCGCATGAAGTCGTCGCGGCGGCGGTCATGGGAACTGTCGGCGTGTTGGTGCCCGTCGATTTCCACGACAAGCCAATTTTCGCGGCAGGCGAAGTCTGCAAAGAAGGGGCCTATGGAAAACTGACGCGTAAAGCGATGGCCGCCAAGCTTACGCGCTTTTAGCTCAAGCCACAGCAATGCTTCCGCCTGATTGCCCGCCTGGCGGAGATTTCGCGCTCGCTTCGTTGTTCCCGTTTTGCGACGGCTGCGGGTTTCATGAACGCCTTCCCCCACTCCGTCGCCGCTTCGCGGCGCCACCTCTCCCCCCTCCGGAGGGAGAGGAAGGGAGCCAGCCTGCGTAAGCTCGCGCCTTTCCTCTCCCCCGTCGATCGGGGGAGAGCGACTATCTGGGGGGTCAAGTTGCATTTGCGAACTCACTTCTCGCGCCGCGTGCTTTTGCATTGAGGATGACGAGAAGTTTTCTGGCAAGCGCGATGCGGATGAGCATTTTGGGCTTTCCCGCCAGTTGCAACCTTTGAG
>NZ_JBWLUX010000022.1:0-102469 GCF_057784315.1 Mesorhizobium sp. CNPSo 4684 | reverse complement strand
CTCGATGTCGTCTTCCATGAAGATGACGCCCGCACCCGAAAGGATAACGCTCCACAAAACTTGGCTGTCATCCGAAGGCTCGCGCAAAACATCTTGGCTGCCCATCCGCTCGACAAACCTATCGCCAGCAAGATGCGAAGGGCAAACTGAGCAAAGACTTCTTCTATGACCTCTTTACTCATATGCGATAGCCCTGCCCTTGAGGGGGAGATGTCGCCAAAGGCGACAGAGGGGGTCGGTACGTCCTGACGCGACACTCTCCCTCACTGACAGACGAGGCTAGCGCTCCACGCGCGGCGACCCCTCTGGCCTGCCGGCCATCTCCCCCTCGAGGGGGGAGATTACTAACCGCCCAACCTTGCAAATCGTCTCTCGCCGGACGAATGTGCCCGGCATGACTGCCGCCTCCCCCAACAACCGATCCGACCTTGCCGACCTTCTGGCATTCTACGCCAGCGCAGGCGTCGACGAGGCATTGGAAGACGCGCCGGTGAACCGGTTTGCCGAGGCCGCACCGAGGCCTGCCGAGCGCGTAGCGGCGCCGGCCGCGCCTCCACGCGAAAACAAGGCAGCGGAACAACCAACAGCCAGCCCCAGGCTGGATGCGAGCCAGGTGCCGGACGCGCCGGCGCGCTCCGTGCCGGCCACCGCGACCGTGCCCGATGAGGCACAGGCAGCACTTGCCCGGCAAATGGCGGCAAGCGCCTCGACGCTCGACGCGTTGCGCCAGCACATGGCGTCCTTCGACGGCTGCAACCTCAAATTCACCGCCAAGAACCTGGTCTTTGCCGACGGCAATCCGCAGGCATCGCTGATGCTGGTCGGCGAGGCGCCCGGCCGCGACGAGGACATTGAGGGCTTGCCCTTCGTCGGCCGCTCCGGCAGGCTGCTCGACCGCATGCTGGCGGCGATCGGGCTTGACCGCACTTCCGCCTATATCGCCAACGTCATCCCCTGGCGGCCGCCCGGCAACCGCACGCCGACGCCGCACGAGACCGAAATCTGCCGCCCCTTCATCGAGCGGCAGATCGAGCTGGTCAATCCCAAGGTGCTGGTCAATCTCGGCGGCCCATCGGCCAAGACCTTGCTCAACACGAGCGAAGGCATTTTGCGGCTGCGCGGCAATTGGCGGGTGCACACAACGGCGTCCGGCCTATCTGCTCAGGACCCCGGCGCACAAGAAGCTGGCTTGGCGGGATTTTCTCGAGGTGAAGGCGAAGCTGAAGGGGTTGGGGTGACTAGCAATCTCCCCCCTCGTGGGGGAGATGTCCGGCAGGACAGAGGGGGGCGCGAAGGATCGCCAGCCTCGCAATCTCGCTTATTTTCGCCCAGCGGAAGCAGCCCAAAAAAAAGCGGACAGGTCGGCGGGACAGCGCCCCCCTCTGCCTTGCCAGGCATCTCCCCCACAAGGGGGGAGATCAATTGTCGCCTCGGCCTCACCATAACCTCCGACGTAATTGAAATCCCTCCCCTGCCGGCCTACTCATCCCGCATGACAACAGCCCAGACCTCCGCCGGCAGCATGATCCGCGAATGGCGCACGCGGCGGCGCATGAGCCAGCTCGATCTCGCCATGGAGGCCGAGATTTCGCAGCGGCATCTCTCCTTCGTCGAAAGCGGCCGCGCGGCCCCTTCGCGCGACATGGTGCTGCATCTGGCGGAGCAGCTTGAGATCCCGCTCAGGCAGCGCAACCAGCTGCTGCTTGCCGCCGGTTTCGCACCGAGCTTCAGCGAACGGCCGCTCACCGACGCGACGCTGGCGCCGGCGCTTGCCGCAGTCGAGACCGTGCTCAAGGGGCATGAACCGTTCCCAGCGCTCGCCGTCGACCGGCACTGGAACCTGGTTTCGGCCAATGCCGCCATCGGCCCGTTTCTAGCCGATGTTGCCGAGCGGTCGCTGCTTCTGCCGCCGGTCAATGTGCTGCGTCTCAGCCTGCACCCGAACGGCATCGCGCCGCGCATCGTCAATCTCGGCGAGTGGCGGGCGCATCTGCTGGAGCGGCTAAAACACCAGAACGATGCCGCCGGCGACCCCGTTCTGGTCGAACTGGAGCGTGAATTGCGAACCTATCCGTCCGGCCTCAAGGGCACGCGGCCTGTGCCGGTCGAGCCCAGCGGCATCGTCCATCCGCTGCGGCTGGCGCATGGTGATCAGGTGCTGTCCTTCATCAGCACCATCACCGTCTTCGGCACGCCGCTCGATGTGACGCTGTCGGAACTGGCGATCGAATCGTTTTTCCCGGCCGACGAGCAGACGCGGACGGTGCTGGTGCGGCTTGCCAAAGAACGTTCGCAATCGTCCTGATCACCCCTGCGGCGGCGCTGCCTTTCTGGTGCGGGTGCGCTCAAGACCGAGCTGGCGCTCGCGCCAGATGATGAAGATGCCGGCGGCGACCACGATCACGCCGCCGACCAGCGTGTTGATGGTGGCGACATCGCCGAAGGCGAAATAACCGACGACGACACCAAGGATCATCGAGGTGTATTCGAAAGGCGCCACCACCGAGGCCTCGGCATGGCGGTAGGCGGCCGTCATCAGGATCTGCGCTAAGCCGCCGCAGAACCCGGCAGCAACCAGCAGACCGGCCTGCAGCGGCGTCAGCGCCTGCCAGCCGAAAGGCAGTGAAAACAGCGCCATGACGCTCGCCGTCGCCGAGAACCACAGCACGATGGTTGCTGTCCGTTCGGTCTGGACCAGATTGCGCACGAGCAGGATGGCGTTGGCGGAAATTGCAGCTGAAACCAGCGCCGCAACCACGCCCAGCACCTCCTGGTCAACGAGTGCGGCGCCCGAAGTGAGCAGCGTCAGTTCCGGCCACGAGATGATCAACACGCCGACCAGACCAACGGCAACCGCGCTCCAGCGATAGATACGGATGGCCTCGCCGAGGAACAGCGAGGAGAACACCACCACCAGCAGCGGCTGGGCATAGTTGAGCGTTATCGCCTCCGGCAGCGGCAAGCGCGTCAGCGCGAAGAAGCCGAGCCCCATGGCGCAGACGCCGACGACACCACGTGCGATGTGGTTCAGCGGTCGCTTGGTCGCGAACGCCGTGCCCAGTTTCCCCTTGAAAGCCAGGAAGACGATGATCGGAAAGATGGCGAAGAAGGAGCGGAAAAAGACAATCTGGCCGGCAGGCAAAGTGCCGGCTGCCTTGATGCAGGTCTGCATGCCGACAAAGACCGCCACCGACATGATCTTGAGCGTGATCCCGGTCAGGACACGGCCGGGGTGGTCGGACAGTTTCCCGGCCGCTTCGTTTCCCGGTCCGGCTTTCACTGCGGTGTTGCTTCCCGGATCGCCGCTGAGATGCACGTCACGGGACGCAGCACAGAGGCGCGCATGCCAAATTTCGGTGTGACGATGGTCATCAAGGCCTCGCGATGGAAGGAGAACGCCGTGAAATAGGCATTGGTGCAGTTTTGTCGAGTGGCCGTTTCGTGTAAAGAGCGCGCAACTTCAGATTTTATGGGCCAGCGGACACATCAGCGGCCCCTATAACGACAGGGAAACCCCAGGGAATGCGAACCGATACCGGCCAGGTCTTCAAGCTCGAAGACTATCGCCCCAGCGACTTTTCCATTCCGCAAACTGGCCTGACCTTTCGCCTTTCGCCAGACGCAACGCGCGTCACCGCCGTGCTGACGATCGAACGCCGCGATGGCGCCGCCGCCTCGGCGTCGCTGGTGCTCGACGGCGACGGGCTGCTGCTGAAGCGCATCGCCATCGACGGCCGCGAGCTCGCGCCGGCGGATTATCTCGCCACGCCGGACCAGCTGACCATTCTGAAGCCGCCGGCCCGCTTCGAGCTGCTGCTCGAGACCGAGATCGCACCGGCCAGCAATGAGGCGTTGATGGGTCTCTACCGCTCCAGCAATGTCTATTGCACGCAATGCGAGGCCGAGGGCTTTCGCCGCATCACCTATTTCCTCGACCGCCCCGACATCCTGTCGGTCTACACCGTGCGCATCGAGGCAAGGCTGGACGAGGCGCCGCTGCTGCTCTCTAACGGCAACCGGGTGGAAAACGGGCCGCTCACCGATGGCTGGCACTATGCCAGATGGCAGGATCCCTTTCCCAAGCCGTCCTATCTGTTTGCGCTGGTGGCCGGCAATCTCGGCCAGGTCGCCGATAGTTTCGTCACCATGTCCGGCCGCAAGGTCGAGCTCGGCATCTATGTCGAGCCGGGCAAGGAGGGGCTTGCCGGCTACGCCATGGATGCGCTCAAGCGCTCGATGCAATGGGACGAGCAGGCCTTCGGCCGCGAATACGACCTCGACGTCTTCAACATCGTCGCCGTCTCCGACTTCAACATGGGCGCCATGGAGAACAAGGGCCTCAACATCTTCAACGATAAATATGTGCTGGCCGACCGGGAGACCGCGACCGATGCCGATTTCGCCAATATCGAGGCGATCATCGCGCATGAATATTTCCACAACTGGACCGGCAACCGGATCACCTGCCGCGACTGGTTCCAGCTCTGCCTGAAGGAAGGGCTGACGGTCTTTCGCGACCACGAATTCTCCGCCGACCAGCGCTCGCGCGCGGTCAAGCGCATCGCCGAGGTGCGTACGCTGAGGGCGCATCAATTCCCCGAAGATCAGGGACCGCTGGCGCATCCGGTGCGGCCGCGCCGCTACCGCGAGATCAACAATTTCTATACGGCGACGGTCTACGAAAAGGGCTCGGAAGTCGTGCGCATGATCCGCACTATCCTCGGGGCCGAGACTTTCCGCGCCGGCATGGACCTCTATTTCGAGCGCCATGACGGCGAAGCCGCGACGATCGAGGATTTCCTGAAGGTGTTCGAGGACGTTTCCGGGCGCGACCTGTCGCAGTTCGCGCTCTGGTACCACCAGGCGGGCACGCCGAACCTGACCGTCAGTTCGACGCACAACCCGGCCACGCGCGAGTTCACGCTCGAGATCGAGCAGTCGGTGCCGCCGACACCGTCGGAAAGCCGCAAGCGGCTGATGCACATTCCGCTCGCCTTCGGCCTGGTCGGCGCCGGCGGCGAGCCGGTCGCCTATGGCGGCGTCGAGGGCGCCGCCGTCGAGGATGGCGTCATCCATATCCGCAAGCGCCGCCATATGGTGCGCTTCTCCGGCGTTGACGAGCGTCCGGCGGTGTCGCTCAACCGCGGCTTTTCGGCGCCGATCACGCTTTCTGTCGAGCAGAAGGCCGACGACCAGTTCTTCCTCGCCGGCCACGACAGCGACGCGTTCGCGCGCTGGCAGGCGTTCAACACACTGCTCACCGATGCACTGATAGCGGCCTTCCGCCAGATCCTCGGCGGCGCGAAGCCAGCCTTCAGCGCGAGGCTGACCGGGCTTGCCGGCAAGATCGCCGGCGATGAGACGCTTGAGCCCGCCTACCGCGCGCTAGCGCTCTCGCTGCCCGGCGAGGCCGATATTGCCCGCGACATCGGCAGGACCATCGATCCCGACGCCATCTTTGCCGCCCGCGAGGCGCTGGCGCTGGCAATCGCCCGCGCCAACCAGGACGCCTTCGCCGATCTTTACGGCCGCCTTGCCGACGATGGTCGGTTCAGCCCCGATGCGGCAAATGCGGGACGACGGGCGCTGCGCAACATCCTGCTCGACTATCTCTCGCTGTTGCCGGCAGGCGTCGAGTTGGCCACCCGGCATTTCGAGGCCGCGACCAACATGACCGACCGCGCCGCGGCGCTCACCGTGCTTGCGCATCGGCATGACGGGTCGCCCGAGGCGGTCAAGGCGCTGGCCGGCTTCGAGGCGCGCTATGGGGCCGATCCGCTGGTCATGGACAAATGGTTCCAGATCCAGGCCAGCGTGCCGGGACCGAAGACCGTCGAGCGGGTGCGCGCTCTGACCGGCCACGCAGCCTTTTCGATGGCAAATCCGAACCGGGTGCGCTCGCTGGTCGGCACATTTTCCAGCGCCAACCAGACCGGCTTCCACCGCGCCGACGGCGAAGGCTACCGGTTTTTTGCGCAGACCGTACTCGAGGTCGAAAAGCGCAACCCGCAAGTCGCGGCAAGATTGGCGACGGCGCTGCGCTCCTGGCGTTCGTTGGAACCGGGCAGACAGGCCAAGGCACGGGAAGCGCTGCTGGCGATCGCCGGTGCCGAGAACCTCTCGGCGGATTTGCGCGATATTGTGGAGCGGACCCTGGCGTGAGCCTACCCCTCCCCCTTGAGGGGAGGGTGGACAGCCGCCGAAGGCGGATGGACGGGTGGGGTCGTTGCGGCAGCGCGCGACCTCAACCAATTTCGATCGTGATTGAAAGAGTCGAGCGCTTCGCCGAGGACCCCTCCCGGCCCTACGGGCCACCCTCCCCTCAAGGGGGAGGGATTCCAGTGCTATTTCAATCAATTTTTAACGTTTTTTGCCCGCGCCACTGGACAAGGCGAATCACCTTTGATTCTTTACAGACGATTCGGACGTGCGGTGTTGCCGGATCGTCAAGCGTACGGAAATTCGGGGAGTGCCATTTATGGCCAAGGCGGACGCGTGGGGCGCGCCCGAAGGGACGGCTTTTGAGCGGCGCAAGGCGCGAGGCGACGGCCTCGCCGGCAATACGCGGCTCATTGCTGAACCAGCCTACCGGCGGCTCCTGGCTGCCGAACCCCTTCTGCGTCGCTCGATACCGGCGCTCATCATCATCTTCCTGATCGTCATCGCCGCACTGCGCGTCCTGTCGCTGATGAACGAACGCGACGAGGTCGAGCGCGACGTCAAGGCAGTGCTGGGACTGGCTGCCGGCCAGATGGCGAACGCAATCTCGGCCGATCCGAACGCGGCCGCCGGCGGCGCCATCGATCTTCTGGAAAGCACGACCCGCCAAGGCGCCATGGGCAGGAGCCATGTGCTCGTCATCACCGACAGCGCGTTCAAGATCATCGCCGTGTCGCCGCTGTCGACCGGCTGGCAAGGGCGATCGCTCGACAGCCTGGTGCTGGACGGCCAGCCCCTGTTCATGTTCGGCGACCGCGCTGGCGTCATGGATGTCAGCATCGGCGGACAGGACTGGTACGCGGCGGTGAGCCTGACCCGCGACAGGAAGAACGCCGCCGCCGTGCTGGTGCCGCAGGAAGCGGTGTTCGACAGCTGGCGCAAAACCGTGTCGCTCAATGTCACGCTGTTCGTGCTGACGGCGGGTGTGCTGATCATCATCCTCTACGCCTATTTCGGCCAGGCATCGCGCGCCCAGACGGCCGACCGCATCTACCTCGAAGCCCACCAGCGCATCGACATGGCCCTGGTGCGCGGCCGCTGCGGCCTGTGGGACTGGGACATGGTGCGCGGCAAGATGTACTGGTCGCGCTCGATGTACGACATGCTGGGCTACGAGCCCTGCAACTCGATGCTGTCGTTTGGCGAGGTCGACGACATCATCCACCCCGAGGACGGCGACCTGTTCGAGCTGGCCAACAAAATCGTCGAGCGCGAGATCGACCATATCGACCAAGTGTTCCGCATGCGCCACGCCGACGGCCAGTGGGTGTGGATGCGCGCCAGGGCCCAGGTGATCGACCCGGAAGCGCCTGAGATCCAGCTGATCGGCATTGCCGTCGACGTCACCGAACAGCGGCATCTGGCGTTGCGCTCGGAGGCGGCCGACCTGCGGCTCAGGACCGCGATCGAGAACATCAATGAATCCTTCGTGCTGTGGGACGCCGCCCAGCGCCTGATCATGTGCAATTCCAAATTCCAGAAGGACAACGGACTGTCGGACCGCGACGTCATGCCGGGGGCGGCGCGCGCCGTGCTGGAGGAGCGCATGCTGGCCTTCGCCTCGGAACGGCGGCTGGCCAACACCAACGGACCGCAAGGCGGCGCGACCTTCGAGCGGCAGCTCTCCGACGGGCGCTGGCTTCAGGTCAACGAATTGAGGACCAGGGATGGCGGCACCGTCTCGGTCGGCTCCGACATCACCCAGATCAAACTGCACCAGGAAAAGCTGGTCGACAGCGAGCGTCGGCTGATGGCGACCATCCACGACCTCAGCCTCGCCCGTCGAGCCGAGGAGGAACGCGCCAGCGAACTGGTCGAGCTCAACCGCAAATACATGAGGGAAACCGAGCGCGCCGAAGCCGCCAACCGGGCCAAGTCCGAGTTTCTGGCCAACATGTCGCACGAACTGCGCACACCGCTCAACGCTATCATCGGTTTCTCCGAACTGATGGAACAGGGCCTGTTCGGGCCGCTCGGTTCGCCACGCTACGAGGAATATGCCAACGACATCAATGGCAGCGGCAAATATCTGCTCGGCGTCATCAACGACATACTCGACATGTCGAAGATCGAGGCCGGCCAGTTCTCGATGGACCGCGAGGAAATCGATCTCTGTCCGCTGATCCGCGAGACGGTGCGCGTGATCTCGCTGCAGGCGGCGGAAAAATCGATCACGGTGGAAACCCGCATCGCCGATACGATGACCCTGTTCGCCGACCGCCGGGCCATCAAGCAGATCGCCATCAACCTTCTGTCGAATGCGGTGAAGTTCACCGGCCAGGGCGGCCATATCTCGGTGCGCGCCCGCAACACGTCAGGCGCGCTGGTGCTGACCATCGAAGACAATGGCTGCGGCATTCCGAAGGAGGCGCTGAGCAAGCTTGGGCGGCCATTCGAACAGGTGCAGAACCAGTTCTCCAAGAACCACGCTGGCTCCGGCCTTGGGCTCGCCATCTCGCGCTCCCTGGCCGAGTTGCAGGGTGGCGCGCTGAAAATCCGCTCGACCGAAGGCGTCGGCACAATCGTGTCCGTGCGCATCCCGGTGAAGAAGGCAGCGCCGTCGGTGAAGGCAGCGGCCTGAGGTAGGCCACCCTATCCCCGCGTGCTGAAACAACCATCCTTGAAAAGGTTATCTATTCTATCTATTATAGACAAAGAGGTAGCTTTTCATGCGCGTGACATCGACCGAATTCCAGCAGAACGTCGGACGCTTCCAGGACGCCGCACAGCGGGCGCCGGTTGCGATTACGAAAAATGGCCGCACTCATACGGTGCTTCTTTCGGCGGCAATGTTTGAAGTGCTGGTCAAGGGACGGGTCGCCCGTGCCGTTGAGGACCTGGACGACGAGACCTTGAACGCGATCGCCAAAAGCGCTGTCCCATCAGAATATGACGAGCTGGATGCGATGCTCAAAGACTGGACGCCGTGAGCCTGCCCAAGCCTGTCCCCGGTCTGGTGATTTCCTACTCCTATCTATGGGCGGACGAGCACAGCAAAGGTGCGGAAGAAGGTCGCAAGAATCGGCCCTGCGCAATCGTTGCCGCGCGTCGGATCGTGGAGGGCCGCGAGGTCGTCACAGTGGTTCCGATTACTCACTCGGCTCCGGGTGATCCCGCCGATGCGATAGAGATACCTGCGCCACTCAAGGCCCATCTCGGACTCGACAATATGCCGTCATGGGTGCTTGTCAGCGAAACCAACGATTTCCTCTGGCCCGGGCCTGATCTCAGGTCCATTGCGGGAAGCAGGCCCACCCGCTTTCACTATGGGATGCTGCCGCCTCGCTTCTACGCGTATCTGCGCGAGCGGATTTTGCAGGCTCATGCGAGCCGCGCTCTGCGCCGTGTTCAAAGAACCGAGTAGCCGAGCGGTCGTGTAAGGTCTCCAGCGGCTTTCGCCGCCGGAGACCTGTCGCCATTCACTGCATGCTGTCGTCGCCGCCGTCCCATTGGCGGTGGCGGCTCATGCGGCCGTTCTTCGGCAGCTCGTTGCGCTCGATCTTGCCGTCATTGTTGCGGTCGAGCATGGCAAACATCTTCTTCTCGCGCCCGGTGATGTCTTCCGTGGTCAGCGTGCCGTCGCCCTTGGTGTCGTAGCGGGCGACGATGCGCTTGGCCATTTCCTCGAACCGCGCCTTCTCCAGCGCGTCGGCGAGCTGGGCGACGGTGAGCTTGCCGCCATTGTCGGCGACCAGCTTCTTCAGCCGTGCGTTCATGGCGTCGGAAAACTGGTCGAAGCTGATGGTGCCGTTGGAGTCCTTCATCGCCTTGTCGAGCCGCATCATCATGCCCTCGCGCATTCTGGCACTGGCATTGTTCTCGGCATAGGCGGTGGTGCCGACGGCGCCGGCGAGCGCGACGAAGGCAAGGGCAAGTCCGGTTGTCTTTCTCATTGATATCTCCTGTTGCATCGTCACCCCCGATGCGATCCGAAACAGCCGCCAGCGCTTCACGCCCTCACGACTGTTTCGTACGAAGCAAAAGGTCGAAATCCTTTCTGACCTTTTGCGACGTTTCCTTGAGATGTGCTTCCAGCACACCGAAATCCGGCAGGTCAGTCACCGCCAGAAGCAGATCCGACAATCCCGGCGGAACGTCGTCACGTTCGAATGCGCCGGTAAGGCAAAGCCGCGTCATCTGGGTCAGCGCCAGATAGAGTTGATAGGCTTCGCAAAGCTGCTGCCTGACATCGGCGTCGGCGAAATCCGGGGCCAGATGCGACAGGATTTCGCCGGTGGCGGTCAGCCTTCCGCCGGCTTCGACCTGGCCGGTGATGACGGCCACCTGCGCGATGAATTCGAGGTCTATCAGGCCGCCCGGGATCAGCTTGATGTCCCAGAGGTCGCGCGGCGATTTTTCCTTCTCGATCAGCGCGCGCATCTCGGATGCCTCGGCCTTCACTTTGTCGACATTGCGCGGCAAGGCCAGAAGTGCCGCCACCTCGGTTTCGACCTCGGCGCACAGTGCCGCGTCGCCGCCAACGGCGCGGGCCCGGGCCAGCGCCATGTGCTCCCAGGTCCATGCTTCCTGGCGCTGGTACTTCTTGAAGGCGTCGACATGGGTCGCCACCGGCCCTTTGTTGCCGGATGGCCGCAAGCGCAGGTCGAGCTCATAGAGAACGCCCTCGGCGGTCGGCGCCGAGACAGCCGCGATCAACCGCTGCGTCACCCTGGTGTAGTAATGCGACGGCGCCAGCGGCTTTTCGCCGTCGGATTCTTCCGCATCGGCGTCGTGGTCGTAAAGGAGGATGAGGTCGACGTCTGAGCCGGCCGTCAATTCGCGGCTGCCGAGCTTGCCCATGCCGAGCAGCGACACCGTGCCGCCGGCGATACGGCCATGGCGGAGTGCGAATTCGGCCGTCACTGCCTGCAGCGCGGCGTCGATGGTGAGGTCGGCGAGGTCGGAAAAGGCACGGCCAGCACGGCTCGGGGTGATCGAGCCGGCGAGCAGGCGCACACCGATCAGGAACTTCTGCTCGGAGGCAAAGATGCGCAGACGGTCGAGCACGTCCTCATAGGCCCTGTCGCCTTCGATGAAAGCCGCAAGCCGCGCCGACAGATAGGCGCGGTTGGGAAGTTCGTTCAGCAGCGCCGGATCGAGCAGACCGTCGAAGACATGCGGGCGCTTGGTGATGATCGCAGCCAGCCGGGGCGCGGCACCCATGATGGTCGCCATCAGCTTCAGCAAAGCGGGATTGGACTGCAGCAGCGAAAACAGCTGGATGCCGGCGGGCAGACCGGCGAGGAATTCGTCGAAGCGCACCAAAGCCTTGTCGGCCCGGCGCGTCTGGCCGAAGGCTTTGAGCAGCGCCGGTGTCAGTTCGGTCAGCCGCTCACGCGCTTCAGCCGACTGGGTGACGCGGTAGCGGCCGAAATGCCAGCCGCGAATGACGCGGCAGATGTCGCTCGGCCGCTTGAAGCCGAGCCCGTGCAAGGTCCGCAGCGTGTCGGGATCGTCGACATCGCCGGTAAAGACCAGATTGCCGACGCCTGCGGACAGTTCCGGAGCTGTTTCGAACAGCGCAGCGTAATGGCGCTCGACTTCCTGCAAAGCCGCGCGGAAGGTTTCGGCAAATTCCGCCGCATCGGCAAAGGTCAGCATATGGGCGATGCGTTCCAACCCCTCATCATCGTCGGGCAGGATATGCGTCTGCTCGTCGGCGACCATCTGGATGGCGTGCTCGACGCGGCGCAAGAACCAGTATTGGCGGATGAGCGTGTCGCGGGCATCGGCGGTGATCCAGCCGCGCGCCGCCAGCGCACCCAGCATCGGCACGGTCTCGCGGCCGCGCAGCTCGGGAAAACGGCCGCCGGCAATCAGCTGCTGGGTCTGGACGAAGAACTCTATCTCGCGAATGCCGCCACGGCCGAGCTTGACGTTGTGGCCCTTCACCGCGATCTCGCCATGGCCCTTGTGGGCATGGATCTGGCGCTTGATCGAATGGACGTCGGCGATTGCCGCATAGTCCATGTATTTGCGCCAGACATAGGGCTGCAGCTCCCGCAGGAACGCTTCGCCGGTGGCGAGATCGCCGGCCACCGGGCGCGCCTTGATCATGGCGGCGCGCTCCCAGTTTTGCCCGCGCGCCTCGTAATAGCGAAGTGCTGCCTCGACCGGGATCGCCAGCGGCGTCGACCCGGGATCGGGTCGAAGCCTGAGATCGGTGCGGAAGACATAACCGTGCTCGGTGCGGTCCTGCAGGATGCGCACCAGCCTGCGGGTCAGGCGCGCAAACAGCTCGGTGGCATCGAGCGGATCGACGATCCCCTTCGCTTCCGGATCGAAGAAGACGACGAGATCGATGTCGGAGGAAAAATTCAGTTCATGGGCACCGAGTTTGCCCATGCCGAGCAGAATCCAGCCGGACTGCTGCGACGGGTTTTCGGGGTCCGGCAATTTGAGCTTGCCCTGGCTGTGCGCCTCGCGCAGCAGGAAGTCGACCGCCGCGCGGGTGCAGGTGTCGGCAAGGTTGCTGAGACGCCTGACCGTCAGCGCGGCATCGGCCTCGCCGGAGAGATCTGCAAGCGCGATCAGGAAGTGAGCTTCCGCCTTCCACTGCCTGAGCTCCATCATCAGGCTGGATTCCGAAACGGTCTCGGCAAAGGCAGCCTTGCCGATCGCTTCGGCAATGTTGAGCAGCCTGGCCTCGACACCGTCATCGAACAGCGCATCGAGGATTTGCGGCCGGCGGCGCGCGACATCGCGGAGGAAAGGCGAGAGATCGACGACCGCAGCGAGAAAATCCTGGGCCGCACCCTTGCCGCCTAAGAATTTCGCCAGCCGCGGCAGACCTTCGTCCTCGGCGTCGTCAGCGATCTCCGACAGTTCACGGCGGGCGCGGCTCCTGTCCAGCGGCGCGAGCTTTGCCGCCAGTTGCAGCTGCCATTCGGTCTCGATCGGTTTCTCGGCCATCCTCACCGCCATCAGTGATCCTCCCGCACCGGGAAACTCATGATAACGGACAATCCGGGATTGGCGGGCAGAAGTTCAAGCCGGCCATTGTGGAACGTCATGATCGCCTTGGCGAGGCTGAGGCCGAGGCCGGACCCCGGCTGCGAGCGGCTCTTTTCCAGCCGTACGAAACGCTCGGTCACCCTGGCGCGGTCGGCATCGTCGGGGATGCCCTGGCCGTTGTCGGCGACGGAAAGCCGGATTTCATGGCCGACACGCTGCAGCGCCACGCGCACAGCCGGCTTCTCAGTTGCGTCGGTTGAATATTTGATGGCGTTGTCGACGATGTTCGACAGCGCCTGGCCGATCAGCTCGCGGTTGCCGTTGACGGAGAACTCCCCGTCCACAGAGGCTTCGAGCGCCACGCCCGCCTCCTCCGCCACCGGCTCGTAGAGCTCGACGACGTCGCGCACGGCGGCGGCGAGATCGACCTTGCTGGTGCTTTCCGAGGAATAGCCCGCCTCCAGCCTGGAGATCATCAGGATGGCGTTGAAGGTCTTTATCAGCTGGTCGGACTCGGCAATCGTGCCTTCCAGCGCCTGCCGATAGTCGGTGGTCTTGTGTTTGCCCGAAAGCGTGGCCTCGGCGCGGTTGCGCAACCTGGTCAGCGGCGTCTTCAAATCATGGGCGATGTTGTCGGAGACCTGCTTCAGGCCTTCGTTCAGCGTCGCAATCCTGGCCAGCATTGTGTTGAGGTTTTCCGACAGCCGGTCGAATTCATCGCCGGCGCCAGTCACCGGCAGCCGTCCCGTGAGGTCGCCGCCCATGATGCGACGGCTCGCCTCCGAGACGCTGTCGATGCGCTTCAGCGCCGTGCGGCCGACCAAGAACCAGATCAGCAGCCCGCCCAGGCCCATCATGCCCAGCGCCAGCATCAAGGCACGGCGAATGACGGCACGGAAGCGCTCGGGCTCGCCGAGATCGCGGCCTACAAGCATGATCATCTGGTTGGGTAGCCTGAGCACCAGCGCGATGGCATTGTGGCCCTTCTCGCCCTCGGACTGAATTTCGGTCTCGCCGGGCTGCGCCCCGTTAGGGTCGGCAGCCTGATTGCGCTGCCGCTCAAGTTCGCCTTCGCCGAAGCGGCGGTAGGAGAATGGCTCGGTCGTCCAGCCATCGGTCTCGAGCACGCCCGGCTCCAGGCTCTGCACATTGCCGGTCAGGATCTGGCCGTTGGCGTCGGCGATCAGATAGAGGTTGGCGCCGGGCTGGCGCGAGCGCTGCTCGACCACGCGCACCAGCACCGGCAGGCCGCCGCGCTGATAGGCGCGGGCAAGGCCCAGCACCTCGTCATTGATGGTTTGCTGGGTCTGGCCGGTCAGCATGCGCGCCGATAGCGACGTCATGTAGAAGACCAGCAGCACGGCACAGAGGGCAAAAAGCAGGAAATAAAGCGCCGAAAGCCGCGCCGCCGTCGTCCTCATGATGGCCGGCAGGGAAAGGGCCATGGATGTCTAGATCATGATGAGATTTGGTTGAAATCTCATCATGATCTACCCCTTTGTTGGAGCATGATCTTTTCCAAAAACCGGTACCCACTTTTTGGGATCATGCTCTAGCTCTTCAGCATATAGCCGGCGCCGCGGACGGTGTGCAGGATCGGCTTGTCGAAACCCTTCTCGATCTTGCCGCGCAGCCGCGAGACATGCACGTCGATGACGTTGGTCTGCGGATCGAAATGATAGTCCCAGACATTTTCGAGCAGCATAGTGCGCGTCACCACCTGGCCGGCGTGGCGCATCAGATATTCGAGCAGGCGGAATTCGCGCGGCTGCAGCGTGATCTCGCGCGCGGCGCGCTTCACGGAATGGGAGAGACGGTCGAGCTCGAGATCGCCGACCCGGTAGACGGTTTCGGCTTCCCTGGCGCTGGCGCGGCGGTTCAGCACCTCGACGCGGGCGAGCAATTCGGAAAAGGCATAGGGCTTGGTCAGATAGTCGTCGCCGCCAGCGCGCAGACCGGTGACGCGGTCATCGACCTCGCCCAGCGCCGACAGGATCAGTACCGGCGTGGTGTTGCCGCGCGAGCGCAGGCCGGCAATGACGGAGAGCCCGTCGCGGCGCGGCATCATACGGTCGACCACCATCACGTCATAGTCGCCGGCATCGGCAAGCGCGAAGCCGGTTTCGCCGTCGCCGGCGACATGGGCGGTGTGTCCGGCCTCGGTAAAGGCCTTCTGCATGTAGTCGGCCGCCTCGCGATCGTCTTCTATGACGAGAATCTTCATAGAGCCGTTATACGCGATTTCGCTGGAAGATTGAGGGGCCGCCATGAGCGTGAAAAGCTTTCGTTCAAGCATGTCGTTATTCCAAAACCGCCGTACACTTTTGGGCGACATGCTTTGCTGTTAGAGCGGCAGCGGGCGATGGGAGCCCGCTGCCGCCGGGGGCAGAACACGATGACTGACTAACGCGTTCGGCCCCTTGCTTTCCCGTGCGGCGGCTCGGGGGTGTTGAAACCGCCGCACTGGAAAAGTGTTCGATGTCAGCCCTTGGCGACCGGAAGCGCGACGAAGCGGTTCGAGTCATCGCGGGTGATCTGCATCAGCACCGCCTTGCGGCCGGACTTGACCGCATCGGCCATCGCCTTGGCGACGTCCTCGGTGCCGTTCACTTCCGTCGAATTGACCGAGGTGATGACATCGCCGGGCTGGATGCCGCGGTCGGCGGCATCGCTGTCGGGGTCGACGTCGGTCACCACCAGACCCTTGCCGTTCTCCGACTTGGTGACGGTGAGGCCGAGATCGGCCAGCGCGGCCGGCTTTGCCGGTGCTGCAGGCTGCTGCGGGTCGGCCGAGGCCTGCTTGTCGGTGGACGGCAGCGTGCCGAGGTCGACCTTGATCGTCTCGCTCTTGCCGTCGCGCCACACGGTGACGTCGACCGACTTGCCGGGCGAATAGGCACCGATCAGGCGAGCCAGTTCCTTCGGCGATGCAACGTCCTTGCCTTCGACCTGGGTGATCACGTCACCGGCGGTGATGCCTGCCTTCTTGCCGGGACCGCCGTCCTGGGCGCTGGAGACCAGAGCCCCGTTCTGCGACTTCAAGCCCAGCGATTCGGCGATATCCGACGTGACCGGCTGGATTTCGACGCCGAGCCAACCACGCTGCACCGAGCCGCTCTTCATCAGATCCTGCACAACCTGCTTGGCGGTCGAGGCCGGAATGTCGAAGGCGATGCCGACGCTGCCGCCCGAGGGTGAGAAGATCGCGGTGTTGATGCCGACGACCTGGCCGTTGAGGTTGAAGGTCGGTCCGCCAGAATTGCCGCGGTTGACCGAGGCGTCGATCTGGATGAAGTCGTCATAAGGGCCGGCCCCAATGTCGCGGCCACGGGCCGAGACGATGCCGGCGGTCACGGTGCCGCCGAGGCCGAATGGATTGCCGACAGCCACCACCCAGTCGCCGACGCGAACCTTGGAATCGTCGGCGAAGTCGACATAGGTGAACTTGCCGACGCCGTCGACCTTGAGCACGGCCAGATCGGTGCGCGGATCGGTGCCGATCAGCTTGGCGTCGAGTTCCTTGCCGTCATTCATCACAACGGTGAAGGCAGAGCCTTCCTCGACGACATGGTTGTTGGTGACGAGATAGCCGTCATCGGAGATGAAGAAGCCCGAACCCTGCGCCACCGGGCGGGGCTGGTCGTTGTTGTGGTCGCGACGGTTGAAGCGGCGATTGCCGAACTGGCCGTTCTGGTCGCCGAAGCCACGGAATTGCTTGAAGAACTGGCGCAGCTGCGGATTGTCGGGCAGGTTGTTCATGCCGTCCGGATCATCGGACTGGTCGGAACCGTCATCGGCGGCAGGTTCGATCTTGGCCTTGACCTTGACGCTAACCACGGCGGGCGAAACGCGCTCGACGACATCGGCAAAGCCCGGCACCTGCGGCGCCTCGACCCGCACGGCGTCGGCCAGAACTGGGGCCGTGCCGGTGGTGACGGCGCCGAAACCAATGGCACCGGCAATGGCGAGCGAGGCGGCAGCGGCCAACAGGCGCTTGCGAGTGCGGGAATATGAATTGGGGGCAATAGACATGGATCTTGTATCCTCTTTTCACTGGATGCGGCTCAGGCAGAGCATCCTCGGAAAAGAGGAATAGAGAGGCGCACATTACGGCGCCATTTCCGGTTCATGAAAGTTTTGTAATGTTTGCGGTGCTCACCTACTGCTCTGTTCTAACAGCACAGCGAACGGCGCGGGTCCATGACACAAAACACCACCAAGACAATTCGGGAGTGCGACATTATCGAAGGCATCAAACGCGGCATCGCCGATGCCGTGGCTGGCCACTTGGTGCCCCATGAAGAAGCGATGGCGGAAATTGACGCCTTGATCGAAGCGGAACACAAGATAATAGCGGCCAATCGCCGAGGGCCGAATCGAGCCTAATCGTTCAGCATCTTGTCCAGCGCCGCCTGTTCCTCGGCGCTCAGCGCCTTGGTTGCCAGCGAGCGGCGGGAGCGCGTGGTGAGCACGATGAAGACGCCGCCGACCAGCAGCAGAAGCACCGGCGTGCCCCACAGCAAGGCGTTGCGCAAGCTGAAGCGCGGCTTCAACAGCACGAACTCGCCATAGCGCGACACGATATAGTCCATCACCTGCTGGTCGGTATCGCCGGCAACGAGGCGCTGGCGCACCAGAATGCGCAGGTCGCGGGCAAGGTCGGCATCGGATTCGTCGATCGACTGGTTCTGGCAGACCATGCAACGCAGGCCTTCCGACAGCAGCCGCGCCCTCGCCTCGAGCGCGGGATCGGCGAGAACCTCGTCGGGTTTCACTGCTTGCGCTGCGCCGGCGAACAACAGCGTCAGCAGCAGGACGAGCGAGGCCAGCGAGAACCTGGTGCTCACGGCAGGCCTGCCGATGGCATGGCAGCTGTCGGCTTGCGGCGGCGCGAGGGCGCGCCGACACGCAGGCGGCGGTCGAACAGCGACATTGCCGCGCCCGCCATCATCACGAGAGCACCGCCCCAGATCAGCGTCACCAGCGGCTTCCACCACAGGCGCACGACGACCGAACCGTCGGTGCCCTCGTCGCCCAGCGACAGATAGAGCTGGCTGAACCCGATCGTCTCGATGCCGGATTCGGTCGTCGTCGTCTGCCGCACCGGAAAGAAGCGCTTGGCCGAGGTGATTTCAGCCGCAACGCCGCCATCGGCGCCGATCAAGGAAAAGCGGCCGCGGTCCTCGCTGTAGTTCGGGCCCTGCGCGGGATAGAGCCCTTCGAAGCGCAGCGTGTGGCCGGAGAGTTCGACGCTCTCGCCGGCATGCATCGACAGGATTTTTTCGGTGCCGAAGCACAGCGTGCCGACAATGCCAAGCGTCGTCAGCCCGAGGCCGAGATGGGCCAGGGCGGTGCCGAACACCGAACGCGGCAGGCCGGCGAAACGGCGCAGCATGGTGGAAGGCGACACATTGCCGAAGCCGGATTTGACGGCAAGGTCGGTGAGCGCGCCGCAGACCAGCCAGAAGGCAAGGCCGACGCCAAGAGCGGCGAACACTGATGCGCCGTCGATGAACAGGCCGGTGACCAGCATCGCCAGAAGGGCGGCGGCGAAGGCGGCCATCAGGCGCTGAGCGACCGCATAGAGGTCGCCGCGCTTCCAGGCGAGCAGTGGCCCAAAGGGGACCAGGACCAGCAGCGGCACCATCAGCGGGCCGAATGTCAGGTTGAAGAACGGCGCACCGACCGAGATCTTGCCGGCCGAAAGCGCCTCGACCGCCAGCGGATAGAGCGTGCCGACCAGCACGGTGGCGGTGGCCGTGGTCAGGAACAGATTGTTGAGCACCAGCGCACCTTCGCGCGAGATCGGGTGGAACAGGCCGCCGGCCGTAAGCCTGGAGGCGCGCAGCGCAAACAACGCCAGCGAGCCGCCGATGAACAATGTCAATATGCACAGAATGAAGATGCCGCGCGTCGGGTCGGTGGCGAAGGCATGCACCGAGGTCAGCACGCCGGAGCGCACCAGGAAGGTGCCGAGCAACGACAGCGAGAAGGTGAGGATGGCGAGCAGCAGCGTCCAGATCTTGAGAGCCGAGCGCTTCTCCATGACGATCGCCGAATGCAAGAGCGCGGTGCCTGCCAGCCACGGCATGAAGGAGGCGTTTTCGACTGGGTCCCAGAACCAGAAGCCGCCCCAGCCAAGCTCGTAATAGGCCCAGTATGAGCCCATGGCGATGCCGCCGGTGAGGAACAGCCAGGCGACCAGCGTCCATGGTCGCACCCAGCGCGCCCAGGACGCATCGATGCGGCCTTCGATGAGGGCCGCGACCGAGAAGGAAAAGCAGATGGAGAAGCCGACATAGCCGAGATAGAGCAGCGGCGGGTGGATGGCGAGGCCGAGGTCCTGCAGAACCGGGTTGAGATCGCGGCCTTCGATCGGCGCCGGATTGAGCCGGATGAACGGATTGGACGTTGCCAGGATGAACAGGAAGAAGGTGGCGCCGATCGCCCCTTGCACGGCCAGCACATTCGCGCGCAGCGTTGCCGGCAAATTTGAGCCGAAGACGGCGACCAGCGCGCCGAAGAAGGTCAGGATCAGCACCCAGAGCAGCATCGAGCCTTCGTGATTGCCCCAGGTTCCGGTGATCTTGTAGATGAGCGGTTGCAGCGAATGCGAGTTTTCCCAGACGCTGGCCACCGAGAAATCGGAGCTGGCATAGGCGCCGGCGAGGGCTGCGAACGAGAGCGCGGTCAGCGCGAAGCCGGTGACTGTGACCGGGCCGCCTACAGCCATCAGCCGCTGATTGCCGGTGCGGGCGCCGATGAGCGGCACCAGCGTCTGCACCAGCGACAGGGCGAAGGCGAGGACGAGCGCGAAATGTCCGGTCTCAACCATTACTCACTCTTGCTCTCTTGCCAGACGCCCTTGGCCTTCAGCCCATCGGCCACTTCCTTGGGCATATAACGCTCGTCATGCTTGGCCAGCACGCTGTCGGCGACGAAGACGCCATCCGAGCCGAAAGCGCCCTCGGTGATGACTCCCTGTTCCTCGCGGAACAGGTCGGGCAGGATGCCGGTATAGGTGACCTTGACCGATTTGTGGGTGTCGGTCACCGAGAAGGCAACCGTCGCGCCCTGCTCGCGCACGACCGTGCCCTTTTCGACGAGGCCACCGAGCCGGATCCGCTGTCCCGGCTGGACGCTGGCGGTGGTCAGGTCGGCAGGCATGTAGAAATAGGAGGCCTTCTGGCCGAGCGCATAGAAGGTCAGTCCGGTGGCGGCGCCGAGGAAGGCGAGGCCTCCGATGATCACGGACAATCGCTTCTGCTTACGCGTCATGCCCTACTCCGTCGCCGTCAGGCCGAGCGAGGCGGCAAAGGCGGTGAATTTCTTCGCTTCCTCACTATCGGCGCCGAAAACGGCAATACCGCGATGCAGCGCTTCGCGCGCCTTGTCGGCCTTGCCCAGCACCACATAGGAACGAATGAGCCGCATCCATCCTTCCGTGTCGCGCGGATTTTGCCGCAGTTTTTCATCGAGACCGGCGACCATGGTGTCGATCATGGCCTGCCTGTCCTGCGGCGCCATCGACGAGGCGGCATCGACGGCTGCGGCATCGGGGCCTTTCGCGGGCTCTCCTGACGCGACGCTGCGCTTGGCGGCCTCGGCCAACGCCTGTTGGACAGCGCCCCGCCAAGGCGAATCCGGCGGCAGGAGACCGAGCATCTTCTGCCAGGCAGCGGTCGCCTCTGCCAAGCGGCCTTCCTGCGCCAGCGCCATGGCCAGGTAGAAGGCGGCTTTCTGGTTTGCCGGGTCGAGCTTCAATGCCTGCTCGAATGCCGATTGCGCATCGGCCGAGACAATGCCGCCGGCGGCATTGGCGATCGCTTCGCCGAGACCGGCCTCGCGGGCAGCGGTGTCGCCATCGAGGCGGATGGCGTTGCGATAGGCTGTCACCGCATCGGAAAAGCGCTGCAGGCGCAGATAGATCGGGGCGAGCACGTCCCATCCCCTGCCATCGGACGGATTGGCGGCAAGATGGGCCTCGGCGCGCGCCACCAATTCATCGACCGAACTATCGGCCGGGTTCTTGGCCAGCCGTTCGGCAAGCGGCTGCGACGGCAAATCGGGCGAGCCAAGCTGACTGTACAGGCCCCAACTCAGCAGCGGGACCACCAGCACCGCTGATGTCGCCACCAGCCTGGCCGCCCTCGACGGCTGCCGCGCGCCGGGCGCATCGACCTGGCCGGTATTGGCTTGACCAACATCTCCCAGGCGAAGGATGCGGCGGGCGATTTCGGCACGCGCCTCCTCGGCTTCCGCCGGCTGGATCAGGCCGCGCGAGGCGTCGCGCTCAAGCTCGGCCAGTTGGTCACGATAGACTTCGAGGTCATGGTCGTTGCTGGACGAAGCGCCCTTGCCGCCGCCGGTCAGCGGCAGCAGCACCGCCAGGCTTGCGCCCAGCGTGAGGATTGCAGCTATGACCCAGAACAGCATGGTTCTTCCAATAGAGCGAGAGCCCCGCTCTGCCAACACGGACACACTGCGACGCTTTGACGGCAGCGAGCAAGCAAGCCCGATCAGCCGGCCCGAACGGTCAGGTCAGCGGCGTCCAGCTGCCGTCAGCGTTGCGGCAGGCGGTGCCACGCGCGGTCTGGCCGGCCGTGCCGGTGAACACCGTATGGGTGTATTGGCGGCAATCCTGCGAGCCGACGCGGTACGGCTGGGCCGCGACGACTTCGCCGGAATGGGCCGAACTGTCGCTCTTCCACATCACCTTCTGGCCGCTCGCCGTGTATTCGAGGGCCTTGTATTCCGCCTCGAGCGCCTTGCGCTTCTCGGTCTCGTTCAGGCCACTGCCGATCGATCCGCCGACGAGCCCGCCGGCCATGGCCGAAATGATCGTCGTCGCGACTTTGGCCCCTGAAGGAGGCGTCGCGGGCGGGTTGGTGACGGAGATATCCGGGCCGCTGCCCTTGCTCAGGGTTCCGCAGCCGGAGAGAGCGAGCAGTGCGGAAACGAGCGCAACGCGAATCTTCATGCCAACAACCGGTTTTCTTGAACGGGATGCGCTAGGGGCCGCGTCATCGGGGATGTCTGCTGGCCATAGTATTGATATTTGTCGGAAATTTGGCCGTTTGCCGACCATCCGAGGAGCAATCGACAGGTCGCCTTAACACAGGCGCCCAGCCATGTCGATTGGCCCTGGAAATGCATCATTGCAGGCTCCGCAAGCGTACCACCGCCTTCAGCCCGCCCATGGCAGAGCGGTCCAGCGCCAGAGCGCCGCCATACTCGTTGACGAGGTCGGCGACAATGGCAAGCCCGAGCCCGGTGCCTGGCTTGGTCTCGTCGAGGCGCCGGCCGCGTTTCAGCGCATCGCGCGCCTTGTCCTCAGGAATGCCTGGACCGTCATCCTCGATCGCGATCTCGAACAAGCCGGCGGCGCCGGCCGGCGTGACGGACACGGCGACAGTGCTCTTTGCCCATTTCATGGCATTGTCGAGCAGATTGCCGAGCAGTTCCTCCAGATCCTGGCGCTCGCCGGCAAAGACGATGTCGGCCGCCGGCAGCGCAAGCGACAGACTGACATCAGGCTTGAGTTTTTGCAGCACGCGCACCATGCGCTGGACCAGCGGCGTCACCGGCGTACGGTAGACAACGCTATCGCGCTGCGCCGCGACCCGGGCGCGCTGCAGATAATGATCGACCTGCTTCTGCATCGAGGCGGCCTGGTCGGCGATGAGCTGGCCCTTGGCGCCGCCGAGCGCCCGCCCCTCATTGATCAGCACGGCGAGCGGCGTCTTCAGCGAATGGGCGAGATTGCCGACCTGCGTGCGTGAGCGCTCGACGATGCGCTTGTTGTTTTCGATCAGCGCATTGGTCTCGTTGGCGAGCGGCTCGATCTCGGCGGGGAACTGGCCGTCGAGCCGCTGCGCCGTGCCTTCGCGCACCATGGCGAGCGCATTGCGGACCCGGCGCAGTGGCTGCAGGCCGAGCAGGATGGCGATGGCGTTGATGGCGATCATGCCGACGCCGAACAGGCTGAGATAGGTTAAGAGGCGGCCCTGGAAGGTGGCGATCTCCTGCTCGAGTTCGGTCTTGTTGCCCATGACGCGGAAGCGTGCGGCGCGGTTCTTGGCGTCGAGGACGAATTCGCTTTCGAACACTTGCAGTTCCTCGTCGCCGATGCCGTCGGTGGAATAGCTGCGCTGGAAACTGGAATTGAAAGGCACCTCGGCGACGGTCGGCGACGGGATCGTCGTGGTCATCGAGGACGAATGAAGGTTGCCATGCACGCCTTCGGAAGCCGGCTCCACCGACCAGTACCAGCCTGAATTCGGCTCCGAGAAGCGCAGGTCGCCGAGGTCGGGAGCGCCGGTGAGCTGGCCGGATTCGGAAACGCCGACGGAGCCGATCAGGTTGAACAGATGCGCCGACAAAAGGCTGTCGAAGCCACGCTCGCTGGCTTGGCGGTAGAGCGTGGTGATCAGGGTGAAGATGACGATCAAAGTGAGGATGGCCCAGATGGTGGAAAAGCCGATGACGCGGAAGGCCAGCGAGCGCGGCCAGAGCCGTGCCGAAAAAGGCTTCCTTGCTGGTATGGGGAGCGGTTCCGCCTTACGCCTCCGGCTCACGCATGCGATAGCCCATGCCGCGCACGGTTTCGATCATATCGATACCCATCTTCTTGCGCAGCCGGCCGACGAAGACCTCGATGGTGTTGGAATCGCGGTCGAAATCCTGGTCGTAGAGATGCTCGACCAGTTCGGTGCGCGACACCACCTCGCCCATATGGTGCATCAGATAGGCAAGCAAACGGAACTCGTGCGAGGTCAGCTTCAGCGGCTGACCGTCGACATCGGCCTTGGAGGCCTTGGTGTCGAGGCGCAGCGGCCCGCAAGTGAGTTCGGATGAAGCATGGCCGGCGGCGCGCCGAATCAGCGCCCTTAACCGCGCCAGCACCTCCTCGATGTGGAACGGCTTGGTGACGTAGTCGTCGGCGCCGGCGTCGATGCCCGATACCTTGTCGCTCCAGCGGTCGCGCGCGGTCAGGATCAGCACAGGCATCTTGCGGCCGTTGCGGCGCCAGCGCTCGACGACGCTGATGCCGTCCATCTGCGGCAGACCGATGTCGAGCACGACGGCGTCGTAAGGCTCGGTGTCGCCGAGGAAATGGCCCTCCTCGCCGTCATAGGCGCGGTCGACGACATAGCCGGCATCGACCAGCGCGTCGGCCAGCTGCCGGTTCAGATCCTTGTCATCTTCGACAACGAGTACGCGCATGATTGGTCAGGCCTGTTGATGTCTCAGATATAGGCCGATTCCGGCGGCCTGGGAAACAATGGGGTCAGTTCGCCGGGACGACGATCTCGGACCGGCGGGGGCGCTGACCGTTCTTGCCAGGAACGAGCACGACGATGACGCAGACCTCCTGGCCGCCACGCGTCGACCGCGAGGCCTTGGCCAGTGTGCCGCCATTCTGCTCGGCAACCTGCTGGCCGATCGCGTAGCAGTCGGCCGCAGCTGCCGGCGTCGCCTGCGACGCCAACACGCCGGCGATGCCAAGCGCCAGTGTCGCGGTTCTGAAATGGGAGCGAAGCGTTTTCATGGTCGGCGTTGTAACGCAACTGTGCTGAACGTGAAATGAACGGTGAACGGTTGAAAATCCATCCCCGCAATATCCCCTGCGCGCGAAACGAATGAATGCGATCATGCCGCCCAGTCCCCTCAGACCGGGAATGGGATTCATAGCCGGAAAACCGGCAGCTCGGCTATGGTTTTTGCGAGCAGGTTCTCAAGTCGTAGATGGATTGGGAAGAGGTCAAGGCGCGACCATCCTCAAGGGCGCCCTAATTAGCGTAGGAAACGCCAAACCATCGGAGTGGGCCATGACGGATAATGATCTTGCCGACCTCTACCGGGGCTACATCGCCTGCCTGAATGCCCAGGACTGGGCCAATCTCGGAAAGTTCGTCGGCAATGAAGTTCAGCACAATGGCGAAATGCTGGGCCTGTCAGGCTATCGCCGCATGCTCGAAGGCGATTTCGAGGCCATTCCCGATCTCGGTTTCAACATCGAACTGCTGGTCTGCCAACCACCGCGAGTGGCGGCGCGCCTGCATTTCGACTGTCATCCAAAGGGAATGCTGTTCGGCCTGCCGGTGAATGGCAAGCGCGTGTCGTTCGCCGAGAATGTTTTCTACGAATTCGGAGAGGGTCGTATCCGCAAGGTGTGGTCGGTCATCGACAAGGCCGAGATCCAGGCGCAGATTTAGGCTGCCTCTATCAATTTTGCTGCGTGATGGCGCGAATCCGCAGCAGCCCGTGATGGAGCGCTAGATCCTCGTCATAGCGCGCCTCGGCGAACTCCAGCGACAGGCGTGTCTGTTCGCGCGAGCCGGTGGCGAATGCAGCGCCGTCGAGGCGCGCCCGGATGCTGTCCATGATCAGACGCGTCTCGGCATCGCCTTGCGCCTTCGACCAGACATGCAGCGTGATCAGCTGGTCGTCATCGTTGTCGGCGCCGGTGTCGAGATCGAAAGCGCTGGTCCGGCCATAGGTGACATAGGGGAAGGCGGCACTGTCGGCCGCCTGCTCGCGCAATCCGGCGCCGCCGAGCAGCGCCGTCAGCGAGGCGTCGCTCTTCAATCTCATGAACAAGGCTTGCAGCAAATCGCCGGGCGCCGTCATCCTCGTCTCCGTCCGCCTGTCACGCCTAAGAGCATGATGACATCCGAAAACCGCTTCACACTTTTCGGCATCATGCCCCTGAACAAACCTCATGCCGCTATCAGTTTCGCGCGCAACCTAACTGCGTTGCGCCGATTTCGCCAGATGACAACCGGCCCCACGCAAGTTGCGAATCGGGCGGCCGCGCCGTTTCACCGACCGGTTTCTATTTGGCATGCAGGGAGTTTCAAGAAGGGTGTTATGAGGAGGCCTGTTTTCTCCGACAATTCGAGGTCATTTCATGCGAACGCCATCGCTGCTGCCGGCTTTTGGAAAGCTCGGCGTCAAGCCGCCGGTCGTGATTGCGGCGGCATCCACGCTGTCCAAGAGCATGAATAGCGCAGCTTTGCGCATGCGGAAGGTCCTTTCCGCGCATGGCGGCCTGATCTTGAAGCTGTCGGTGCTGGTCTGGACGATCCTGATCCTGGCGGCGGCGTTTTTCATGTCACGGGCCTGACGCCGCATGGCAAACCGCTACGCCTTGCGCATGGACCAGCCGGAGAGCTGGACTATCTTCGACATCTTCACCGGCCAGCCTGTCGAGCTCAAGCATCAGGTCATGATCGGCATGAATGTGCGCGATGCGGAAGCGTTGGCCGACCGCCTGAACAGCCGGGACGTCAAGCGGCGGGCAAAAGCCGACCGCAAATCCTGATCCAGGCCGATCACGGCCGGGAGCTAACTGAAATCCGCGGCGGTGAGCACATATATGCTCTTGCGGGTGCGCGCATACGCCTTGCTGGCAATGTCATGGATGGACCTGGACGCCGTATCGAAGGCTGCCAGATAGGTGGCTTCCGAGGTCGCCGTCCCAGATGGCGCCTTCGAGATTGCATCGGCGGCGACAGAGAAGGAAATCTGGAACATGCCGTCATGGCCGACAAAGCGGATGCGCTTGCCGGCCTCGTCATAGCTGCGGCTTGGATTGGGGAATGTCAGGCTCATGACTTGGCTCCCTTCGGTGCGGCGGCAGCTTTCTTGACTGTCGCCCGCTTCTTCTTCGGTGTCGGGTTCAGGGCTTCCTCAACGCGGTCGGCCTCTTCCTTGGCCAGGCGCAATCCCCTGAGCCTTGCGGTCTTGATCTCCCTGGCTCTTGCCTCGGATACGTAATCGGAGGTTGCCTTGTTGCGCTCGGCCGTTTTCTTCTGCTTGTCCATGAAGCGGGCCTCAGCTTTTTCCATGATACTCTGATTGCCGTCGGCCATCGCTTAAATCTCCCTTGTGCCTGAAACCGCTGAAATGAAACTTTCCATATAAATAGTCGCTTTGGCGCAGAAATTCAATTTTTTGAATTATTTAGACGGAGCGCGATATCTGGAAATCCTCAGGCCACATAATACTTTTAATATTCTGAGTTGCCCGCGAATAATTTTTGGCACTCCTATCTATCGAGTGCCAACGCGCCTATAAGAGCGGTGTGGCCGCCTGTGCAGGCCCCAGAAAGAAGTTCTCATGAAGTTTCGGCCACTCCACGACCGCGTCGTCATCCGGCGCGCCGAAGGCGATACCAAATCCAAGGGCGGCATCATCATCCCCGACAATGCCAAGGAAAAGCCGCAGGAAGGCGAAGTCATCGCCGTCGGGCCCGGCGCACGCGACGAAAACGGCGCGCTTGTTCCGCTCGATGTCAAGGCAGGCGACTTGATCCTGTTCGGCAAATGGTCGGGCACCGAGGTCAAGATCGATGGCGAGGACCTTCTGATCATGAAGGAAGCCGACATCATGGGCGTTATCGAAAAGGCCGTCGAAGCCAAGAAGGCCGCCTGACTGAAGCGCCGCGCATCTGCGCGGTGACGGTCCACTCCAAATGCGAACTGGATGAAAAAAATGTCTGCCAAGGAAATCAAATTCTCCACCGACGCGCGCGACCGCATGCTGCGCGGCGTCGAGATCCTCAACAATGCGGTGAAGGTCACGCTTGGCCCCAAGGGCCGCAACGTCATCATCGACAAGGCCTATGGCGCGCCGCGCATCACCAAGGACGGCGTCACCGTCGCCAAGGAAATCGAGCTTGCCGACAAGTTCGAGAACATGGGCGCGCAGATGGTGCGCGAAGTGGCTTCGAAGACCAACGACCTCGCCGGTGACGGCACCACCACCGCCACGGTGCTGGCCGCCTCGATCCTGCGCGAAGGCGCCAAGCTCGTTGCCGCCGGCATGAACCCGATGGATCTCAAGCGCGGCATCGACCAGGCTGTCGCCGCCGTGGTCAAGGACATCAAGGCGAAGGCCAAGAAGGTCAAGTCGTCGGCCGAGATCGCCCAGGTCGGCACCATCGCCGCCAATGGCGACGCCACTGTCGGCGCCATGATCGCCAAGGCTATGGACAAGGTCGGCAATGACGGCGTCATCACCGTCGAGGAAGCCAAGACCGCCGACACCGAACTCGACGTCGTCGAAGGCATGCAGTTCGACCGCGGCTATCTCTCGCCCTATTTCGTCACCAATGCCGACAAGATGCGCGTCGAATTGGAAGAGCCTTACGTCCTCATCCACGAGAAGAAGCTCGGCAATCTGCAGGCGATGCTGCCGATCCTCGAGGCGGTGGTGCAGAGCGGCCGGCCGCTGCTGATCATTTCGGAAGACGTCGAGGGCGAAGCGCTGGCGACGTTGGTCGTCAACAAACTGCGCGGCGGCCTCAAGGTCGCGGCCGTCAAGGCACCGGGCTTCGGCGACCGCCGCAAGGCGATGCTGGAAGACATCGCGGTGCTGACATCGGGCCAGATGATTTCCGAGGATCTCGGCATCAAGCTCGAAAACGTCACCATCGAGATGCTCGGCCGCGCCAAGCGGGTGCTGATCGAGAAGGACACCACCACGATCATCGACGGCGCCGGCACCAAGGCGACCATCCAGGCGCGCATCGCCCAGATCAAGGGGCAGATCGAAGAGACGACGTCCGACTATGACAAGGAGAAGCTGCAGGAGCGGCTGGCCAAGCTCGCCGGCGGCGTTGCCGTCATCCGCGTCGGTGGCGTCACTGAGTCGGAAGTGAAGGAAAAGAAGGACCGCATCGACGACGCACTGAACGCCACGCGCGCGGCAGTGGAAGAAGGCATCGTCCCCGGTGGCGGCGTCGCACTTCTGCGTGCCAGATCGGCGCTTACCGGCCTCACCGGAGCCAATGACGATGTGACGGCGGGCATTTCGATCGTGCTCAGGGCACTCGAGGCGCCGATCCGCCAGATCGCCGAGAATTCCGGCGTCGAAGGCTCGATCGTCGTCGGCAAGCTGTCCGAGAGCAAGGATCACAATCAGGGCTTTGATGCCCAGAACGAGGTCTATGTCGACATGATCAAGGCGGGCATCGTCGATCCGGCGAAAGTGGTGCGCACCGCACTGCAGGATGCCGGCTCGATCGCAGCGCTTCTGATCACCGCCGAAGCGATGATCACCGACGTTCCGCCGAAGGATGCGGCACCGGCAGGTGGTGGCGGCGGCGGCGGCATGGGCGGCTACTGACCACCCGCTTGAAAGGCCCGCCCGGGAAAGCCGGGCGGGCGACAGCGGCCGCCGGGGGCATTTCCCCGGCGCGCCCAAGGATTTCCGTCAGTCAGCACTCAGCAACGACAGGGAGATCGACAGATGATCAATTTCGCTCCGAAGCCAAATGCTGTGCCTGCGACCAAGCCGGCTGAGGAAAGCCGCTTCGATCGCATTCGCCGGCTTGCCGCCGACAAGCACGGGCAGACCGATGCCGGCACGATACGCCGCGAACCACCGAAGACCGGCGACAAGCGGCCCATGTGAGACGCGCGCTGCGTTCCCTCAGGGGCGCGGCAGGCTGATCAGTTCCAGGGGAGCGGATGATGAAACTGCTCATCTTTGGCGCCTCAGGTGCCACTGGGCGCGTCCTCGTCTCGGCAGCGCTGGCAAAAGGCCATGCGGTTACCGCCTTCGCTCGCACCCCGAGCAAGCTTGCCGTCAGCCATGAAAACCTGAGGGTGATCGTCGGAGATGTCGCCGATCACCAGGCGGTGACGCACGCCGTCAGCGGGCATGAGGCAGTTTTCAGCTGTCTCGGGGTCAGCGTGCCGCTGAAACACGACCCGGCTGTGGTTGCCGGTATCGGCTTCATCGTCGATGCCATGCAGCGGACCGGCCCTGCCCGGCTCATCTATCTTTCGTTCCTTGGCGTCTGCGACAGCCGGCGGCAATTGGGGCCGCTGCTCGGCGGTGTCCTAGTGCCGCTTGTGCTGCATAATGAAGGTGGCCGATCACGAGGCGAAGGAAAAGCTTATCGTCCAATCCAGCCTCGACTGGACCATCGTGCGGCCGCCCAAGCTCACAAACGGTGCGGCAACCGGTGAATTCCGCCACGGCAATGATATTCGGGCAGCATCCCTGCTGCCGACATTGACGCGTGCCGATGTGGCGGCATTCATGCTCGGCCAACTCGACGACACCACCTATTCGCGCCGGGCGGTTGCCATCCTGCGTTGACCCTCTAGAGGCCGCTCCGACCCTGTTCGGTAGCTACGCCATGACTTCGCAGCCATCGGCCGCCCTGGGGCAGGTCCTTGAAGGTCATTTGAAGCGTAATTATATCAACAACTAAGCGTGCGGTGCACGCGAAACGTAGTGCTTTGGTCAAGCTTCTCTATGGAGGTTGTCATGGCCAATAAACTCATGGAAGGAAAACGTGGCCAGGATTTGATTAATCTGATCCTTGCCGTTTGCCTGTTCGTCTCACCCTGGGTAGTCGGCTTCGCCGCTGAAACCACTGCCGCTTACAACGCCTGGATTGTTGGCGTTGTGCTCGGTGCGCTGGCTTTCGCGACGCTTTCCGTATTCGCCGAGTGGGAAGAGTGGGTGAATCTTGTTCTCGGGCTCTGGCTAATCGTCTCGCCCTGGCTGCTTGGTTTTATGGCGAACGCAAACGCAATGGGAACCCATGTGGTTCTTGGCGTGCTGGTGGTTCTCGCATCGGCCTGGGCAGTCTGGGACGTTCATCACCCGCACGCGCATGCGTGATCGGTGACGACAAAGGAGGGGCCCGGCGCGTGGGCGGCGGGCTCCACTGATCGCTGAGAGCGATCGGCCCGTGAGCCGGGCCGCGTGCATATAGCGTGAAAAACAGGACCGCCCGGTCAATATCCGGCGGCCCAGCAGATTATCATTGCCGTTGCGTTCCTTTCACGAGACCGGTGCTGCCCCGCCCTGTTCGGTGCGCCGCTCTATGAATTCATCGAGAATACCTGATGTCGCAGCCGCCGAAGCCGGTGGCTGGAAGTCGGCCAGCACCCGCTTCCAGATGCCGGTGGCGCGTTCGGTGGCCGACTTCGAACCGGACTGCGTCCAGTTGCCGAAATTCGACCAGTCGCCGACCAGCGGCTCGTAGAAGGCGGTGCGGTAGCGCGCCATGGTGTGGCCGGCCGAGAAGAAATGCCCACCCGGCTGGACTTCGGCGATGGCCTCGAAACCGATCGCGTCGTCGTCGCCAGGAGTTGCCGCGCAAAGCTCGGCAATCGACTGCACTGCCTCGATGTCGGTGATCAGCTTCTCGAAAGAGACACTCAGGCCACCCTCTAGCCAGCCCGCCGCGTGGATGCAGACGGTGGCGCCGGCAAGCACCGAACCCCAAAGGGCGAACTGCGACTCATGAGCTGCCTGCGCATCGGAAATGTTGGCGGCACTGCCGGCACCCGAACGCCAGGGAAGGCCGATGAAGCGCGCCAGTTGGCCGGCCCCAAGTGTCGCCTTGACGTGTTCGGGCGTGCCGAATGCCGGCGCGCCCGACTTCATGTCGACATTGGAGGAGAAGGAACCGTAAAGCACGGGTGCACCCGGGCGCACGATCTGCGCCAGTGCCAGACCGGCGAGCGCCTCGGCATGCTGCAGCGTCAGCGCGCCGGCGACCGTGATCGGCGCCATGGCCCCGGCGAGGCAGAACGGCGTGATGACTAGGACCTGCCCGGCGCGGGCGAAGTCGATGATGCCTTGCGCCATCGGAATGTCGAGCTGGCGCGGTGAATTGGTGTTGATGATGGTGTAGCAATGGGCGCCAGCGCGAAATTCATCCTCTGACAGCCCGCGCGCCAGCCGGATCATCTCAAACCCATCCTCGACCTGCGGCGTTCCACGAGCGAAGACAAAGGGGAACTTGTCGGACAGCGTCAACTGCGCGCGGTTGACGGCATAGTGGCGTAAACGGTTGTCGACATCCTGCGGCTCGATGCAGGGGCAAAGCATATGCAGTACGTCGAAATGCTGGATGAGCTTGGTCAATTCCTCGAACGCGCTGAGCGTGCCCGGCCGGCGGCCGCGTTCGAGATCGGTGACGTTAGGTGCGCCAGCGCCGGCGAGGAAGGTCATGGAGCCGAGTTCGAGCGTGAGGTCTCGGCTGCGATCGCCGGCCAGCGCCGGGATCGACTTTGGCGCCGAGGCCAGTGCGGCCGCGACGATGTCTCGACCGATGCGCACCATCTGGCTGTCCTCATCGACCAGCGCACCGGCTTTCGCGTAAATCGCGCGCGCCTCGGGCAGCAGCACCTTGATGCCGAGCTCTTCCAGTACGCGCAGTGCCGTGTCGTGGATGGCGACGACGCGATCGTCCGAAAACACCGGCTGCGGCAGGAACGGGTTTTTGAGCGAACGATAATTCGGGTGGCGGCTCGACCCGCTGCCGGCCTCACCGGTGTGTCCGCGCCGGCGCTCGCGCCTGGTCTCCCTTATGACATCATCGACCATGGCCACCACTCCTCATTGCCTCATTGCCTTGCCGTCAGGGTCGTAGGGTGAAGCCGCGATGACACGTGCAGGCCGCTCGACGCCGACAATGTGCACCGAAAGGTCGGTTCCCTCCCCGGCGAAATCGTCGTCGACCAACGCCAGCGCGACGCTTTTGCCAATCGTGTAACCATAGCCACCGGAGGTGACGAAGCCGACGCGCCGACCCTTGTGCCAACGACCGTCTTGGCGCCATCCGCGAGATGTATCGCCGCCACGGCTATGACGAGGAAGACGCCTTCATCCGGGCGCGCGTGCTCTACTGCATGCAGATCGGCTATTACTTGCTCGACCACAAGGAGCCGGTCGAGGCGCGGGTCAGCCCTCTCGCCGCCTATCTGCGCGCCTTCACCGGCCAGGAGCCGAGCGATGCGGATGTAGCGCATTTCATGCACTTCATGGCGGCTAGGTGACGTCGGGCGCAATCTGCGCGCATCATGCTGACAAAATCTGTCACTGCCTTGTTCTATACCCTGCGCATCATGAACTCCACCAAAGGACAGAACGATGAACAGAACAAACGGCAAGGCCGTGACAGTCGCCAAAGCCTACTTCGACGCCATGGCCGCAAAGGATGTCGACACCATCATATCGCTGTGTGCTGACGACGTGGTCTGCACGTCGCCCGTGGGAGAGCTCCAGGGAGCGCTTGCATTCCGCGGCTTCCAAGAAGGCTTCGCCAAGATGATCAAGAAGCTTACGCCGGTCGCAATTTTCGGCGACGATGAGCATGCCGTCGTGGTCTACAATTCTGAAACCTATCCGGTTCCCAACGCGATTGTCGCCGAGCATATCACCCTCAGCGACGGCAAGATTGCGTCGACGACGGTTATCTACGACGGCACGCCGTTCGTCGCCTACTTACAGACGGTTCAGCCGCACTAAGCCATCAGCGAAAGCCTCATCAATTGATTGCGTCGGCGGCAACCGGCCGCCACGTGCGGCTTGTTGCCGAACCAATCTTCAACAGAAACGACCTGCCATGAAACGAATTCAATATCACCAATATGGTGGCCCGGAATTGATGAAGCTCGAAGACTTCGCGCTTCGCACGCCTGGCAAGGGGGAGGTGGCTGTCAAGGTCAACTTCGCCGCCATCAACCCAATCGACTGGAAGGTGCGTAATGGTGCGCTCAAGATGGTAACGGGAAAGAAATTCCCTCGCGCCTTGGGCAGCGACTTTTCCGGTACCGTGATTTCCGTTGGTCCGCATGTCACCCGCTTCGATGTGGGTGACGCGGTGTTCGGGCTTGCCCAAATCAAAGACGGTGGCGCGATTGGCGAAGCCATAGTTGCCTCGGAAACCTTTCTCGCCAAGAAGCCGGCATCCGTTTCCTTCGAGGAGGCGGCATGTCTTGGAACTCCAGGCGTCACTGCCTGGAACGGCATCATCGACAAGGCAAGCCTCAAGGCCGACGCCAAGGTCTTCATCAACGGCTGCACCGGTGCGGTTGGCGAATCCGCCGTCCAGATCGCACGAATGATGGGAGCCATCGTCTCCGGCAGTTGCAGTGCGCAAGCGATGCAGCGCGCCAAGGAGATGGGAGTGCACCGTGTGTTCGATTATCGCACTATCGATCTCTCAAAGATTAGCGACCATTTCGACGTCGTCTACGATACGGCCGGCACGATGGCGGTCGCGACAGGGCTTGGTTTGCTGCGCAAGCACGGTGTCTTTCTCGACATCAACCCGACGCCCGCAAAGTTCATCCGGGCGGTTTTCAACCGGCACCTCAAGCCGATCGTCTGCACCGCCAGGGCGGACATATTGGACGGCCTGGCTCGCGCTGCCGAGGAAGGAGCGCTCAAGCTGCCGGTCGCCGACGTTGTATCGCTCAAGGACGCGATCCCATTGATCATCACTCTTGAAAAGGGCCGCAAACTCAACGGGAAAGGCCTTGTTGCTATGGGGTGACAGGCCACTGCCACTTTTTGGCACTGGCTGGTAGAATGGTCCGATGTCCAAGAGCAACCGGCTTTTCGACCGTATGCAGATGCTGCGCCGGCACAGCGGTCCTGTACCGGGCACGGAACTCGCACGCGAAGCCGGTGTCTCATTGCGAACCATCTACCGCGACATCCAGACCTTGCAGGCGATGGGGGCCGATATCGAGGGAGAGCCAGGTTTCGGTTATGTGCTGAAGCCCGGGTTTCTGTTGCCACCCCTTATGTTTTCGCAGGAAGAGCTGCAAGCGCTCACTCTTGGCGCACAGTGGGTCAGCCGTCAGACCGATGACGGGTTGGCACTTGCCGCCCAGAACCTGATTGCCAAAGTGGGGGCGGTGCTTCCGGGGGAATTACGGTATCTACTAACTGACAATGCCTTCCATGTCGGCCGCGCGAAGCCTTCATCATCGTCAGTTGATCTCCAATTGCTGCGCCAAGCCATGCGTGAGCAATTCAAGCTTCAACTGGCCTATCGCGACCCAGCAGGTGCCGTGACGCAACGGGTCATCTGGCCGATTATGCTCGGTTTTATCGAAGACAAACGTTTCGTCGCCGGGTGGTGCGAGTTGCGCCAGGATTTTCGCACCTTCCGGATGGATCGGATCGAGCACGCAGAACTCCTCGAAGAGCGCTATCCGGGCCGGAGGCGTGACCTTGCCAAGCGGTGGCGACTTTTGGCGGACGAAGAGAGGACGAAAGCCAATCCCGCTACGTAGCCGCAGGGAGCCGAGCGACGCGGATGTGGCGCGTTTCATACATTTCATCGCCGCGCGCTGATACAGGCGGCATGCCCATGCTCAACAAACCGTGCGGTGTGGCCTGGCTGCCCTTGTGAGCGGGGCTGAAATGGACGAATAGTCTTCGCCGGGTACCCCTGCCCTGAAATTGCCCGCTTGCGGTTCTCAGGTCCTGGGTGGGGTGAGTTTCGGGAATGGCCAGTTCTTTAGAACGACGTCCAAGGAGAAGAGGCCCGATCGCCGCCGCACTGCTGGCGGTGGATGCCTGGATCGATTCCTCACTCTACGAAATCCGCTTCAAGGCCGGCCAGTTCTGGGAATCGGCGACCATTTTTTCGCGGCGCTTCCGCGTCACCGGCTGGCGGCGCGGCATCATCGAGGTGCTAAGCGAAAGTTTCACCATGGGCGCCGGCGGCTTTGTGGTGCTCCTGGCGCTGGCCATGCCGGCCTTCCAGATCACCACGGGCGACTGGCGCAGCCAGGGCGATTTCGCCGTCACCTTCCTCGACCGCTACGGCAACGAGATCGGCCAGCGCGGCATCATCCAGCGCGATTCGGTGCCGGTCGACGAGATGCCGGACCATGTCATCAAGGCGGTGCTGGCGACCGAGGACCGGCGTTTCTTCGAGCATTACGGCATCGACGTGCTCGGCCTGTCGCGCGCCATCTTCGAGAATGTGCGGGCCAATTCCGTCGTCCAGGGTGGCTCCAGCATCACCCAGCAGCTGGCCAAGAACCTGTTCCTGTCGAATGAGCGGACCTTGCAGCGCAAGATCAAGGAAGCTTTCCTTTCGCTGTGGCTGGAGGCCAATCTGTCGAAGAAGGAGATCCTGCAGCTCTATCTCGACCGCGCCTATATGGGTGGCGGCACGTTCGGCATCGAGGCGGCGGCGGATTTCTATTTTGGCAAGAGCGTCAAGGATCTGAACCTCGCCGAGGCGGCGATGCTGGCCGGCCTGTTCAAGGCGCCGACCAAATACGCCCCGCACATCAACCTGCCGGCTGCCCGCGCCCGCGCCAATGTGGTGCTGTCCAACCTCGTCGATTCCGGCTTCATGACAGAAGGCCAGGTGTTGCAGGCACGGCTGCACCCAGCCGAGATCGTCGACCGCGGCGAGCAGAAGAGCCCGGATTATTTCCTCGACTGGGCCTTCGACGAGGTCAAGAAGATCGCCAAGCCCGGCCAGCATTCGCTGGTCGCCCACACCACATTCGACGCCAACATCCAGAAGGCGGCGGAGGAATCCGTCGAATTCCACCTCCGCCAGTTCGGCAAGGAATACAACGTCACCGAGGGCGCCGTTGTGGTGATCGAGACCAATGGCGCTGTGCGCGCCATTGTCGGCGGCCGCGACTATGGCGCCAGTCAATTCAACCGGGCCACCAAGGCGCTGCGCCAGACCGGTTCATCATTCAAACCTTACGTCTACGCCACAGCAATGGAGCATGGCTTCACCCCGGACTCCGTCGTCTCGGGCGGGCCGATCAGTTGGGGCGGCTGGTCGCCGCACAATTACAATGGCGGCTCGGCCGGCAATGTGACGCTGATCACGGCGATCGCCAAGTCGATCAACACCGTGCCGGTGCGGCTGGCCAAGGACTATCTCGGCATCGGTCCGATCAAGGCGATGGCGGAATCATTCGGCGTGGAATCGCCGCTGGAATCGCACAAGACCATGGTGCTCGGTACATCGGGCATGACGGTGATGGACCAGGCGACGGGCTACAGCGTATTCGCGCAGGACGGCTTCGCCGGCTCGCGGCACGGTATCACCCAGCTCGTCACCCGCACCGGCGATGTCGTCTACGACTGGGCCAAGGATGCGCCTGCGCCGCATCGGGTGCTGTCGGAACAGGCGTTGAAATACATGAACACCATGCTGGCGGCCGTGCCGGCGATCGGCACGGCGCGGCGCGCGCAGCTGCCCAACATCGTCGTTGCCGGCAAGACCGGAACGACGCAATCCTACCGCGACGCCTGGTTCGTCGGCTTCACCGGCAACTACACGGCCGCTGTCTGGCTCGGCAATGACGACTTCACCCCGACCCGCAACATGACCGGCGGCACGCTGCCGGCGATGGTGTGGCAGCGGCTTATGGTCTACGCGCACCAGAACATCGACCTGAAGCCGATCCCCGGCCTCGACAAGCCCTTTGTCGATGAAGAAATCGCCGCCAAGGCCGAGGAGGCGGAGAAGAAAAATGCCGATCAGGCGGCACCGGATGCCGCCGCCGAGCGCCCGCCCGTGCTGTCCAGCCGCACGACGCAGACACTGCGCGAAATGACCAAGGTGTTCCAGGCCGCGCCCGTGCTGGTCGCACCATCGGCGCCGGAGACCCTGTCGGCGCTCTGACCAACGCGGCTTTTCCTTCTCCCCTTGTGGGAGAAGGTGGATCGGCGCGCAGCGCCGAGACGGTTGAGGGGTGGGTGACGGAGAGCCGTCGCCGCCAAGCTGGAGCACCCCTCATCCGACCTCGCTTCGCGAGGCCACCTTCTCCCACAAGGGGGAGAAGGGGGAGCGCCGCCCACCTGCTGCCTATCTGCAATTTCGCTACTGGCTTGCCACAAACCCCTCGCCCGCGATATCCCGACCAACAACTCCTTCCTTCGTCCCGGTTCTTCATGCTCAAGACCGCCTTTTTCACGCTGCTTTCGCTTGCCATTGCCATCGGCGGCGGCGGCGGCAGTGTCTGGTATGCGCTGCAGGCGCAGAGCGGGGTCGGCGCGATCAGCATCGGCCAATGGACCGCCTTCCCCGAGATCGGCACGCAAGATGCCGACCCCTATTCGAAGGCGCGCGTGGCGCGCGAGGGCGTACTGGCGCTCGGCAAGGCGGAAGGCTTGTCCTTCATCGCCGAACGCGATGCGGCCGGCGATGAGCTTCAGCGGCAATGCGACTACAGGATCGAAGGCAGTTTCCCCACCGCCCGGTTCTGGACGCTTTATGCCGCCGACCAGTCGCTCAGCGTGGTCGACACCGGCAAGCCGCGCCTGGCGGCACTGCAATCCTACCAGGTGCTGCGCCAGCCCGACAATTCGGTGATCATTGCCGTCGGCAATCGCCCGGCGCCCGGCAACTGGCTTCTGACCGAAGGCTTTGGCCGGATGTATTTCGTGCTCACCTTCTACGACACGCCGATCGCCTCAAGCACCGGCCTTTCCGACGTGACGCTGCCCCATATCGTCAAGGCGGGCTGCAATGCGTAGGCTGCTGCACGCCATCCTGCTCGGCTTGCTCGGTGCCGGCATCGTCCACATCGTCGTGCTCTTGCTGGTGCCGGAGTTTACCGAGCGCGATGCCTGGTCGCGGCTGGCTACGGCATCCGACCTCTACAAGATAACCAGGCTCGACGCAGAGGCCGGCGGCGCGCCGGTGGTCAAGTCGGTCGATCCGCTGTTTTACGCCGCCGCCTGCCGTTTCGACCTTGCCGAAGGCATGGTGCGGATCAAGGCGCCGGGCAGCGTGCCGTTCTGGTCGGTGTCGGTCTATGACCGCAACGGCCACAATTTCTATTCCTTCAACGACCACACCGCGACCGACAGCAAGCTCGACACCGTGGTGCTGACGCCGGCGCAGATGATCGACGTGCGCCGGGAGCTTCCGGAAGACCTGCAAGGGGCGATCTTCGTCGAAGCGCCGATCGAGGAAGGCATCTTCGTCATCCGTGCCTTCGTGCCCGACGACAGCTGGAAGCCGGTTGTCTCGCAGTTTCTGGACCAGAGTTCCTGCGAGCTGCAGGACTACTGATTTTCAGCCCTGATCAGGAGGAGGCTCAGTGGTGCGGAACAGGCATGTTTGGTGTGCCTGGCTTGTCCGAACCGGCCGGCCGCGCCCCGCCCGCCACCGGCGGATGCTCGTAGCGGACGCCTGGGAAAATGATCACCGCCGCCGGCGTGCCGGTGTCCTGAACTGCTCGATTGACTGGTGCCCGTCGCGGCACGAAAGACAGTACCATGCCCATGGTTCGCGTATTCCTCTCGGTTGCCCCGGAGCACAACGCAACGCCTCCAAATGTGATTAAGGCAGGCAGAGGGTTAACGGAGCGCTAACGGATCGCCGCTAATTTGATGTTTGTTCCAGGCCTTACGCGAAACCGACACAGTTGCGGTTGAGCATGGTCCGGGTCGTGTCGAGTGTCGGGCGTATCTTCCGTGTCAGTTTCGGATTTCAGGCAAATCGCTATACGGACGGAATCGGGAAAAGCCGAAAGGCTGTTTCGCGCCGCCGTGTCGGCGTTCTGCTCGCTGACCCGCCCGTCACGCCGTGAGATCGCCCAGCTCGAGGATCTGACGCTGCCGCTTTTCGAGACTGTGTCGGTCGAATCACGCCGCTATGTCGCCGCTGCCCTTTCCGAATGCGAATATGCGCCGGCTGCCCTGGTGCGGCGGCTTTGCGAGGAGCCGGTCGATGTCTGCGCGCCCTTGATTGTCCGTTCCCGCACCCTGAGCGATATCGACCTGATTGCGCTGATCGGCCGTCACGGCCTGCCGCACGCGCGCGCCATTGCCCGCCGCAAGGATTTGAACCCGACCATCGCGCAGCTGATCAAGGCGCTGGAGAAACCAACCCTGGTGCGGGTGCGGCAGCCCGAGCCGATCGCCCAAGTGGCGGGCGACAGTGCCGAATCCGCTCCCACCGCTCCCACCCCACCCAAACTGCCCGGCAGCGCTGCCGAAAGCGCCAGGCGCCGGCTGCGCACGATGATGCTCGCCGAGGGCGAGGCGACATCGGTCAATCCCTTCGTCGGCTCAGCAACCTACGGCAAGCTGCGCGAGACGGCGCTGACCGGCAACGCCGCTTTCTTCCAGACCGCGCTTGCCGACGCGCTCGACATCGACTTTTCGACGGCGCGCGCGCTGACCGAACAGTCGAGCTACCTCTCGCTGCTTGCCGCCTTGCGGGCGCTCGACCTCAGCGAGGACAGGGCGTTCCTGATCACGGTCGCGGTCTACCCCCGGGAGTTCCCGCACCCGCAGGCGATCCGGATCTTCCTCGACCGCTACCGCCTGCTGCACCACGAGGCGGCTCTCGAAAAGCTCCGCGGTTGGAAGGCCGAAACAGTGTCTCGAGCGGTGCGCGGCAACGCACCAGTAGCCGCAAACGCCGACCAGGTGCCGGATGGCGACAAGGCAAGCCTCAAGGCATCTTGACGGAGAGAAGTTCCTCGACGGGAACCGAGCCGGCCTCGATCTCGACCACCCAGATATCGGGATCGAATTTTTTCTCCCGCTCCAGCCTGGTATCCAGCACGGTGGCATCGTCGCCTGCGCCGAGCAGCGTAAAAAACCGGTCATCCGGTTTGGCCGAATCGTAGCTGGTCTGCGGCGCCGGGCCGAACAGGGAGACCTCGCCCAGCCGGCCGCGCGACAGCACGAAGACAGCGCCGGCCTCGGTCGCGCCGCGCTTGACGACGGCCGCAAAGCCGCCGGCGCCGAACACACGGCGCAACAGGGCCGACACCCAAAGATCGGTGGTTACGCGCATGGCAGGGTTCCGGACGACATGCGCAGGGTCTTAGCCGGATTTTTGCCCATCGGCGAGCGGTCGTCCGGCCCGCTCAGTTGGTCAGGCCGATTTCGCGCATCTTGACGTAGACGACCTCGTCCGGCTCGCCGGTCTGCGGCAGGCCGAACAGCGACTGGAATTCCTTGATCGCGGCCTTGGTGCGGGCGCCGACGACGCCGTCGAGCTGCATGTCGTCATTGCCGAATGCCTTCAACCCGGCCTGGATCTTGACGATGCGGGGATCGGGCGCCTGGGCGGATTCCGGTGCTGAGACCGGAATTGGCGCGGGGGCAGCCGTAGGCGCGGCAGCGGGAGCAGCGGCCATATCCACGGGCCGTGGCACCGGATGGGGAATACCGGCCGTCGTCTGCTTGGCGCCGAGCTGGTCGAGCAGGACGGCGTCGATCTCGCCGGATGCCGGCAGGCCGACCTTCTGCTGGTAGGCCTGGATGGCCTTGTGGGTATTCGGCCCGGAAATGCCGTCGACGGTGCCGGTGTAGAAATCGAGGTCCTTGAGGATGCCTTGCACCTGCTCGACCGTCGGGTCGCTCTTGGCCGGCGCCGGGCCAGGCCGCAGTATGTTGATGGTGGTTTCGGGTTCGTCCGTGCCGGGGTGCGGAAAACCCTCGATGCTGCGAGTGGCGAAGAAGGCGCCGGCATGCGGAAACGGCTGGTACCATAGCGCGTTGGCGGAAACGTAGAACAGCGTTACCAGAAAGGCTGTCGAGCCGCCGACCAGGACCGGATTGCGCGAGATCGCTCCGCCGAGCGCAATCGCGCCGGCCTCGAAAGCGCCGCTGCGGCGCTTGACCGCCTTAGGCTGTTTTGCGGAGCGAGCCATTCCTGTCCCCTTTCGCGTCGCCCTTCGTCCTGGTCGCGGGCATCGGCAGCACGCCGTTCCTGTCGGTCGTGCGCTTCTTCGGCCCGTTCACCGGCAGGCTGATCGTGACCGTGGTCCCCTCGCCCGGCATGCTCTCGATCGACATCGTGCCGTCGTGCAAGGCCACCAGGCCCTTGACCAGCGACAGGCCGAGCCCGGTGCCCTCAAAGCGGCGCGTATAGTCGTTCTGGATCTGCATGAACGGCTTGCCGAGATTGGCGAAATCCTCTTCGGCGATACCGATACCGGTGTCCCTGACCCAGAAATGCAGCCGCGTGCCGATCCGCTTGGCGCCAACGACAACATCGCCGCCATCTGGCGTAAACTTGATCGCATTGGAGACGAGGTTGATCAGGATCTGCTGCACGGCGCGACGGTCGGCATTGATCTCGCCGGCGTCGGGCGCAATCTGCGCCTGGAGGTCGATATTCTTGGCGTTGGCCTGCAACTGCATCATCGACCGGCACATCTCGACCGCCTCGATGAAGCGGAACGGTTCGGGCTCGGTTGCGTAGGCGCCGGCCTCGATCCTCGAGACGTCCAGGATCGAGGTGACGACGGCAAGCAGATGCTGGCCCGAATCCCTGACCAGGCCGACATATTCCTTCTGGCGCGGGTCCTTGAAGCCGCCGAACATCTCGTGCAGCAGCATATCGGAAAAACCGATGATGGCGTTGAGCGGCGTGCGAAGCTCGTGGCTGACCACGGCCAGGAAGCGGCCTTTCGCCACCTCGGCCGACGCTGCCGCCTCATTGGCGGCGGCAAGCTCGTCGCGCAGTTCGGCGATCTCGTCGTTCTCGCGCAGCAGCAGGGTGAAGGTTTCCTGCTGCTCTTCGGCCCGAACCAGTTCGAGCTGGAATGGCCGGTAATTGTCGGCCATCGGAGCATTGCCGTCCTGGGGCAGCCGTACCCGAAGATCGAGCCGCCGCGCCAGGGCGCCATCGCGCAGGTCGGCAAGCGCGCTCAGATAAGCAACGCGATCGGACAGATGGATGCGGTCAAACAGGCCGGCGCCGAAAAGCAGTTCCGGCGGCAGCTTCAGGATGGTGCGCGCCTTGGCCGAGGCATCCAGGATCTCGCCATGCCGGGCAACATGCAGAACAACGGCGTCGATCATGTCCTCGAGGCGGTCGCTTGGAAGGAGCGCGGGCTGCGCAAGTGCGGCACCGCCAAGGGCTGCAAGCCGGGGAACCAGCGTCAGCCCCCAGGCCAACGGCAGAAGCCAGTGCCATGCCGCGACTTGCACCGCGCCGAGCGGGACGACAGTGCCGACAAAGGGCTGCAGCAGCACCGCGGCAAGGGCGGAAATGCCGCCCCAAAGTGCCGCGCGCTTTGAACCAGCGATCCACCAGGCTTCGAATGGCAGCGCCAGAGCCAGCAGCGCAACCGGCGACGCCAGGCCGCCCGCTGCCGCGATGGCGCCGGCAAGGGCAAGACCGCCGGCGGCAAGCGCGACCTGGGCGGCCAGCGCCATCTTGCCCGACGCCGCCACCAGCAAGGCCGCGAACCAGCAAAGACCGAAGGCGGCGAAGATAGTTGCGACAGTGACGGCGGCGCCCATCCCCGAGGTGACCAGTGTCACCGCGGCACCCGCGGCAAAGAACGGAGCGGCAAGCATGATGCCGATGAACCGGCGCTGGCGCAGGCGGTCGTCCCGGCCAACGATGGCCGGATGGACCATGCGTTCGCAACCGGCCGCCAGCGCGCCAGGCAGTTCAAGATATCTGGCCTTTATCAAACTCAACTCAACGCACTCGCACCCGGTCGTGACTGCCCCTGCTTTGCAGGTCGTTTTTGTTTGTTTGAAACTCGCATCGAGCGTTTAAGGAATGAATAAGGCTGACCGGAACAACGACCTCCCTGCGGCAAAAATTGCGGCGCAGGCGCCAGAATGCACCGTCATTTGCGGCCATAGTAAACGGAGCGTTATGGGCAAAAGGCGTGCCTGCGGCGGCAAAATCCTGAGCCGGCATGCCAGCACCTCTGGATATATCCATTCATAACAATCGCTTAGATGGTTAGTGCAAGGTGAAGAGAACCGGCGGCGTTTGAAACCAATGCATTGCAAAATGCTTCGTTTCGAATTTGCCTAAAATTTGAGGAAAATTTTCGCTGAGCAAGCAAGCCGTCCTTTGCGCCTCATGTGTCATTGTCGCTGAGATAAAAGAGGTCATGGCGCATGGACGCATGATCCGGTCATGGACGAGAGGGCAATTCGATGGGCTTTCTGATAAGAATGGCGTTCTGGTTTTCGCTGGTGCTGCTGGCGCTGCCACTGAGCGTCGGCTCCGACAAAGAGGGCCACGAGAGCGTCGGGCCGATCCAGGCACTGTTTGCGGCGCGCGAGGCGGTCGGCGACATCGCCGGCATTTGCGAGCGCAAGCCCGATGTCTGCGAGACCGGCAAGTCGGCGATGCATACGATCACCGCCCGGGCCAAGGAAACCGCCAAGATCGCCGCCGCCATGCTGGACGACAAGGGCACCGAGCCCGAGACGTTGCCCGATACCTCACTGGCAACCGGCAGCGTCGCCGAGGACATTGTGCTGCCGGCGACCGTCAACATCCCGGCCAAGCTGGTGGCGAAGAACTAACACCGTTTCCGCTGTCTCTACAGCGACACCGCAGGCCGGTCGCACCTCCCGGCGCCTGCGGTGTTTTTCTTCTTTTTCCGTGACGCCGCAGCCGCGGATGACTATATCCCAAGCAATGGCCACGACGATCCAGATGATCCGCGACGACTTTTCCCTGCTCGACGAGTGGGAAGACCGCTATCGCTATGTGATCGAGCTCGGCGAAGCGCTGCCGCCATTTCCCGACGCCGAACGCAATGCCGTGAACAAGGTGCCTGGCTGCGTCAGCCAGGTCTGGCTGACCACTGAACAAGCGCCGGGCGCCGATCCCGTCATCACCTTCACTGGCGATTCGGACGCCCATATCGTGCGCGGCCTAGTCGCCATCATGCTGGCATTGTTTTCGGGACGGTCCGCCAGCCAGATCCTGGAAACCGACGCCGAGGCGACGCTGAAGTCGCTCGGCCTCGACGAACATCTGTCGCCGCAGCGCGCCAACGGTCTGCGCTCGATGGTCAAGCGCATCAAGCGCGACGCGGAGATGGCGCTCAAGCAAACTGCTTGACCCCGGGAACAAAAACGGCGCCTCGAAGGCGCCGTTGATCTTGTCGAACTGGAGCCGGTGTTACCGGCCCTTGCGCTTGCGACCGAGGCCCATCTTCTTGGCCAGCTGCGAACGGGCAGCGGCATAATTGGGGGCAACCATCGGGTAGCTGGCGTCCAGATTCCACTTCTCGCGGTATTCATCGGGCGTCAGACCGTAGTGGGTCATCAAATGACGCTTCAGTGACTTGAACTTCTTGCCATCTTCAAGGCAGACAATGTAGTCGTCATGGACAGAGCGCTTCGGGTTTACCGCAGGCTTCTGCTTGTCGGCCGGAGGTTGTTCGCTCGTTCCGCCCACGCGCCCGAGAGCGGCATGGACGTCGGCGATAAGATTCGGCAGTTCGCCGACTGGCACGGGATTGTTGCTGACGTAGGCGGCCACCACATCGGCGGTCAACTCGATCAGCGCATCGCTATTTCTAGAAGGTGTTTCGACGATATCCATGGTGTTCAGGCCCCAACGAAAGATGTTTCTGTTTGCGCCCTTTTTGAGAGATCGGGCATGGCGCGAATTTCACGCGGGAAGAGCTTCATGGATTCGCGTCCGGGCATCTTAATGAGCCTGCGGACCAAGTAAGTCAATTCGCATCTTGCGCTATATTCAATGATATTCATCGAATAGTCGCTCTTCAGCTTCAATCTTTCGTGCACTCTGTAACTTCGCGATATTTTCTGGTCGGACCAGGACTGGCATGACGTAAGGTCATGCATCACTAAATCAGCAAGGACTCATAAAATGGATAGCGATGCTTAGCCTATGCTTTGCAGGCTCGAATAGCTGAATTTCTGGATTCGTACAAAATCAGAAGTTGCAAGGTGTTTGCGAAACCCGCCGAAGGAACACCTGCTTAGAACCGGATTCAATAGGGAACGAGGTATTTTCCGTAGACCCAGCCAGTAACGAAACCACCATTTTGCGCCGGGTCGTGCCAAACTTGACACCATTGGTAGCGAATTGCCTGTTCCTGTCTCCAGTCCGGCTTGCCGGCGATCTCGAGAAGGTTCAGCCCCCCGGTGCACTTGCCGGTCATCTGCAGGATGGTCCCGTTGGGATAGGCCGCCTGCTTCTGGGATGCGTTGGACGGATATTTGCGAATGTTGAGCGTGTCGCCGAACGGCACGCCAGCCACTTGCCAAGCGGCGAACGCGGTTGCATGAGACTGGCCGGTGAAAGCCAGAACGGTCGAAGCGACGACGAGAGCCGCAGCGGTGCTGACATGGAAATTCGTCATCCTCTCCTCCTTACATCTTCTGCGGCTCATCTTTCCGAGCCCGCCGCCACCAATGCCTGCCTGCCCTTGAACCCGCGCTGATCGGCGTGTTCATTTGCCATTCAAGAACTTCTTCAGTGAGACGCAATGACCAAGACCCCAGCTTTTCCGACCGCTCGCCCGCCGAGCCCTGAGAAACACCCAGTCTTCGACACGCATCACGGCTTCACCCGCACCGACGATTATGCCTGGCTGAGGGCGGATAACTGGCAGGCGATGTTCCGAGATCCTTCCCTGCTCGATAGCCGCATCCGCGCCCATCTCGAAGCCGAGAACGCCTATCAGACAGTGCTGATGGCCGATACCGCAGGGCTTCAGAAGCAACTGTTCGGCGAGATGAAGAGGCGCATCAAGGAGGACGATTCGACGGTGCCGATGAAGGATGGCCCCTATGCCTATGGCTCGTCCTTCAAGCTTGGCGGCGAACAACCACGCTATTTCCGCATCCCGCGCGACGGCGGCGATGAGCAGATCCTCCTCGACGGCGACGCGGAAGCCGAGGGCAAGCCGTATTTCCGCCTCGGCGGCGTTGACCATTCGGCCGATCACCGCAAGCTCTTGTGGGCGTTCGACGACAAGGGCTCCGAATTCTTCACGCTGCGCGTGCGCGACCTCACCAACGGCAAGGAATTGCCTGACCAGATAGACGCCACCAGTGGTGGTGGCACCTGGAATGCCGCCGATGACGGTTTCTTCTATACCAGGCTCGACGACAATCATCGCCCGTCCAAGGTGCTGTTTCATGCGCTCGGCGACAGCCCTCAAAATGACCGGCTGATCTACGAGGAAACCGATCCCGGCTTCTTCATGGATGTCGGCGGCACACGCTCCAACGAATGGATCATGATCGGCATCAACGATCACGAAACCTCGGAATACCGCCTGATGCGCGCCGATGAGCCGTTCGCCGAACCCAAGCTGGTGGCGGTGCGCGAGATCGGCCTGCAATATGATCTGGAGGAAGGCGGCGACATCTTCTTCATCCTCACCAATGCCGACGGCGCCAAGGACTTCAAGATCATGACGGCGCCGGCTGATGACCCGGTGCGCGCCAACTGGGAAGAGCTGGTGGCGCACGAACCGGGCCGGCTGATCCTGTCGGTGGTCGGCTTCAAGGACCATATGGTCAGGCTCGAGCGCAAGGAAGGCCTGCCGCGCATCGTCGTGCGCGACCGCCGCAACGGCGAGGAGCACCTGATCTCGTTCGACGAGGAAGCCTTCTCGCTCGGCCTGTCGGGATCCTATGAGTATGACACCGAGATCATGCGCTTTACCTATTCGTCGATGACGACGCCGGCGCAGGTCTTCGACTACAACATGCGCAGCCGCGAGCGAGTGCTGCTGAAGACCCAGGAAGTGCCGTCCGGCCACGATCCGGACCACTATGTCACGCGCCGGCTGATGGCGCCCGCCGCCGATGGCGAGTTGGTGCCGGTTTCGCTGCTGCATCATCGCGACACGCCGCTCGATGGCTCGGCACCTTGCCTGCTCTACGGCTACGGCTCCTACGGCATCGCCATTCCGGCGGCCTTCAACACCAACTGGTTCTCGCTGGTCGACCGCGGCTTTGTCTTTGCCATCGCCCATGTCCGCGGCGGCAAGGACAAGGGCTATGGCTGGTATGACAACGGCAAGCGGGCGCACAAGATGAACACGTTCACCGATTTCATCGCCGTCGCGCAGCACCTCGTCGCCGAGCGCTACACACAACATGATCGCATCGTCGCGCAAGGCGGCTCGGCCGGCGGCATGCTGATGGGCGCGATCGCCAACATGGCGCCGCGCAGTTTCGGCGCCATCGTTGCCGAGGTTCCTTTTGTCGACGTGATGACCACCATGCTCGACGCAAGCTTGCCGCTGACGCCGCCGGAATGGCCGGAATGGGGCAATCCGATCGCATCAGCGGAGGACTATCGGATCATCGCCGCCTACTCGCCCTATGACAATGTCGCGGATCACGACTACCCGCCGATCCTGGCGCAGGCCGGCCTCACCGATCCGCGCGTCACCTATTGGGAGCCGGCCAAGTGGGTGGCGCGGCTGCGCGAGCGCAAGAGCGGGACCAATCCGGTGCTGTTCAAGATCAACATGGATTCCGGCCATGCCGGCGCGTCGGGCCGGTTTTCCAGGCTGGAGGAGATCGCTTATACCTATTCCTTTGCGCTGAAGGTTACGAGCAAGCTCGAACCTGAGGTGATGGGCAAGGCCGAGATTGCGAAGGAGGCGTCGTGATCGATCTATCCACCTTGATGGCCTACGTCGCGGTTGTGCTTGGCTTTGTGTTCATTCCAGGCCCAGCCACACTTTTGACGGTGGCGCGAGCGACGAGTTCCGGGACCCGGGTTGGCATCGCGACGGGCGCCGGCGTCGCGGCTGGCGATGTGTTCCATACCGTCATGGCGATGGTCGGCATTTCGGCGATCATCGCCACGTCGGCAACGCTGTTCAGCATCGTAAAATACATTGGCGCGGCGTATCTGGTTTACCTCGGCATTCGCGCGATCATCGAGAGAACACCGGCCAACCCTACTGCCGGCGTGCTGGCGATCTCCGCCGGCAAGGCGTTTCGACAGGCTGTCCTGACCGAGGTGCTCAATCCAAAGACCGCGCTTTTCTTCCTCGCCTTCCTGCCCCAGTTCGTGCGGCCTGAAAACGGATCGGTAATGCTCCAGCTGATGACGTTGGGCATAATCTTTGTTCTGCTCGGCCTTTTCAGCACAGTCGTCTTTGCCGTAAGCGCGGGGAAGCTCGGTACGTTCCTGCGCCGCAATCCATCAGTGGTGAAATGGCAAGGCAGGGTGGTCGGCGGTATCTACTGTGCGTTGGGCGTTCGTCTGGCCTTGCAGCAGCGCTGATGTCGGAGCGAAAGGCGCGCCCAGTCGAGGCGTGCCGATCATCACTTTTTGAATTCCGCGCTGCTCATTTTCACTCGCAATTGTAATGGCTGCGCGCTACCCAATGCGCGCCACCTTCCAGACAATGACATACGCAAAGGGGCCACTATGTTGCTCGTAGACACCTATCTCGAGAAATCGCCGATCCAGGGCATCGGTGTTTTCGCAAAGACCCACATTGCCAAGGGCACGCTGGTCTGGAAGCTCGACCCGCGCTTTGACCGGCTGATCGACGTTGAAACCTATGAGGGCGAGAGCGGGCCGGTGAAGAGCTACCTCGACCGCTATTCCTATCCCGACCGCCGCGATCCGAACTACATCGTCTTCGAAGCCGACGATGCCCGCTACATGAACCATGACGACGAACCGAATTGCGATGTTTCTTCGCCCGAGGAGACCTATGCCTTGCGCGACATCGCGCCCGGCGAGGAACTGACCTGCAATTACAGTCACTTCTTCGAAACGGGCTTCGACTTCCTCGGTGACCGCCACCTTTAGTCGGGATCACTTAGCCGGCTTGCTTCGCGCCGGATAGCCATTGGGATGCGGCGGCACTGCCTTGAGATAGGCGGCTATTGCCGTGCGATCTTCCGGCGTCAGCCGGGCCATGTTGCGCTGGACGTCGACCATGGCGCCGCCGACCGAATCGAAATCGGGCGTAAAACCGGTTTCGAGATAATTGGCGATGTCGGCTTCCGACCAGTCGCCGATGCCGCCCTCGCCCGAGGTGATGTTCGGCACAATGCCGCTGCCTTCGGCGGCGGTGGCACCCGCCAGCCACTGGCTTTTCCTGGTGCCGCCGCTGAGTTCGCGCGGCGTGTGGCATTCGCCGCAATGGCCGGGTCCCTCGACCAGATAGCGGCCGGCCAACACCGGGTCAGGCGTGCCGTCGGCCAAGGCGATCACCGGCTGGTTGCTGAGGTAGAGCCGCTTCCACAGGCCGAGACCGCGACGGATGTTGAAGGGGAAACTGAGCGAGTTGTCCGGCGCCTTGCCGGCGACCGCCGGCAGCGTCTTCAGGAAGGCATAGAGATCGGCAATGTCAGCCGGCTTCATGCGGGCGTAGGACGCGTAGGGAAAGGCCGGATAGAAATGCTCGCCGGAAGGCGACACGCCTTTCAGCATGGCATTGGCGAGGTCCTCGACCGTCCAGGCGCCGATGCCGTCCTTGGGATCCTGCGAGATGTTGGGCGGCACGAAGGTGCCGAACGGCGTCTTGAGTTCAAGGCCACCGACGAGTTGGAGACGGGCCTCGCCTTGCGAGCCCGGCTTGGCGTGACAGGAGGTGCAGCCGCCGGCATAGAAAATGCGTTTGCCCCTGGCGGCGTTGCCGGGGCCAAGCTGTGCCAGGGTATCAGTGTCGAGTTTCACTGGCGCCGACAACAACCAGCAGGCGCCGGCGCCGGCGACGCCCAGGACAAGGGCGGCGCCGATGAGTTTTTTCAACAGGGCCATTGCCCGGGATCAGCCCTTCTTCACCCGATAGGTCTGGTGGCAGGTGCCGCAATCGTTGCCGAGGGTGCCGATCTGCGCCTTGAGCGCATCGACATCGGCAGGTGCGGCGGCGACAGCGGCCTTGACGTCGGCGACGTATTTCTCGTTCGTGGTCTTGAAGCCCGCCATGTCTTGCCAGATTTTCGGCGAAGCGGTGGTGTCACCGCTGTCGCTGCCAGCCGGGAACAGCGCATCGACATCGACCTTCTCGGCATTGACCTGCAACGCCTGCAGCGCCGTCAACACGGCGGCGGCATCGAAGTCTGCTTCCCCCTTGGCGATTTTTGACAAGCCGCCGACGAGTTTTCCGCGCTCCTTCATCAGTCCCTGTCGGTCGAGGATCGGGTCGGCAAAGGCGGCCGAGGCGGCGAGGCTGAGCATAGAGATGGCGATGACAAGCTTTCTCATTCAATTGGCTCCAGGATGATGAGGGGTCGCGACCTGACGTTAACGGATGGCGGACTGAGATTATTCCCTGCTCGCCGCACGGAAACTGCCGCTTTGCAGTATGCCTCCGCTTCGATCTGAAAAAAGAAAAGCCCCGGGGATGCCGGGGCTTTCTGGATCGATCAGGCTTTCGCTTTTTCGTACATTTCGAGGACGTGGTCCCAGTTGATCAGGCTGTCGACGAAGGCCTCGAGATATTTCGGCCGCGCGTTGCGATAGTCGATGTAATAGGAGTGCTCCCAGACATCGACGCCGAGGATCGGCGAGGCGCCGTGGACCAGCGGGTTCTCGCCGTTCGGCGTCTTGGAGATTGCCAGCTTGCCGTCCTTGACCGAGACCCAGGCCCAGCCCGAGCCGAACTGCGTGGTGCCGGCGGCTATGAAGTCGGCCTTGAACTTGTCGTAGCCGCCGAGGTCGGCATCGACCGCCTTCTGCAGGGCGCCGGGAAGCTTGTTGCCGCCGCCGCCCTTCTTCATCCACTTCCAGAAATGGATGTGGTTGTAGTGCTGGGCGGCGTTGTTGAAGAGGCCGGCATTCTTGCCGAACGACTGCTTGACCACCTCTTCGACCGACAGGTCGCCAAGACCGGCTTCAGCGGCCAGCTTGTTGCCGTTGTCGACATAGGCCTTGTGGTGCTTGTCGTGGTGATACTCCAGCGTCTCTTTCGACATGTAGGGCTGCAGAGCCTCGTAGTCATAGGGCAAGGCGGGCAATTCAAAAGCCATCGGTCATACTCCTCATGGAAAAATCCGGTGCGTATACCGGATTAAGATAGGGCTGGATTGTTCTGGAACAACTCCGGAATGAAGCGCCGGTTCCTTTCTAAGCGGGTTCCGGAAAAGTGTCACACGGTTTTGCGGACAGGATGCTGCGTCAAAAAAGAACGCCCAGCAAACGAGGCGGCGGCGGCTCAGCCGGCTGGCGTCGAATGCGCCCATTCCCAATAGAGCTCGCGCGCCTTCTTGGCCACCGGCCCGGGCTGGAGATTGCGGTCCTCGATGCGGGTGATCGGCACGACCTTGGAATGGTTTCCGGTCGAAAAGATCTCGTCGGCCTCGAGAAAGTCGCGCACCGACAGCGTCTTTTCGGTGGTCTTGAAGCCATAGTCGCCAAGCAGCGTCATGGTGCGCGAGCGGGTTATGCCGGACAGGAAAGTGCCGTTCGGCGCCGGCGTCAGCACGTGGCTGTCCTTGACCAGGAAGATGTTGGAGGTTCCGGTCTCGGCGACATTGCCCAGCATGTCGAGCACAAGTGCATTGTCGAAGCCGCGCATCTTGGCTTCGAGAATGGCGCGGCCATTGTTGGGGTAGAGGCAGCCTGCCTTGGCATTGGTCGGCATGGTTTCGATCGTCGGCCGCCGGAACGGCGAGACGGTGATCGAAAACCCGGTAGGCGAGATCATCGGCGATTCGTAGAGGCAAAGGCAGAAGCGGGTCGATGCCGGATCGGCCGGCACGCCCATATAGCCGCCATGCTCGGCCCAGTACATCGGCCTGATATAGACCGCCGTCTTGCCGTCGAACTTCTTCAGCCCGTCCCAGGTCAGGCCGACGATCTTGTCGACGCTCATCGACGGCTTGAGGCCTAGCGCGATCGCGGAAGCATTCACCCTGGCGGCATGCAGTTCGAGGTCGGGGGCGACGCCTTCGAACCAGCGGGCGCCGTCGAAGACGCTGGTGGCAAGCCACATGGCGTGGCTGCGCGGCCCAAGGATGGCGACGTTGCCTTCGTACCAGTCGCCGTCGACGAAGGTCCATGTCGCCGATTGCGCCGCAGTCGCCAGTGTCATTGCTCGGTTCCGCTTCGATGCTGCCTGTCTGGTATCATTGGAAGATGCTTTGGCGGGCGCCGTCAACCGGCATGGAGCGGATTTTGTTGAGGCCAGCGAGCCCAGAAAGCGATCAAGTCTGCAATCGATGCTTGCACCTTGCCCCGCCTGCCCTCAAAACTGTCGCCATGCATTACGCGGCTTACGTTTTCGACGCCTACGGTACGTTGTTCGACGTGCACGCCGCCGTGCGCCGTCACGACGGCGAGATCGGGCCGGACGGCCAGCTGCTGTCGGAAATCTGGCGCGCCAAGCAGCTGGAATATTCCTGGGTGCGCACGCTGATGGGCGGTTATGCCGATTTCTGGCAGCTCACCGAACAGGCGCTCGACTTTGCCTTGCGCAAGGTCCCTTCGGCAGACAAGGGGCTGAAGGCCAAGCTGCTCGAAGCTTATTGGCGGCTCGACTGCTATCCGGAAGTGCCGGCCGTTCTAAAGGCGCTCAAAGCGTCCGGCGCCAAGTTGGCAATCCTCTCCAACGGCTCGCCCGAGATGCTGGAAGCAGCGGTCAAGTCGGCGGCCCTCGACCAGGTGCTGGACGACATCTTTTCCGTCGATGCCGTCAAGCGCTTCAAGACAGACCCGTCGACCTACGACATGGTGGCGACGGGCTGGCGTCTCTATCCCGGCGCGGTCTCGTTCCAGTCCTCCAATCGCTGGGATATTGCCGGCGCGACCAAATTCGGTTTTCGCACCGTGTGGATCAACCGCGCCAACCAGCCCGAGGAATACAGGGACTTCCCGCCGGCGCTGATCCTGCCGTCGCTGGAAGGATTGTTGACAGGCGGCTAGAGCAATTCCAGGAAAAGTGTGAAACGGTTTTCCCGGGAAAAGCGCGCAGCGCTTTCCCTTGGAAAATTGCGCAGAAGGAAAGACGCAGAGCAGTCGGCGTTTCTGTGAAACGATGAACTGCTCAAGGGCTCTGTTGCCTCAAAGCAACAGTGGCATGACGGTCACAGCTTCGCCTTTGTTTGTCCACCCTCAGGCCAGAATCGGAACCGCCTATCGCCCCAGGCATTGGGGGAGACCAACACTGCGCCGCCTGGAAGCATTCACGCTTTCTTGCGACTTGAGACTTAAAAAAGGCAACCATGTTGAAGACCGAAATCGACCCCTATCGCCTGAGCCGTCGCGGCTTTCTGAACGCCGCAGCCCTTGGCGCCGCCTCGATTGCGGTCTCCGCCTGCACCACCACCGAACCAGCGCCGGCGCCGGTCGAGCCGCCGCCGACTTATGTCGATCCGCCGCTCGGCGACTACGCGACGATGTACGGCCCGATTTCGGACAGCGGCTTCGACCTCCCAGCTATCCCGATCAAGAAGATGGACCCGCAGTTCCTGCGCCAGATCGTTCCCGATCCGACCGGCCAGAGACCGGGCACCATCATCGTCGATACGACCAACCATTTCCTCTATCTGGTGCGCGAGGGCGGCCAGGCGATCCGTTACGGCGTCGGTCTCGGCCGCGCCGGCTTCGAATGGTCGGGAGACGCCGTCGTCCAGTGGAAGCAGAAATGGCCGAAATGGACGCCGCCGGATGAGATGGTCGCCCGGCAACCGGAACTGGAGCAATACAGCGCCAAGAATGGCGGCATGCCCGGCGGCCTCAAGAACCCGCTCGGCGCCCGCGCGCTCTATCTGTTCCACGACAATGTCGACACACTCTACCGCCTGCACGGCTCGCCGGAATGGAACTCGATCGGCAAATCCGTCTCGTCAGGCTGCGTGCGCCTGATAAACCAGGACATCATCGACCTCTACGACCGCGTGCCCTCGAAGAGCCCGGTCATCGTGACGTCCGATATCGGCCAGCCGATGGTGGCGAGCGCAAACCGCACAGCCATTCCGATCGACGGCGGCGTGCCGGACGGTTCTGTCCTGCTCGGCCCGGTGAACTGATCGGCAGCTTTTCCGATTCTGGGTCAAGCAGTGGGATTCCGCTGTCCCTGCTTTTTCCCGGTTCGGATCGTCCCAAACCCTCGTCATTTTCGGCGGCCTGAGCACCGGATTTCGCGCTCCGTGCGTCACCGGGGAGCCGATGATCCATTTGGGACATTCCGGCAGATTCCGATAACTTTACGCGAATGCCCGGGTTCCGCATCCAAGAGATGCCAGGTCGGCCGCAGGAGGCCAAGGAAGACTTCCAGACGAGCTATGGAGCCGGCGTAATCGACGCGCCCGTGCACCGTCAATTCCGACTCGCCTGTATTTCGTCTCCGATGCATGTATATTAGGCGGGAATAGAATTGCGGGTATATACGTTTCATTAGATCATTGATGGCGGGGGAACGCCAATGGTGGGATTCGATTTCGATAGTCCGCCTGCCGACAGCGCCGAGGTCAATTTGTCGGCCGAATGCGAGCGCCAATTGCTGCCGCTCGTCCGCGAAATTGTCGAAGCCGCGGTTGCCGCCGGGTGGAGCCGGGAGGATGTTCTTCTCGCCATGGTTGAGCTGTCCTGGGATCTGTACGAGAAACGTCGAAGCGATCTCTAACAGCCCTGCGCGAACCGGATAATTCTGTATCGGGGTCACTGCACGGTCACCGATCGGGTAGCTCGGCGCGTCCTGGACAAATCCTCGAAAGCGCTGGTCGGAAAAGGGGCCACCATGCGAGGCAGCGCGTCCGTCGCAATGGCGGCATAGGCCGAGCAGGTTCGGCGATGGCCGCGCGATTTATGTTCTGCATGCAACGCTGGATTGTGAAGTGGCGCCCGATGCACAACAACTAGGCACAAAATGGTAAGATAAGATCGGAAAATCGTCAGATTAGTTCGCGCTAAAACAACGGAATATGCAGATTTATAGACCAAGTCCCGCCAAAGTCTTGATTTCTCCTGAAAATTTTCTTTTCAATACAAAGCAACACCTCTAAAGGTTCGAAGGAACGCCCAGGAACAAGCGTGAATTCTGGGCGCCTCCATACAACACAGGATTGGATTGATCGGCGCGTGGTCGTGGCAGAGACGAAGATGCAAAACAGAGGCAACGTCCTGGAAAGCGCCGACCGGCGGCGCGCGGATCGGCGCATCTTCGACGGAATTCCGGAAAGCGCGGGGCGGTGCCTGGTCACGTTTCGAGGCGGTGCCGCTCATGTCGTTCATGGGCCGGGATCACATACATTCAAAGCGGCGGAACATTTCGGTTCCGTTCTGCTTGCGCCCTCACCCGGGATAGCGGCATCGCTGGGCAGCGACAAAGTCCACGAATATGACGGCGACGTCGGTATGATCATGATCGTCCCAGCCGATCTCGGCGGCAAGGTGACACGGTCATCCACCACGGAGAGCGTAATCGTGGCGCTCACCCCCGAGAGTCTCTTCGAGCTGGCAACGCGTGAATTCGGCACCGGCCATGCCGAGCTTCAACCGCCGCCGTTCGGGACCGTCGATTTCCAGGCGCTGCAACTCGCGCAGTTGCTGAAGGTGGAACTGACGGATCGGGAAACTCCAAACGAGTTCTATGTCGATTCGTTGGTCACCATGTTCGGCGTCCATTTGCTTCGGAACTACGCAGGAGCGCGAAAGTTGCCACAAGGCCCAAAAGGCGGTCTGTCGAACCGCAGCGCCCGGCGGGTGCGGGAATTCCTGGACGTAAATTTTTCCAGCAAGATCGCGGTGGCCGAGCTAGCCGCACTCTCCGGCCTTTCGCCGAGCCATTTCATCCTGGCATTCACGAAAACCTTCGGCGAGCCGCCGCACAAATATCTGCTGCGGCTGCGTCTCGATTTCGCCGAGAAACTTCTCGTCGAAAGCGAGCTGTCGATAGCCGAAGTCGCGCATCTGAGCGGCTTTTCAGACCAGAGCCACCTGACCGTCACCATGTCCAAATACCGCAGCAGAACCCCTAAGCAGGTGAAGCTGCAGCGGTGATATTTGCCGCGGCGCGTCTCCGCAGCCAAAAGTTGCGTGGCAGAGCGGCCACACCTGCCCGCTCAGCGCTCAAAGACCGGATTTTCCTACAAAGATTCCGGACTTTTCCAAAATACAGACACCGCGAACGTGCTCATGGTCGCGATGGGAAGTCATTTGGGGCGGGGGCAACCAGATGAAGCAGCATGTCGGATTGTCCCATGGACATTCAATTCGCGGAAATCGAAGTCTTCGCACCCAAGGCCGAAGCGGCTTGGGCCGCGTTGCAGCGCCAGTATGCCAGCCGGATCAGCGGTGCGGAACTCGACCACCTCCTGGCCTGTTTCGTGCTTGGACTAACCTCTCCGGCTTGTGGCGAAGGCGACCCGGGATTTCATTTCGACCTCTGCCGCGCGCTGGTGGCGATAAACCTGTCGCCGGAGCGGACCGAAGCCGCGTTGCATACGGTTCCTGAGCCGACGCAGCCATGGGTCGCGAGCGCCTGCCAGCTGATTGAAAAACAAGGTGCGAAGATAGGTCTCTCGCTGCGAGAGACGACGGGTAATTTCAAGGATTTTTTGGTCGTCGAGGCGAATGATGCGGCACATCAGGGCGCCTCGGCAATTGCGAGGGAAAAGTAGCATGACCGGATACGTCAAGGGGCGGGCAAGGATCGAACCTTCTTCAAGCTTTGTCGGAAGCTGGATCGCGGGCGCGGCCGACAGCCGCTCGGTTCGTCGCCGCCTGATGGCGGTGCTACGCAACGCGTGCCGCGTGCTCGGGATGCGCCGCAAAGGTCTGGGGCTTGGTGCGCTCGGCAGTGGACGGATGCTGGCGGCGGCGCTGGGCGCGATCGCATTCGGGAGCATCGCCACCCCGGCATCGGCACAGGTTTTCGGCGGCGGGGGCACGGCAAACGGCGTGCGCGGTATCGCGTTTGGATCCGGGGCCGTGCAAAACGGAGCCGATTCCATTGCCGAGGGCACCAATGCCAACGCCGGCGCCCAGAACGCCGTCGCGATCGGCTTCCAGTCGCTCGCGACCCAGATAAACTCCATCTATCTTGGCTCGCGCACCGCCGCAGGAACGGGAGCGCTGGCTCAGAGTGCCATCGGCATCGGCACGGATGTGACGGCATCCCAGGCCGACGCCATCGCGGTAGGACGTGCATCCGTTGCGTCGGCGCAATATTCGGTGGCTCTTGGCCTGAACGCGAAAGCCACAGGCACTGGCGGCGCGATGGCGCTGGGGCAAGGTACGGTCTCAAGCGGCGTCAATTCAGTCGCGCTCGGTGTTCAGGCCCAAGCCCTCGGGGCTGGTGCCAACGCCTTGGGCACCTTCTCCGTTGCTTCGGGTGGGAACTCCACTGCCCTCGGCACCAGTTCCACGGCCAGCAACAATTATGCGACAGCCGCAGGCTGGGGATCCGTCGCCAGCGGCGCCAATTCCACTGCCGTAGGACGCCAGGCCGCTGCCAGCGGCATAAACGCCTCCTCCTTCGGGTCCGGAGCCAATGCGATAGGAGACAATTCTCTCGCCGCCGGCGTCAGCGCCAACGCCGGTGGAGTCGGCAGCACCGCGCTCGGCATCGGTACCTCGGCCGGCGGCGCCAGTTCGGCAGCCGTCGGCTTCCAGGCCCAGGCCGCCGGCACCAACGCCATCGCCATGGGGCCTCAGGCAAATGCTTCGGCAGCAAACTCGGCGGCGTTCGGCAACGTCGCCACGGCTTCGGGCAATTTTGCACTGGCTCTGGGCAATTCGGCTGTATCGAGTGGAGTAGGGTCGGTCGCGGCGGGATCTGGAGCCCAGGCCACGGACGTCTCCACCACGGCGGTGGGTAACAACGCCACAGCCACCGCCTCAAGCGCATCCGCGCTGGGATTGGGCGCCACGGCTAGCGGAGCGTTCTCCACTTCGGTTGGTGCCGGCTCCAAGGCCACCGGTGCCGGTGCGTTCGCGGGCGGCCGTTCGGTTACGGCTTCAGGTGATGCTTCCATCGCCCTTGGCATTACGTCCGTCGCGGCAGCGGCGAGTTCGACAGCAATCGGAGCGGGCGCGGTGACACTCGACGTCAATGCCATCGCCATCGGCACCGCCGCCGGCGCGGACACCGCCGACGCGATCGCCATCGGCACCAGCGCGTACGCAAGCGGCGGCAAGGCGGTGGCAATCGGCGCGGACAACGTTGCCTATGGCGACGGCGCGGTCGCCATCGGCGATCCTAGCTATGCGAGCGGCACCGGCGCCTTTACCGGCGGCGCCAATAACATCGCCAACAGCGATGGGACGGCGAGCGCCACCGCGGCCAATATGGCCAACGGCGCCGTCGCCATCGGCAACAGCAACAAGGCGATCGGGCAAGGCTCGGTGGCGCTGGGCAACGGTTCCACCGCGGGTGCGGCCGGCTTCGTCGGCAACGTCGCGCTGGGCAATGGCACCACCGCGGCGGCAAGCTCCGGCGATGTCGCGCTGGGCTCGGGCTCGGTGACCGACGTGGCTGTCGGCACCAGCGGCACGACGATCGGGACCACGGCCTACAGCTTCGCCGGCACGACGCCGACGAGCACCGTCAGCGTCGGAGCGCTCGGCGCGGAGCGGACCATCACCAATGTCGCGGCCGGCCGGCTCAGCAACTCATCAACCGACGCGATCAACGGCTCGCAACTTTTCGCGACCAATCAGCAGGTGACGCAGAACACGACGAACATCGCCGCCAACACCGCCGACATCACCAATCTCGGCAACACGATCAACGGCATCACCACCGGCGGCGGCATCAAATATTTCCACGCCAATTCGACGCTGGCGGATTCCCAGGCGCTGGGGACGGATTCCGTCGCGGTCGGCCCGAATGCTGTGGCCAACAATGCCGGCGACGTCGCGATCGGCCTGAATTCGGTCTCGGGCACCACGACGGCCGTTGGCGGCACGACGATCGGCGGCGTCAACTATGCCTTCGCCGGAACCACACCGGCCGGCGCGTTCTCGGTCGGCTCGGTCGGCGCGGAGCGCCAGATCCAGAACGTCGCGGCCGGACGGTTGAGCAACTCGTCGACCGATGCGGTCAATGGCTCGCAGCTGTTTGCGACCAACCAGCAGGTGACGCAGAACACCACCGATATCGCCGCCAACACCGCCGACATCACCACTCTCGGCAACACGATCAACAGCATCAGCACCGGCGGCGGCATCAAGTATTTCCACGCCAACTCGACACTGGCGGACTCCCAGGCGCTGGGCACGGATTCCGTCGCCGTCGGCCCGAATGCCGTGGCCAACAACGCCGGCGACGTCGCGATCGGCCTGAATTCGGTCTCCGGCACCACGACGGCGGTTGGCGGCACGACGATCGGTGGCGTGAACTACACGTTTGCCGGCGGAACGCCGGCCGGCGCGTTCTCGGTAGGCTCGGTGGGCGCGGAGCGCCAGATCCAGAATGTCGCGGCCGGGCAGTTGAACGGCTCCTCGACCGATGCCGTCAACGGCTCGCAGCTCTTCGCCACCAACCAGCAGGTGACGCAGAACACCACCGATATCGCGGCCAACACCGCCGACATCACCACCAACACAGCCGACATCACCACTCTCGGCAACACGATCAACAATTTTGCCGGCGACACCTCCACGGCCTACACCGACGCCAATGGCGACGGCATCCGCTATGTGCGCACCAACGACAGCACCCTGCCGATCACCGACGCCTTCGCTCAAGGGGTCGGCTCCTCCGCCCTCGGCTACCAGGCGACCGCTTCCGCCGGCGACGCGCTGGCGCTCGGCCGCGGCACCCAGGCCACCGTCCTTGGCGGCGTGGCGCTTGGCGCCGGCTCGATCTCGGACCGGGCGGTCGCGCCGGTATCGGGATCGATCCTCTCCGGCACCGGCCTCATTCCCTACAACACCGCGGATATGAGCCTGCTCGGCGCCGTCTCGGTCGGCACGTCCACCTCCTATCGCCAGATCATCAACGTGGCCGACGGCACCGAAGATCAGGACGCGGTGACGCTGCGCCAGTTGAAGGGGGCGCTGAGCTCGTTCGCGGTGACGGGAAGCCTGTACTTCCATGCCAATTCGACCGCGTCCGACTCCCTTGCGGTTGGGGTCGACTCGGTTGCGGTCGGTCCGCGCACTACCGTCAACGGCGACAACGGCATCGGCATCGGCAACGGCGCCATCGTGCAACAGACGGCGCCGGGGGGCATCGCGATCGGCCAGAATTCGACCGTCAACCAGGCCGACAGCATCGCACTCGGCACCAACGCGACCACCAACGGGGCCCAGGCAGTGGCGCTCGGCGCCGGCGCAAAGGCCAACGAGCCGGGCAGCGTCGCGCTCGGCGCAGGCTCGACGACGGCGGCGGCGGTCGCTACCACCGGCACCACGATCAACGGCGTCAACTACACCTTTGCCGGAACAGCTCCGACGAGCACGGTGAGCGTCGGCGACGTCGGCAAGGAGCGCACCGTCACCAATGTCGCAGCGGGCCGGATCAGCGGCACCTCCACCGACGCCATCAACGGCAGCCAGCTCTACGCCACCAACCAGGCGGTCGAAGCCATGCAGGGGAGCGTCGGCGATCTCAATGAGTTTGCGGTCCAATACGACAAGAACGGGGACGGCAGCAAATCCAACTCGATTACCCTTGCCGGCGGCGACCCGAACACGCCGGTGGTCATCCACAATGTCGGGGCGGGCGTTGCCAACACCGATGCGGTCAACGTGCAGCAGCTCAACAACAGCCTGTCGACCACGCTGGCGGATTCCAAGACCTATACCAACCAGGTGGCGACCACGACGCTGCAGCAGGCCAACGCGTATGCGGACTCCAAACTCAGCCAGCTCAACATGGACATGGGCGAGGTTCGGGGCGAAGCACGCCAGGCCGCCGCGATCGGCCTGGCGGCCGCCTCGCTGCGCTATGACGACCGTCCCGGCAAGCTGAGCGTGGCGGCCGGCGGCGGCTATTGGCGCGGCGAAGGCGCCGTCTCCTTCGGCGCCGGCTACACCAGCGAGGAGGGACGTGTTCGAGCAAACCTGTCCGGCACGACAGCAGGCGGGAACTGGGGTGTCGGCGCGGGCGTCAGCCTTACGCTGAACTAGAGCCCGGCCATGATCAGGCAGGCAGTCCTTGCTGTGGCGATATCCATGACGTCAATGCTCCTGTCCGGCTCGTTTGCGGCCGGGCAGGAAGCGATCCGTTCCGGCTACAGGGTAAAACCTTCCGACGTCGCGGTGCCTGCGGATGCGAAGCTTGGCGAATATCAACGGACCACCCGTCCGTTCGAGAACTGGACGCTGATCTGCGACGAGAACCTGAAGGCGCGCCAAAAGGTCTGCAACGTCACCCAGATCATCGAGGACCAGGCAGGACAGGTTGCGTTCAGCTGGTCGCTGGCCGCTACCAAGGAAGGCAACCCCTACATGATCTTGCGCACCCCGCCGATCGCCAAGAGCGACAGTCCTGTCTCGCTGACATTCGAGGGGCGCAAGGAGCCGATAAAAATTCAACTCGACGGATGCAATCAAGCCGTCTGCGTCGGCATGCTGCCGGTTGGTCCGATCATGCGCGAACAGATTTCGAAGGCCGCGGCATCCGTCATCTCCTTTCCGACGACGGATGGCAGAACGATCAACGTGACCGCAACCCTCAAGGGCTTGGCCGCGGCCGTCGAGGCGATCAATTGAAGAGGGCATTGCGATGAACCAGCAACCGATCCATGACCGGATAATGTCCCGCAACCAGGGAAAGGATGCTGTTCAAGTCGGCATCGATGACCGGAGCAGGCCGAAACGAAACCTGGCGAAGACCACTGTCTTCTCGTTGCTCGCCATTGCCGTCGTCGCCGCGGCCGGCTTCGCAGCCATGCGCTACGGCCTGGTCCGCAATTTATTGACGCAGCCGGCGGTCGCGGAGACCAACGAGCCCGATCCGGCACTGGCCGACACGCCATTTCTGCAACACGCCAAACAGGCCGGTTTGCAGTCTTGTTCCAACATTTTTCCAGCCCTTGGGCAGATGCTGACGACCGGTACGACCTACAGCGTTCAGTCGATCTGGAACAACGAGGCCCCCGACAAACATGTCGTGGAAGCCCTGGTCGGCATGAACTATGCCACGCAGGGCTATAGCGGCCCGGCCGCGGGCCTGGTGTTCGCAGCACCCACCGCATCTGTATGCGAAGGTACGATGGTCAGGGTGGCGCCGTTCGCCGCCAATTGCGCCGACGTTCCGGCCCTGCTTCCGAAAGGCAGCAAGCTTGCCAACGATCTTGGACAAATCAGCGTCTATGAACTGGCCAATGGAGGGGGCAACGCGATGCTGCTGCCGACAGGCAACAGCTGCGTCGTCATTTCCGTGGCCTCGGCAGCAGGAAAACAAGGAGGCGTACAATGAGGGTGAATTCCGCCATTGCGGCAATCGGCATGCTGTTGGCCTGTGCCGCGCGGCTTGCTGCGGCGGACCTCGCCCCCGCGGCGGACGTACCCGAGCCCCCGGCCCAGGAAGAGAAAGGAATCTGGGCGGCGATCGCTTATTCGAACCCAGACGGGAAGCACGGCTTCTTCTGGGGCGCCGACAAGCGTCAGGAGGCGATGGACATCGCCCTCAAGCATTGCCAGAACGCCGGCGGCGACAGCTGCGCCGTGGTGAGCGTGTTTCGCAATCATCGTCACTGGGACGACGACGACAACACCGGCTTTCCCTACAATCATTGCGGCGCGCTCGCGGTGGGCGAGAAGACGAGCGGACAATCCACCAGCTGGGGCGCGGAGACGGCGCAAACACGCCGAAAGGCCGAAGACCTGACGCTGCAGGCCTGCGAACGGAGTGGACAGAAATGCAAGATTCGTGAGTGGGTGTGTACGTGAAGCTCTGCTGTGGCTCAGGAGCCCTTCACCCGACCGGTCGCCAAGGGGGCGGAGAACGGTTGTGCGGGCCTGTTTCACATCAGCGCGAAGCGAGGGGACTCCAATCAAGCCGCATGTTTGCACTCAACGTCGCACCGTGCTCAAGCGGGGTCAGCCCCTCACCGTGATGGGCATCGACGGAATGCGACACCGGCTCGAAGCAGAAGAAATCGGCGTCCTGCGACGGCGAATAGAGGATGAAGACGTCGAGCGCCGATGAGGCCGTGAGCGAGATGGCGATCCTGTCCTCGGGCCGGGTTATCCTGGCGCGGCGGTCCCAGCCATCGAAGGCGTTGTTCACCCAGCTTCGCGGCAGCGGGGAGGCGCGCGAGAAATTCCACGCGGGGTAATCGGCCACGGGCGCCACGCCGGTCGGCAAATGACGCTTGTCCTCCAACCAGACCCGCGCCGCCTTCGCCTCAAGCGTCGTTGCGGCGCTGCGCGAAAACCACGGATGAAAACCGAGGCCGTAAGGCAGGCGAATGCCGGCGCGGTTCTCCACGGTGAGCGTGGCATCCAAGGCCCCGTCATGCAGCGCATAGGCGACGCGCGCGGAGTATCGGTAGGGACCGATCCCGCCCGCGTCGAGGATCAGTTCCGCTTCGGTGGCGCTGTGGCCGGCAATCCGCCACTCCCTCTGGAACCCGTCGCCATGGATCGGAAAGGCCTCTCCCGCCACATTCGGCTCGACGGCATGGAAGCGGCCGTCGAACTCGAAGCCGCCGCCTGAAATGCGGTTCGACCAGGGAACCAGAACCTGACAGCCCGACGTGCCGGTGCCATCGCCGGGCCTAAGCAGCGGCACCGGTGCGCCGCCGACCAGTGCGTCGATGCGCGCGATCGCCGCACCCTTCTGTGGCGCCAGGACGAGACGGGCGCGGCTGTCGCGCAGCTCCAGCAGGCCGGCCATCCCTTTACCAGCCGCCGTCGATGGCAATGTTCTGGCCGCTGATCATGTCCGAAGCAGGCGATGCCAGGAACAGGACGAGATCGGCGACATGATGCGGCTCGATGCGCGTCTTGAGACCCTGGTTCTCCAGGATCCAGTCGTTGTATTGCGCCAGACGGTCGCCGAACACACGCGCCTCGGCCTCCGAAACCACCGCGCCAGGGGATACGGCGTTGACCCGGACGCCGAGCGGCCCAAGCTCCCGCGCCAGTGATTTGGTGAGGCCCAGCATCGCGCCCTTGGAGGCGACGTAGGGCACGTAGCCATCCCAGCGGCCATTGAGCGTGATGGAGCAGAAGTTGATGATCTTGCCGTAGGCCTTCGCCTTCATCCCCGGCGCGCAGGCCCGCGCCAGCGCGAAGGCGGCCGAGGAATTGACGCGGATCTGATCCTCATACTCGGTCAGCGAGAACGCTTCGAATGGCCGGTTGATGATCAGGGCAGCGTTGTTGATCAGGACATCGATCCCGCCTTCCTTCGCCGCCAGCGCCGCCACCGCGGCTTCCGCCTCGGCAAGCCGGTTGAGGTCGCAGCCGATGAAAGCGACGTCGCCGCCCGCCTCCGCGGCCAGCGCCGTGGCAATCCCCGGCCCGTCCTCGCTATCGGGGCGGTCGAGCACCAGCACGCGCGCACCAGCCTGCGCCAGCGTCACCGCCTGGGCCCGGCCAAGCGAGCCAAGGCCGCCGGTCAGGAGCACGACACGATCGGCAAGGACCTTCATTGCCGCCACCTCTCAGAGAACGCCGTGGACTTCATCGATCGACGTTTCCGCGATCCGCTTGTCCAGCACGATTTCGCCGCGCGCCATCGCCACCACACGGTCGCAGCATTCGAAGACATGATGCATGTTGTGGCTGATGAAGACGCCGGTGATGCCTTGCTCCTTCAAGCCGCGCACAAAGCCGATCACCTTCTTCGTCTCCTTGACGGAGAGATGGTTGGTCGGCTCGTCGAGGATCATCACCTTCGACTTGAAATGCATGGCCCGCGCGATGGCGACGCCCTGCCGCTGGCCGCCGGAAAGCTCGCCAACAAGGGCATCTGGCGAGCGCAGGTGCAGGTCGACATTGGCAATTGCGCGGATGCTTTCGCTGGCCATCTTCTTCTGGTCGAGCAAGCCGACGCCGAAGACCGAAAACCAGGTCGGCTCGCGGCCGATGAACAGGTTCCTGGCGATCGACATGGTCGGCACCATGGAATTGTACTGGTAGATCGTCTCGATGCCGAGATCCATAGCGTCGCGCGGCTTGGCGATGCGGACTGCCCTGCCCTCGACCTTGATCTCGCCCTGGTCCGCCGTGTGGACACCGGAGAGGATGTTGATGAGGGTCGATTTGCCGGCGCCATTGTCGCCGACCAGCCCAAGAGCCTCGCCGCGGGTGAAGTCTAGCGTCACTCCCTTCAGCGCATGGACGCCGGAATACCATTTGTGGAGGTTGTGCACGGAGATGATCGCGTCGGCCATCGCTTTAGTTCTCCATCTTGATGGCCTTGGCGCGCTTGCGCATCCAGGCATTGGCGACGACGGCGAATATGGTCAGGAAGCCGATGGCGAATTTGAACCAATTGGCGTCGACATGGCTGAGCACGAGGCCGTTGTCGATGACGCGGATAAGCGTTGTGCCGATGATGCCGCCCATGACCGTGCCGATGCCGCCGGCGAGCGAAGCACCGCCGATGACGGCGGAGGCCACTGCCTGCAGTTCCATACCCTCGCCGATCGAAGGCAAGGGCGAGCCCAGCCGCAGCACCTGCAGCATGCCGGCGAAGCCGGAGAGCATCGAACACAGCATGAAGCAGATGATCTTTACCCTGGCGGTCGGGATGCCCATCGCGGCGGCGGCCGGCGGAAAGCCGCCGGTGGCCTTGATCCAGTTGCCGAAATTGGTGCGCGAAAGCATCAGCGATGTCAGCACCGCAGTGCCGGCAAACCACAGGAAGGACGTGCGAAACATGTTGCCGGGCCCAACAAAGGAGGTGAACAGCCAGTTCGGCAGGTCGGCCGGGAGCAGCGGCGGGAAGCCGCCCGAGACGACGACGGTAAGCGAGCGCGCCATGAACAGCATGCCGAGCGTGGTGATGAAGCTCGGTATGGCGAAGCGGATGGTGACGTAGCCGTTGATGAAGCCGATCGCCGCCGAGACAAGCAGTCCGGCGAGCAGCGCCAGTGGGAACGGGGCGCCATGCAGCATCAGCACCGCCATCGTCATCGGCATCAGCGCGAACACCGAGCCGACCGAGAGGTCGAACTCGCCGCTGATCATCAGGATGGTGACGCCGATGGCAACGAGGCCGGCCTCCGGCAGGATGCCGAGAATGCCGCGCAGATTGTCCTGGTTGAGGAACACACCATGCGATCGGATCTGGAACACCACGATCAGCAGCAAGAGCAGGATCAGACCGGCCAGCTCCGGCTTTTCGAGATAGGTCTTGAACAGACGCTTCACGTCAGGCTCCAGGAATTCGAACTTCTGTTGACGCATCGGCGGCGCGCAGCGCCGCCGATGCAATGCCGTTCACTGGCGCTGCGTTGTCAGCGCATCCCCTGGGCGGAGAGCGCCATGATGGCGTCGGCCTCGTTGGGCCGCACAATGCCCTGGCCGGTGTCGATGTCGGAAGGCGCCAGGCCGATCTTCTTATTGAGATAGGCCTCCATCACCGGCATGAAGCCCTGCATGTAGGGCTGCTGGTCGACCAGCGCCTGCACGTAGCCCTTCTGCATCTGTTGCAGCACCTCGGGCACCAGATCGAAGCCGCCAAGCAGGACCTTGCCTGGCGCTACGCCGCGATCCTGCAGCACACGGGCAACGCCGGCGCACCAGAACCCGGTGTCGAAATAAGCGGTGGTATCAGGATGGGCATTGAGATAGGCGCCGACACGATCGGAGGTGATGGCAAGGTCGGTACCGCTGTCGATGCGCTCCCACGACACGTCGCGGTCGGCGTGCGCAGCCTTGTACTCTTCGAGGAACTGCATCACGCCGGCGCCGCGGCTTTCGGACCAGTTCTGGCCGGGCGCCGAGATGCCGACCAACACCTTGATCGGGCCATCCTTCGGGAAGCTCTCGGAAATCGCCTTGGCGAGCGAATAGCCCGCCGGCCTGAAGCCCTGTCCGACGAAGGCCTGGCGCGCATTGCCCTTGGCGCCTTCGGTGTCGTCGACATTGACGGCGATCACCAGCACGCCGGCATCGCGCGCCTCCTTGATGACGTCGTCGAAGGCATGGTCGTCGACGATCGAGGTCAGCAGCGCGTCGGGCTTGGCGGCAAGGGCGGCGCGCATGTTGGCGACCTGCTGTTCGATCGAACCCTCGGTCTGGGTGAAGACCATGTTGCAGCTGGCCTCGACCTTGGCGCAGCCGTCGTCAAAGCCTTTCTTCACCGCCTGCCAGAAGGTGTTCGATGCTGAAGAATGGTGCGTGAAGACGATGTTCAGCCCGTCGGCGCGCGCGGCGGTCTGGGCGCTGAAAAGAGCGGCGCCAAGCAGAAGTGTTGCAGTCAGTTTTTTCATCTCAATTCCTCCCTTTGGATTTCCTAGATGTCGGTGTTGTCGGAGACGCGGCGCTGGACGGTGTATGCCTTGCCGAGGTCGGGGTTGAGCGCCAGCCCCAGGCCCGGTCCCGGCGGCACGGTGATCATGCCGTTCTTCACTTCAGGCAACGCCGTCACCAAGTCCCGGTACCAGGTGCGGTAGAAGGCGCGCACGCTTTCCTGGACCAGCGCGTTGGGCGCATTGAGCGACAGATGCGTCGAGGCGGCGAGCACGACCGGACCGGTGCAGTCGTGCGGTGCGACCGGCAGCCGCCAGGCCTCCGCCATCGCGGCGATCTTGCGCGCCTCCGACAGGCCGCCGCACCAGGAGATGTCGAGCATGACGATGCCGGCAGCCCCGGTTTCGAGCAGGTCGCGGAAGGCCCAGCGGCTGCCCAGCGTCTCGGAGGCCGAGATCGGCGCCGGGCTGACCGCCTCGTAGCGTTTCAGGTCGCCGAGGCTGTCCATACGGATCGGGTCCTCGTGCCAGTAGGTGGCATAAGGTTCCAGCGCGCCGGCAATCTTCATGGCCGGCAAAAGCTGCCACATCGAATGAAACTCGACCATGATGTCGATCTTGTCGCCGACGGCGCGGCGGATCTTCTCGAATGGCTGCAGCGCGGATTTCAGGTCTGCCGCCGAGATGTCGTTGCCACGCGTCTTTTCGGCGGCGTGATCAAACGGCCAGATCTTCATGGCGGTGATGCCGTCCTCGAGCAACTCCTCGGCCAGTTCTCCGGCGCGATTGAGGAAGCCGTTGAGATCGTCATAGTCGCGCCCGGCGCCGATGCCGTAATTGGCCGTCGTCTGGCCTTTGGCGTCCTTGATGTATTCGGTGCCGGCACAAGTGTTGTAGGTGCGGATGGAGCGGCGGCTGAAGCCGCCCAGAAGCTGCGCGATCGGCTGGCCGGTGACCTTGCCGAAAATGTCCCAGAGCGCGATGTCGAAGGCCGAATTGCCGCGCACCTCGGCGCCGCTGGAGCGGAAGCCGAGATAGCCGACCAGGTCGGCGGACAAAAGGTCGATCTCTAGCGGATCGCGGCCGATCACCCGTGGCGCTACATATTCGTGCAGATAGGCCTCGACGGTGCGCGACAGGAAGAAGGTCTCGCCGAGCCCGGTGATGCCCTCGTCGGTATGAACTTCGACCCAGAGAAGGTTGGGCCGCTCCTCGATGCGAATGGTCTCGACCGCGGTGATCTTCATGTCAGGCAATTCCCGCGTCGAGGAGCGCCTTGACGCTCTTGTCGAAATGTTGCGCCATGTGCTCGGCCGCCAGTCTTGGATCGCCCTTGAGGATCGCCTCGGCTATGTCCTCGTGCCCCTTGATCATTTTGAGCTGGTCCTCGCTGGAGGAGCGTGTCCGCCAGCCGATCACCCAGGTGCGGCGCGTGACCCCGCTGAAGGCGGTGACGATCAGCGAGAAGACCGGGTTGTGCGAGGCCGCCGCGATCGCCTCGTGAAAGGCGATGTCATGCTCCATGACAATCTCGGGGTTCCGGAAATTCTCACGCATCAGCCTGGCCGATTGCGCAATCGCGGCGGCTTCTGCCTCGGTGCGGCGGAGCGCCGCGAGCGCCACGGTGCGCATCTCGATCGTGCGCCTGACATCATAGACCTGATGGACGCTGATCTGCTGCGTGGTGATGCCGTGCTCGATCACCATCGACATGGCGCCGGTGTCGAGCTTGGCAACCGTGGCACGGCGCCCGGCGCTCATGTCGATCAGGCGCATTGCGGAAAGCGACCGGAACGCCTCGCGCACGACGGTTCGCGAGACATTGAGCTGACGCGTCATGGCCGCTTCGCTTGGCAACGGATCGCCGGCCGCAAGGCCCTCCGAGCGGATGTGCTGGGTGATCGCCTGGATCGCCGTGCTCACAAGGCCGGGGCTCGGCTCACCCGCTGTCTCCGTCGGATCCTGCATAATGCTCCCTTGAAACCTGTATGACAGGTTATTATCCAGCTGTTGTTAATTCACCCTAAAGATATATGTCAAGGGTGTTTCTGGATGCGCTGACCTGGAGGAAACGCATGGACGATATGAATGCCCGCTTGGTCTTCGATGCAGGAGACATCGTCGGGGAGAGCCTGATCTGGGACGATCGCCGCGACCGGCTGGTTTGGGTCGACATTATCGGTCGCAGGATCCACAGGCTGGATTCGCTGACCTTGGCTCACGAATCCTGGGAGACGCCCGATCTGGTCACCTCGATCGGCTTGCGCGCCGATGGCGGCGCCATTGTCGGCCTCAGGAACGCGATTGCCTTGTGGGACTTCGGCGGGCCGTTCCAAACCATTGCGACGATCGAGCCGGACAGGCCCGACATACGGCTGAACGAGGGCGTCGTCGCGCCCGATGGTTCGTTCTGGGTCGGCACGATGGCCAACAACATCGGATCAGATGACGCGCCTCTGACCATCACGCTGGATGCCGGGCAGCTGTTTCGAATGGCTCCCGGCGGCGGCGTGACGCGCCTGTCCGACGACCATTTTGGCATCACCAACACCATGGTGTGGACACAGGACGGTCGCTTCGTGACTGCAGACACGATGAAAAACGCAATCTACAGCTATGCCTGGAACGGCGGCTCTTCACGGCTCACCGACCGGCGGCTGCTTTTCGGCGGCTTCCAGCGAGGCCTGCCCGACGGTTCCTGCATGGATGCAGAAGGTTACATCTGGAATTGCCGGGTCGTGGGCGGCAGCTGCCTTGCCCGAATCGCGCCGGACGGCCGGCTGGATCGGATCGTCGAAGTGCCCTGCTCCTGGCCGACGAGCTGCACCTTTGGCGGCGCCGATCTCGATACGCTCTTCGTCACCTCGGCGCGCTTCACCATGACCACCGGCCACCTTGACGCGCACCCACATGAGGGCGGACTGTTTGCGCTCCGACCGGGGGAGAGAGGCCAACCGAGCAACCGCTTCGGTTAGGTTTTTCCTACCGCCCCCTGGAAAGGCTGCCCAGAATCCCGCGCACGATCGCCCGTCCGACCGACGAGCCAACCGAGCGCACGACAGCTTTGATCGCGGCTTCGGCGACGGTCTGGCGGTTGGACGGGCGCGGCGCCGGCGCGCGGCGGCCACCGGGCTGCGGCGGCGTATCGTTGCCAAAGCCGGGGATGGTCCAGCGTGAGCGGCCACTGCCGGCCTGCTGCGCCTGCTCATCCGCCTCCTGCGCCCCCTTGGCCTTCTTCTGCAGCATCTCGAAGGCCGATTCGCGGTCGATGGTCTGATCATACTGGCCGGCTATCGGGCTCTGGTCGATCAGCTTGCGGCGCTCATCCACTGTGATCGGGCCAAGCCTGGACGATGGCGGGCGGATCAGCGTTCGCTGCACCATGGACGGCACGCCCTTGGCCTCAAGCGTCGAGACCAGCGCCTCGCCGGTGCCGAGCTGCGTGATGGAGGTGGCGCAATCGAAATCGGGATTGGGCCGGAACGTTTCGGCCGCCGTCCTCACCGCCTGCTGTTCGCGTGGCGTGTAGGCGCGCAGCGCGTGCTGCACGCGATTGCCGAGCTGGGCGAGAACCTTTTCAGGGATATCCAAGGGGTTCTGCGTGACGAAATAGACGCCGACGCCCTTCGAGCGGATCAGCCGCACCACCTGCTCGACGCGGTCGATCAGCACCTTCGGCGCTTCGTCGAAAAGCAGATGCGCCTCATCGAAGAAGAAGACCAGCTTCGGCTTGTCGGGGTCGCCGACCTCGGGCAATTCCTCAAACAGCTCCGACATCAGCCAGAGCAGGAAGGTGGCGTAGAGCCTGGGGTTCATCATCAGTTTGTCGGCAGCAAGCACGCTGATGGCGCCGCGGCCGTCGCGGGTGGTGCGCATGATGTCGGCGATGCGCAAAGCCGGCTCGCCGAAGAAATTCGCCGCCCCCTGCTGTTCCAGCACCAGCAGCGTGCGCTGGATGGCGCCGACCGACGGCTTGGTGACATTGCCGTAGCGCGAGCTGATCTCCTCGGCGCGCTCGGCGATGTTGGCCAGCAGCGCCTGCAGATCCTTCATGTCGAGCAGCAGCAGGCCGTCCTCGTCGGCGATGCGGAAGGCGATGTTCATGATGCCCTCCTGCGCTTCGGAGAGGTTCATCAGCCGCGACAAAAGCAGCGGTCCCATTTCCGAGACGGTGGCGCGGATCGGATGGCCCTGCTCACCGAACAGGTCCCAGAAGATGACCGGAAATTCCTGGAAGTCGTAAGGGTCGAGCTTGACCTGTTCGGCTCGCCTGACCAGAAAATCCTGCGCCTTGCCCATCATGGCGATGCCGGATAGGTCACCCTTGATATCGGCGCAGAACACCGGCACGCCGGCATTGGAGAACCCTTCGGCCAGGATCTGTAGGCTGACCGTCTTGCCGGTGCCAGTGGCGCCGGTAATCAGGCCATGGCGGTTGCCATATTGCAGCAAAAGCTGTTCGGCGCGCTGATAGCTGTCGTCGGGCCTGCGGCTGGCGCCGAGGAAAATGCTGGTCTCGTCAGCCATATGTCCATGTCTCCGCAAACTGGTGTTAAAGCCAATGGCCTTGCCGCACGTATAGTGAGGCCGTTGCACAGCGACAATCCAAATCCTCAGATGGGCCAATTGTCTAAACTGGACCAATGCTCCAAATCGGCCTTTTGGAGCTTGCGGATTTTGCCGGTGTTTGGCAATCGTTCATGGTTCGTCCACGCAGGCTGACCTATATCAGAGGGATCGAGTTCGAACCCTGAAGGCGCATTGCATTGCGATATCGGACAGGGGACCGTAGACTGAACCGCTCCAGGCTGGTGCGGCCGCATAAGAACGAGGAAAATGGATGGGCGCCGGAGCCTTGACCAAGGAAGTCGAACCCACAAACGTCGAGCGCCAGCGATGGCTGGCCTTGACGGAAAAGGCGTTGGCCGGCGCATCCTTCGAGGACAGGCTGGTCTCGCACACCGACGACGCCATTCGCATAGAGCCGCTCTACGATCGCGCCGCTGGCGCCGAACCGCTTGTGCGCGCCAACCCCAAATTGCCCTGGATCGTCAGCCAGCGCATCGACGATCCCGATATCGGCCGCGCCAAGGCGCAGGCCCTGGATGATGTGGCACAAGGCGCGACGGGCTTGTCGCTGGTCTTCGAGGGCGCGCCGAATGCGTTTGGCTACGGCCTGCCGCGGACGGCGCAGGCGCTGGAGACGGTGCTCGACGGCATACCGCTCAACCGCGTGCAGATCCGCATCGACGCCCATCCCTGGAGCCGCGCCGTCGCCGACTGGCTGGTGGCGTTCCTGGGCAAGCGCCGCTCCGACCCGGCGAAACTCAACCTCTCCTTCGGCATCGACCCGGCGGCAATCTTTGCCGGAACCGGCCGGCTGCGGATGTCGATCGAGGCCTTGCAGGCATCGATGCCGCAATCGCTGGCACATTTCTTCTCGCTGGGCGTGCCGGGCGTATTGCTCGAGGCGGACGGGCGAGTGTTCCACAATGCCGGCGCCACCGAGGCGCAGGAGCTCGGCACCATGCTCGCTTCCGCGGTCTCCTATCTCAGGATGTTCGAGGACGCGCGCCAGCCGCTTGTCTATGCCGCACCGCATATCGGCTTTGCCCTGAGCGTCGACCAGGACCAATTCCTGTCGACGGCCAAGGTTCGGGCGCTGCGCAGGCTGTGGGGGCGAATCCAGGAGACGTGCTCGATCCCGGCCTCGACCGCCAATATCCATGCCGAGACGTCGTTCCGCATGATGACGGCAGCCGACCCCGAGACCAATATTCTACGCACTGCGATCGCCGGTTTTGCCGCAGCCGCCGGGGGCGCCGATTCGATCTCCATCCTGCCGCACACGATCGCGCATGGCCTGCCGGCGCCTTTTGCCCGCCGTGTCGCCCGCAACGCGCAGCTGATCATGGCCAATGAAAGCCATATCGGCCACGTCGCCGACCCCACCCATGGCTCGGGCGCGGTCGAGGCGCTGACCTTGGGCCTGTGCGAAGCGGCGTGGGCGGAATTCCAGAGGATCGAAGCGGAAGGCGGCGTTCTGGCAAGCCTGCAGCACGGCCATATCCAGGCGCGCGTCAAGGCAGCATCCGAGCGCCGCGCCGAGGCCTACCGGTCGGGTGAACGGGCAATCATCGGCACCACGCTTCATCCGCTCAAAAGCGAGACCCCGGTCGAGACGCTGGCGGCCGAGCGGCGGCCTCCTTTCACCGAGGGCGTGGCGGTGTGCGAGGCCCTGTTTCCGGTCCGCATCGACCAGTCGATCGGAGCCGCACCTTGATCCCGGATTTCTCAGAGATCGGCTGGTCGGCGCCACGGCGCGCACCCGTCGAGGTCAAGGGCCAGCGGCTGACGCCGGAAGGCATTGCCGTCAAGCATCTCTATAGTCAGGGCGACCTCAAGGGCCTCACCCATCTCGACACCTATCCGGGCATGCCGCCCTTCGTGCGCGGCCCCTACCCGACCATGTATGTCCAGCAGCCGTGGACGATCCGGCAATATGCCGGCTTCTCGACGGCCGAAGAATCCAACGCCTTCTACCGGCGCAATCTCGCCGCCGGCCAGAAGGGCCTGTCGGTCGCCTTCGATCTGCCCACCCATCGCGGCTATGACAGCGATCATCCGCGCGTTGCCGGCGATGTCGGCATGGCGGGCGTGGCCATCGATTCCATCCTCGACATGCGGCAGTTGTTCGACGGCATCCCGCTCGACGAAATGACGGTGTCGATGACCATGAACGGCGCCGTGCTGCCGATCATGGCGCTCTACATCGTGGCAGCCGAAGAACAGGGCGTTGCGCAGAAGGATCTCGCCGGCACCATTCAGAACGACATTCTGAAGGAGTTCATGGTCCGCAACACCTACATTTATCCGCCGAAGCCTTCGATGCGGATCGTGTCGGACATCTTCTCCTACACCTCGAAGAACATGCCGAAGTTCAATTCAATCTCGATCTCCGGCTATCACATGCAGGAGGCCGGCGCGACGGCGGACCTGGAACTCGCCTACACCATTGCCGACGGCATCGAATATGCCCGCGCCGGCGTCGCTGCCGGTCTCGACATCGACCGTTTCGCGCCACGGCTGTCCTTCTTCTGGGCGATCGGCATGAACTTCTTCATGGAGGTCGCCAAGCTCCGCGCCGCGCGGCTTCTGTGGTCGAGCCTGATGCAGAAGAATTTTGCGCCGAAGGACGAGCGCTCGCTGTCGCTGCGCACCCATTGCCAGACCTCCGGCTGGTCGCTGACGGCACAGGACCCCTACAACAACATCACCCGCACCATGATCGAGGCGATGGCGGCGACGCAGGGCCATACGCAGTCGCTGCACACCAATTCCTTCGACGAGGCGATGGCGCTGCCGACCGACCACTCGGCCCGCATCGCCCGCAACACGCAGCTGATCCTGCAAAAGGAATCCGGCACCACCCGCATCATCGATCCGTGGGGCGGCTCGGCCTATCTCGAGCGGCTGACGCATGATCTGGCGGCACGGGCGCTCGCCCACATCGAAGAGGTCGAGGCCCTCGGCGGCATGGCTGCGGCGACCGAACAGGGGATCCCCAAGCTGCGCATCGAGGAAGCGTCCGCGCGCACGCAGGCGCGCATCGATTCCGGCGAGCAGATGCTGGTCGGTGTCAACGCGCATCGGCCGGAGAACGACATCGAAGTCGACGTGCTGAAGATCGACAATGCCGAGGTCCGAGCCCGGCAATTGTCGAAGCTGCAGAACTTGAAAGGCACGCGCAATGTCGGCGCGGTCGAGAGCGCACTCGATGCGCTGACCCGTGCGGCGCAAGGTGACGAAAACCTGCTGGAATTCGCCATCCGCGCCGCGCGCGCCAACGCCACGGTCGGCGAGATTTCGCTGGCGCTGGAAAAGGTCTTTGGCCGTCACGTCGCCTCGGTGCAGACGATCTCAGGCGTCTATCGCAACGCGCTTGGCGACAATCTGACGGTCGACCGGCTCTTGGAGAAGCTCGAAGCCTTCGAAAAGAAGTCCGGCGGCAAGCCGCGCATCCTGGTCGCCAAGATGGGCCAAGACGGCCATGACCGTGGCCAAAAAGTCATTGCCACAGCCTTCGCCGATCTCGGCTTCGACGTCACCGTCGGCGCGATGTTCCAGACACCGGATGAGATCGCGAAACTGGCGGTCGCGCAGGACGTCCATATCATCGGCGCCTCGTCACTGGCGGCGGGACATCTGACGCTGATCCCCGAACTGCGCGATGCGCTGAAGAAACTCGGCCGCGCCGACATATTGATCGTCGCCGGCGGGGTCATCCCACCACAGGATTATGATGCGGTGCTGGAAGCAGGTGCTGCGGAAATCTTCCCGCCGGGCACGGTTATTCCGGAGGCGGCGGATCGGCTATTGGACCGCCTGCTGGCGGGCTGAACGAAACAGTTGCAACGCCTATCAGAGTTGCGTCATAGTGTATGGCGCAACCTACGGTACAGACATGAACACCATCATTCACGGACTTGAGGACGGATCGGGCGTTGTAATCTTGCCGCAGAAGATGCTCGACAGCTTGGGGCTGCAAGTGGGCGATGAACTCGAGATCATCGAAACCGATAACGGCGTCATGCTAAGACCGGTGGAGAGTGATGACTTCGAACGGCAGATGCGTGCCGCTCGCGATGTCATGGACAAGTATGAGCCCGCATTGCAAAAGCTAGCTGAGCAGATAGGGTCAGCTGGCGTCAGACATCCGACAGCTTGACGATTCCCCATTCCTTGCCGTTGACGCTTGCGACGTCGCCGACCTTCTTGCCGAACAGCGCCACCGCCATCGGCGAGACGTGGGAAATGCTGCCCTTCGAGGGGTCGGCCTCGTCCTCACCGACGATCTTCCAGTGCACCTTCTTGCCGTCATCGCCTTCCAGCGTGACGCCCATGCCGAAGCGCACCTGATCGCTGCCCGGCTCCGGCACGGAAAGTTCGGCGCTTTCGCGGCGCGCCGTCCAGTAGCGCAGGTCGCGCGACACGACGGCGATGCGCTCGCGGTCTGCTTTTCTCTCGGCTTTCGCCAATATGTCGCGCAGATCGGTCAGATTGTCCTCGATCTGCGCCAGCCCGCGCTCCGTCACCAGATTGCGGTGCGGGCTGATCGGCCGCTCGCCGATGCCGGCGATGGCGTTTTCGCTGTCTTCCTCACGGGTGAAAGCTCTGCTCATCGGACAAACTTAGGCTCGCTTCGGCGACTGTACAAGCCACTTGCCGGACCCGGTCATTGGCCGGACTATGGACCGAGCGAAGACCGCTGCGGCTGGCATGATTCCTGCGGTTAGTCGCGGATCGCAAGGGATGTGCCGATGTTGAACAGACGAGCGCTGCTGAAGGGGACGGCCGGTTTTGCCGTGCTCGGTCTTTCGTCGGGCAACGCCTTGGCCAAGGCGGCAGCGCGCGGCTCGATCAACGCCGCCGGGCTTGGCGTGCAGCCGGACGCAGCGGACGACCAGAGCAAAGCCTTCGCCAGGATGCTTGCCGAGGCGAGCGAGCGCAACGCGCCGGTGTTCCTGCCGCCGGGGAACTACGTCGTCTCCAATCTGACGCTGCCCGCCCGTGTCAGGCTTTCCGGCGTGCCAGGCGCCTCACGCGTTCTCTATGGCGGTGGCGGCCGTTTGCTCACGGCCGAACAGGCCGAGCATATCGAGTTCACCGCATTGGTCTTCGACGGAGCCAGCGGCTCTCTGGCCGACGATGCGCAAGGGTTGCTCGACCTGCGCCGCGTCGCCCACCTGGTCATCGACAACTGCATGATCACCGGCAGCGGCAAGCACGGGCTGGCGTTGGAGCATGCATCCGGCCGCGTCGAGCGCTCGGATATTTCGGGCGCAGCGGACGCCGGCATCTACTCGGTAGAGGCCGGCGGCCTGGAGATATCGGGCAATACCGTGTCCGACTGCGGCAATGGCGGCATTCTCGTGCATCGCTGGCAGCAGGCCGAGGACGGCACCATCGTCAGCGGCAACCGCGTGCAGCGGATTGGCGCGCGCAGCGGCGGCACCGGTCAGAACGGCAACGGCATCAACGCGTTCCGCGCCGGCAATGTCTCCATCTCCGGCAACATCGTCTCGGACTGCGCCTTCTCGGCGATCCGCGCCAACAGTTCCAGCAATCTGCAGATGACCGGCAATACCTGCTCGCGCTCGGGCGAAACGGCGCTCTACTCGGAGTTTTCCTTTGAGGGCGCTGTTATCGCCAACAACATCGTCGATGGTGCGGCCAACGGCATCTCGATCGTCAATTTCAACGAAGGCGGCCGCATAGGCATCTGCTCGAACAACATCGTGCGCAATTTGTCGACTACAGGCCCCTACCCCGCAGATGCGCCGGGCTTCGGCGTCGGCATCAGCGTCGAGGCCGATACCACTGTTACCGGCAATGTCATCGAAAACGCGGCGCTCTACGGCATGCAGATCGGCTGGGGCGCCTATATGCGCAATGTGGTGGCAACCGGAAACATCATCCGCAACGCGGGAACCGGCATTGCCGTCACGGTGGTCGAGGGGGCGGGAAACGCCATCATTTCCGACAACGTCATCGACGGCGCCAGGAACGGCGCCATCATCGGCCAGCGCTGGGCCGCGCCGGCAACCGGCGATCTCGCCAAATCAAGCGATACCGGCTATGCGCATCTGACGGTTGAGCGAAACCGCGTCAGCTGAGCGACGGTGTCGGCCGCAGCGCGCCGACCTTGGCGCCGATGCGGCTTTCGATCGGCGGATTGGCCTGTTCCAAAAGGTTCGCCGCCAGCGCCTCGTCAGCCCCGAGAAGTTTTGCCAGCACCGCGGCGATCATCACCTCGGCGGCGCGGCCGGCGCCGTCATCACATTTCAACGCGATGCCGAGGCCTAGCTCCGGAACAGCGGCGCAATAGACGCCCTCGGCGCCGGTCTTGACGAAGATGCGGCCGGGCGCGGCCTGCATCAGCGCCACATCCGCCTTGCCGGTGCCGGCAACCAGAAAAGGCTCGGTCATGCAGGCTGACAGCAGGCGCTTTGCCGCCTTGGCGCGCTCAGGGCCAAAGCCCCTGCCCGTCGCCATGCGGGCAAAGCCCAGCGCAAAGCTCTTCAGCGGCACCGCATAGGTCGGGATCGAGCAGCCGTCCGTGGCCCGGCTATTGGAATCGTGGGCAGCGCCGGTGACCGACTGCATGGCATCGCGCACCATCTCCTGCTGCGCGTGGCCAGCCTTGACGTAGCCCTGATGGGCAATCCCCAAGTGCACACAGGTGCAGAGAAAGCCGGAATGTTTGCCGGAACAATTGTTGTGCAGCGCATTTGGCGAGCCGCCTGCGCGGGCCAGTGCAATCTCCGCACCATGGCTGGAAGGCCAATGCGCGCCGCACTCCAGCGCCGATTTGTCGAGACCGGCCTTGGCCAGCATGGCCTGCGCCAATTCGACATGCGCCGGCTCGCCGGAATGCGAGGCGCAGGCCAACGCCAGTTCGCGGCCACCGAAGCCGTACGCGTCAGCGGTACCCGTTTCGACCAGCGGCAATGCCTGGATTACCTTCACCGCGGAGCGCGGAAACACCGGCTTCGCCGTATCGCCGATTTCCCATACAGGCTTGCCGTCGTCATCAAAGACCGCGACAGCGCCGCGATGGGCGCTCTCGACGATCGCGCCGCGCAAAACTTCGACCAGAACCGGATTTGTCATGTCACCTCCCAGAAATGCAGGGCGGTTTATCTGATCCGGTCGAGGATGGAAACGTAGTTGGCAACGGCAGCGCCACCCATGTTGAAGATGCCGCCGAGCTTTGCGCCAGGCACCTGGATGCCACCGGCCTCGCCGGTCAACTGCATGGCTGACAGCACATGCATCGACACGCCGGTGGCGCCGATCGGATGGCCCTTGGCCTTCAGCCCGCCGGACGGATTGACCGGCAGCCTGCCGTCCTTGGCCGTCGTGCCGTCCAGCGCGAGCTTGGCGCCCTCGCCCGGCTTGGCCAGGCCCATCGCTTCATATTCGATCAGTTCGGCGATGGTGAAGCAGTCATGCGTCTCGACGAAGGAGAGGTCGTCGAGCGTCACGCCTGCCTTCTTCAAGGCCTGGTTCCAAGCGTGTTCGCAGCCTTCGAACGACAGGATATCGCGCTTCGACATCGGCAGGAAATCCTGAACATGCTCGTTGGCGCGGAAGGCGACAGCGCGGCGCATCTTCAGCGCCGTCGACGTGTCGGTCAGCACAAGGGCTGCCGCGCCGTCGGAAACCAGCGAACAGTCGGTACGCTTCAACGGACCGGCAACGAACGGGTTCTTTTCGCTTTCCTGGCGGCAGAACTCGTAGCCGAAATCCTTGCGCATCTGCGCGTAGGGATTGTCGACGCCGTTCTTGTGGTTCTTGGCGGCGATCATCGCCAGCGCATCGGACTGGTCGCCATAACGCTGGAAATAGGCCTGCGCGATCTTGCCGAAGACGCCGGCAAAGCCGGCGGGCGTGTCGCCCTCCTCCGGCAGATAGGACGCCTTGAGCAGGTTCTTGCCGATCTCGGGACCGGGCGTCGTCGTCATCTGCTCAGCGCCGACCACCAGAACGATGCGGGCGGCGTTGGCGTCGATGGCGCGGATGCCTTGGCGGACCGCGGCCGAGCCGGTTGCGCAGGCGTTCTCGACCCGGGTCGCCGGCTTGAAGCGCAGCCGGTCGTCGGCCTGCAGCACCAGGCTCGCGGTAAAATCCTGCGGGGAAAAGCCGGCATTGAAGTGGCCAAGCACGATCTCGTCGACCTCGTCCGGGCCGATTCCGGCATGGTCGAGCGCGTCAACCGCGACCTTGGTGATCAGGCCTTCCAGCGTCTCGCCTTCGAGCTTGCCGAAGCGCGAATGCGCCCAGCCAACGATACATGCGGTCATGGCGGTCTCCATCCTTGGCGCCAGCCTAACATGTGGGCTCATGGCGCAGTTCGCCTTTATTGTTCAAATATAAACAATCCCCACCGCGCCGAAAAGGGCCGCAAGCCGACAATCGCTTGGTGCAGGCCGCGATCGGATCGATTTTTTGTTGATTGACGGATCAATAAAAAATAATCATGCGGGTCAGGAGCCAGGAACAACAATGCCGAAAGTCGGAATGGAGCCACTGCGCCGCAAGGCGCTCATCGACGCGACGATCTCGGCGATCGGCGAGCGCGGCTCCCTCGACGTGACCATGTCGGAGATCGCCGGCCGCGCCGGCGTCTCGTCAGCACTTGCCCATCATTATTTCGGCGCCAAGGACGAACTGCTGCTGGCGACGATGCGGCACATATTGGCCGAGCTGACGATCGACATGCGGCGTGCGCTTCAATCCGCCAGTTCGCCGCGCGAACGAGTCTCAGCCGTGGTAGCGGTCAACTTCTCCGACATCCAGTTCCAGCCGGAAACCATCGCCGCCTGGCTCGCCTTCTATGTCGAGGCGCAGAAATCATCGGCTTTGCGCCGACTGCTCAGGGTCTATGCGCGGCGGCTGCATTCGAACCTGATGAGCGGCCTGACCGGCATCTTGGCCAGGCACGAAGCCGACCGTGCGGCGGAAGCAACCGCAGCGCTGATCGACGGCCTCTATATCAGGCGCGCGCTGAAGGACGGCGTGCCGGACGCGGCGACCGCGATCGCGCTGGTCGAAGACTATCTGGAAATCAAACTCGGCGGGCGACAGACACAGTGACAGCCTCAGTGACATCAAGGCGACCCAATTTCCTGATCGTCATGGTCGATCAGCTCAACGGCACGCTGTTCCCCGACGGGCCGGCCGACTTCCTGCATGTGCCGCATCTGAAGGCGCTGGCCGCCCGCTCGGCTCGCTTTGCCAACAACTACACGGCCTCGCCACTCTGTGCGCCCGGCCGTGCCTCATTCATGAGCGGGCAATTGCCGTCGCGCACCGGGGTCTACGACAATGCGGCGGAGTTCGCCTCCTCGATCCCGACCTTCGCCCATCATCTGCGCGCCGCCGGCTACTACACCTGCCTGTCGGGCAAGATGCATTTCGTCGGGCCCGACCAGTTGCACGGTTTCGAGGAGCGGCTGACCACCGACATCTATCCGGCCGATTTCGGCTGGACGCCGGATTACCGCAAGCCCGGCGAGCGCATCGAATGGTGGTACCACAATCTCGGCTCGGTGACCGGCGCCGGTGTCGCCGAGACCACCAACCAGATGGAGTATGACGACGAGGTCGTGTTCCTCGCCACGCAGAAGCTCTATCAGCTTTCGCGCGAGCAGGACGATGCGGAGCATCGGCCCTGGTGCCTTACCGTTTCGCTGTCGCACCCGCACGACCCCTACGTCGCGCGCAAGCAGTACTGGGATCTCTACGAGAACTGCCAGGCGCTGGACCCGGAAACGGGCTTCATCGCGCGTGACGATCAGGACGCGCATTCGCAGCGTCTCTATCATGCCTCCGACTACCCCTCCTTCGACATTACCCGTGAGCAGGTGCGTCGTTCGCGGCGCGGCTATTTCGCCAACATTTCCTATGTCGACGACAAGCTTGGCGAGCTTCTGGACGTTCTCAAGCGAACGCGCATGCTCGACGACACCACCATCCTGTTCTGCTCCGACCATGGCGACATGCTGGGCGAGCGCGGCCTGTGGTTCAAAATGAGCTTCTTCGAGGGCTCGGTGCGGGTGCCGCTGATGATCGCCGGCAATGGCGTGCCATCAGGGCTGATCGAGGCGCCGGTTTCCAATCTCGACGTGACGCCGACGCTCTGCGACCTCGCCGGCATCGACATCGGGGCGATCGCGCAATGGACCGACGGCCAGTCGCTGCTGCCGCTTGCCAAGGGCGGGCAGCGCACCACGCCCGTGTTGATCGAGTACGCAGCCGAAGGCTCCTACGCGCCGCTGGTGGCGATCCGCGACGGCAAATACAAATTCGTCCATTGCGAGCTCGACCCGCCGCAACTGTTCGATCTCGAAGCCGACCCGCTCGAGCGCGACAACCTCGCCAACGATCCGGCGCACACTGCCCTCGTGACAGCTTTCACAAGAGCAGTCCGGGCGCGTTGGGACATGGTCGCCTTCGACGCCGCGGTGCGCGAGAGCCAGGCGCGCCGCTGGGTCGTCTACCCGGCGTTGCGCAATGGCGCCTATTACCCATGGGATTTCCAGCCGCTGCAAAAAGCATCGGAGCGGTACATGCGCAACCACATGAATCTCGACAATCTCGAAGAGAGCAAAAGGTATCCGCGAGGCGAATGATGACAACAACGTTCGTTCCCTCCCTCGATCATCTCAAGCAGGCCTATGCCGTCACCTCCAGGGCGACGCAGATCACGCCGTTGCTGGAATCCGCGGCGCTCGCCAAGGAGACCGGTGCTGCGCGCGTGTTCATCAAGCCGGAATCGCTGCAATGGGCGGGCTCCTTCAAGGTGCGCGGCGCTTATTGGCGGTTGAAGCGGCTGTCGCCTGACGAAGCCAGGAAAGGCGTCGTCGCCTACTCCTCCGGCAATTTCGCGCAAGGGCTGGCGGCTGCCGGCCAGGCGCTCGGCATTCCCGTCACCATCGTCATGCCGATCGATGCGCCGGCCGCCAAGCGGGATGCCACCGCTGGCTATGGCGCGCGCGTCGTGCTGACCGATCATGGCGAGCGCGCCCGTGAAGAGGTCGCGGCCGCCAAAGCGCGCGAGATTGCCGAGACCGAAGGGCTGGCGTTGCTGCATCCATTCGACGATCCGGAGATCGTTGCTGGCCAGGCCGGCGCCGGGCTCGAAGCGCTCGAACAACTTGAGGCAAAGGACGCCAGTGCCGATCTCTTGTTCTGCTCGGTCGGTGGTGGCGGACTGATCGGCGGTGTGTCGCTCGCCTTCCACTATTTGTCGCCGGCGACCGAGATCATCGGCGTCGAGCCGGAAGGGTTCAACGGCATGGGGGCGTCATTGGATCACGGCGCCATCGAGACCATGCCGATCGCGCCGAAATCGATCTGCGACGGGCTGATGTCGCGGCGGCCGGGCGATGCGCCGTTCGCGGCGGTCAAGACCGCCGGCGTGCGCGGCATCACCGTCGACGATGCATCTGTGCGGCGGGCAATGAAGATCGCCTTCGAGCGGATGAAGCTGGTGCTGGAACCGTCGGGCGCGGCGTCGCTGGCGGCACTGCTCGGCGGCAAGGTGAATGTGGCGGGTAAAACCGTCCTGGTTGTGGCTACCGGCGGCAATGTCTCGCTCGCCGATTTCATGGCGCATATGAACCATGCTTGAAGCAGATTTCGTCATTATCGGCTCCGGCTCGGCCGGCTCGGCCATGGCCTACCGGCTGTCGGAAGACGGCAAGCATTCGGTCATCGTCATCGAGTTTGGCGGCACCGATATCGGACCGCTGATCCAGATGCCATCGGCGCTGTCGATCCCGCTCAACATGAGCCTTTACGATTGGGGCTTTGCCAGCGAGCCGGAGCCGCATCTCGGCGGCCGCGTGCTGGCGACGCCGCGCGGCAAGGTGATCGGCGGTTCGTCCTCGATCAACGGCATGGTCTATGTCAGGGGCCACGCCCGCGACTTCGACCATTGGGCCGAAGAGGGCGCGACTGGCTGGAGCTTCGCCGATGTGCTGCCCTACTTCAAGCGGATGGAAGACAATGACGGCGGCGAGGATGGCTGGCGGGGCCATGGCGGGCCGCTGCACGTCCAGCGCGGCCCGCGCAAAAATCCGCTCTACGGCGCTTTCGTCGAGGCCGGCCGCCAGGCCGGCTTCGAGCTGACCGACGACTACAACGGTTCGAAGCAGGAAGGCTTCGGGCCGATGGAGCAGACCATCCGCGGCGGTCGCCGCTGGTCGGCGGCATCAGCCTATCTGAAGCCGGCTCTCAAACGGCAAAATGTCAGTGTAGTCAAAGGCTTCGCCCGCCGCGTGATCATCGAGAATCAGCGCGCCGTCGGCGTCGAGATCGAAGCTCACAAACAGATTCAGGTCGTTAAGGCACGACGTGAGGTAATCGTCGCCGCATCGTCGATCAATTCGCCCAAGATCCTGATGCTGTCCGGCATCGGCCCGGCAGCGCATCTCGCCGAAAACGGCGTTCAGGTCGTGGCCGACCGGCCAGGTGTCGGCCGCAATCTGCAGGATCATATGGAGCTCTACATCCAGCAGGAATCCACGCAGCCGATCACGCTGAACTCGGTGCTCAACCCGTTCTCCAAGGCGCTGATCGGGGCGCAGTGGCTGTTCTTCAAGACCGGCCTCGGCGCCACTAACCATTTCGAGGCCGCGGCCTTCGTGCGCTCGCAAGCAGGCGTCGACTACCCCGACATCCAGTACCACTTTATCCCGGCGGCGGTACGCTATGATGGCAAGGCGGCGGCCAAGGCGCATGGCTTCCAGGCGCATGTCGGACCGATGCGCTCGAAGTCGCGCGGCTCGGTGACGCTGCGCTCGCCCGACCCCAAAGCGACGCCGGTTATCCGCTTCAACTACATGTCGCATCCAGACGACTGGACGGAGTTCCGCCACTGCATCAGGCTGACCCGCGAGATCTTCGGCCAGAAGGCTTTCGACAGTTTTCGAGGCAAGGAAATCTCGCCGGGCTCGCACATCCAGTCGGACGAGGATCTCGATGCCTTCATCCGGGATCATGCAGAGAGCGCCTACCACCCGTGCGGCACCTGCAAGATGGGCCGCGCCGACGACATCATGAGCGTGGTCGATCCGGAATGCCGCGTCATCGGCGTCGAAGGGTTGCGCGTCGCGGACTCATCGATCTTCCCGCGCGTCACCAACGGCAATCTCAACGCGCCGTCGATCATGACCGGCGAGAAGGCATCCGACCACATTCTCGGCCGCACGCCGCTGGCGCCGTCCAACCTGGAACCCTGGATCAATCCGCGCTGGCAGGTCGCGGATCGATAGGGCATTGTCGGGCGGAATGCTTCCGCCAAACTAAGTGCTACAGCGACCTTTGCGCGTCCAAGAGGACGCGCGGCGCTGTAGGAAAGATCATTGGAGACTTCATATGCGCGCCCAGCCAACGGCATCGCACTATGTCAACGGCCGCTACATCGAGGATGAAGGTGGTGCGCCGCTGCCGGTGATCTATCCGGCGACGGGCGAGATCATCGCCACCTTGTATTCGGCGACGCCGAATGTGCTGGAGCTGGCGATCGAAGCCGCACGCGCGGCACAACCGGCCTGGGCGCGGATGAAGCCTGTTGAGCGCGGCCGCATCCTGCGCCGCGCCGCCGACATTTTGCGCGCCCGCAACGCCGATCTCGCGCGCATCGAGACGCTGGATACCGGCAAGGCGATCCAGGAAACGCTGGTGGCGGACGCGCCGTCGGCGGCCGACTGCCTCGAATATTTCGGCGGTGCGGTCGCTGCCTTCAACGGCGAGGCCATCGATCTCGGCGGACCCTTTGCCTATACGCGCCGCGAGGCGCTTGGCGTGTGCGTCGGCATCGGCGCCTGGAACTATCCGATCCAGATCGCCGGCTGGAAATCCGCGCCGGCGCTCGCCATGGGCAATGCCATGGTGTTCAAGCCGTCGGAGAACACCCCGCTGTCGGCGCTGGCGCTGGCCGAAATCTACTCAGAGGCCGGCCTGCCCGACGGGCTGTTCAACGTTGTGCAGGGCTATGGCGATGTCGGCGCCGGCCTTGTTGGCCATGATGTCGTTGCCAAAGTGTCAGTGACCGGCTCGGTGCCGACTGGCCGCAAGGTGCTGTCGCTGGCCGGCTCGAAGATGAAGCATGCGACGATGGAGCTCGGCGGCAAGTCGCCGCTGATCGTCTTCGATGATGCCGATCTCGAAAATGCCATTGGCGGCGCCATGCTCGGCAATTTCTATTCGACGGGGCAAATCTGCTCCAACGGCACGCGCGTGTTCGTGCAGAGCGGCATTCACGACCGCTTCGTCGACCGGCTGGTCGAGCGGACGAAAAAGATCCGCATCGGCGACCCGCTCGATCCAGAGACGCAGATGGGACCGCTGGTCAACAAGGCGCAGCAGGAGAAGGTCGTCTCCTACATCAAGGCCGGCCAGAAGGATGGAGCGACGCTGGCCTGCGGCGGCAACATACCGTCGCTGCAGGGTTTTGATGGCGGCTTCTTCGTCGAACCGACGGTGTTCACCGGCGTCACCGACACAATGCGCATCGCGCGCGAGGAGATTTTCGGACCGGTGATGAGCGTGCTGAAGTTCGACGGCGAGGACGAGGTGATCGACCGCGCCAACGACACCGAATTCGGCCTCGCCGCCGGTGTGTTCACCCGCGACCTGCAGCGTGCGCATCGCGTCATCGCCGAGCTGCAGGCCGGCACCTGCTGGATCAACGCCTACAATCTGACGCCGGTGGAAATCCCGTTCGGTGGGGTGAAGCAGTCCGGTATCGGGCGCGAGAATTCGCTGGCGGCACTGGCGCTCTATTCGCAGCTGAAGGCGGTGTATGTCGAGACCGGGGACGTGGCGAGCCCGTATTGAGAGGCGAAAGCGGGCGAGCGCGTAATCTCCCCCCTTGAGGGGAGATGTCGCCGAAGGCGACAGAGGGGGTCGCCGCGCGTGAAGCACCAACCTTCATCGATCGCAAGGAGGTCGCATCCAGTCGAACCGACCCCCTCTGGCCTGCCGGCCATTTCCCCTCAAGGGGGGAGATCAGCCCTCACCCCTTCTGCGCTGTCCCATCAAGATACTGCGTCAGCGCGCAGACCAGATGATAGAAGATGCTGGCCGGCACGTCCGATGCCAGCGAGCGGCCGCGTTCGTCGATGCGGTCGATCCAGAGGCCGAGCGGGGCCGGGTCGATGTGCCAGCGGAACAGGCGGCCGACCCGCGCCTCGATCTCGGGCTTGAGATCGGGACCGCCTGAGCCATCCAGTGCGATCGCCGCCTTGATCGCTTCGGCCTGCGGCCAGCTGCGCGACACAAGGTCGAGCGGCAGGCCCTGTCTTGAGACAGCACCGTAAGCAAGGCCGGTCGCGCGGTTGAGGCCGTTGGCGATGGCCGAGGCGTAGAGCTTGCGGGCAAAATTGCTCAACTCGCTCTGGCCGCTACGGGCGGCAAAGTCGGTGAGCAGCGAGGCCCATTCGAAATGGTGGCCGGGCTCGGTCCATGTGCCCTTCTCGCCGGCCGCGGGTTTCCATCCCGCGTCAAAAAATTCGCCGAGCGTCCAGCTCTCGGCGTCGAAGAAATGGCTGCGGAAGAGGTCGATGATGCGGGCGGCGCGTCGCATATAGGTGCGGTCGCCCGTCGCCTCGTACCAGGCGAGGAAAGCCTCGAGCAAATGCATATGCGGGTTGGAGCGCCGTTCGCCCTCACCGTGCGATGTCTCGAGAAAGCCGGTCATGCGGCTGTCCTCGAGATGCGCGTCGAGGAAGGAGAACGTCTCTTCGCCGAGCCGCAGCGCATCGGGGTTGCCGCACATATGCGCATGCGCCAGCGCCAAGAGCACGCAGGAATGGTCGTAGGCATCTTCGGTGGCGTCGGCGACGGAGCCGTCGACATTGAGTGTGCGCACCCAGCCGCCTTTTTCGGTGCGGCCCTTGCCGGCCATGAAGGCAATGCCATGGGTAATCAGGCGGTCCGCCGGTCCGTCCCAGCCGCGCGCCTTGGCAACGGCGAAGGCATAGACTTGCCTCGCCATGGTGCGCATACGCTTGGGCTTCATCAGCGGTTGGGCATCGAAGCCGAGCGCCTCATGAAAGCCGCCATGGCGCTCATCGACGCCTGCCGTCGACCATAGCGGCAAGGTCTCCTCGAACAGCCAGTGATGCACGCGCCGCCGCCAGGCGCCGCTTTCGATGACGCGGTCATGCGCCGGCGTAAACCGGGTTTCCAGCCGCCCCGATTTCTCCAGCTGTTCGACGATCTTCTTCACGTGCTGGCTGTGGCTGACCGGCGCGACGAAAGTGGCGTCGGCGGTCGAGACGATAGCGACATCCTTCATGCCGATCGCCGACAGGAGCCGGCCGTCGCTTCTGATGTAGGAATTCTCGCAATCGATGGCGACGACATCACCGACGACGACATTGCCCTTGGCATCGGCAGGGCCGACATCGAGCAGCGACTGCCAGGAGCCGAGGTCGTTCCAGCGGAAGCCGGCCGGCACCATGGCGATGTCCTTGGCCCGCTCCATGATGGCGTAGTCGATCGAGTTCGACGGGATGGCGGCGTAGAACTCCAGCGGCATATAGAGGCCGGACAGATCCGTTGTCGCCGCCTTGTAGGCCGCTTCCGTGGCTTGCCAGATGTCCGGCTGGAACGCCGCGAACGCGTCGCGCATGGCGCCGGCGCGAAACAGAAAGATGCCGGTGTTCCAGTAGAAAGTGCCGGCCTTGAGATAGCTCTGCGCGGTGGCAAGGTCGGGCTTTTCGACGAAACGGGAGACGTCGAAGACGCCGCTGTTCTCGCCTGACACCTCGATATAGCCGTAGCCGGTCTCGGGCTGCGTCGGCCTGATGCCGAACACCACCAGCCGGCCGGCAAGGGCTGCCTCGCTGCCGACCTCGACGCTCTGCCAGAACTGCTTCGGCGTCGCGATTTCGTGGTCCGACGGCACCACCAACACCAGGCTGTCGCCAAACTCGGACAGCGTGCGCAATGCAGCCAGCGCCACGGCAGCAGCGGTGTTACGGCCGGTCGGCTCGAACAGCGGGCCGCCGCCTGAGAGGTCGAGACCGGCAAGGTCGGCATGGACGCGCTCGGCATGACGCTCGGCGGCGATCAGGAAGATCGGCGTCTCGCCTTCCGGCCGTGCCGTCAGCCGGCGCAGCGTCTTGGCCAGCATCGAGCCGTCGCCGGAAAGATCGTGGAACTGTTTTGGATTGTCCTCGCGCGACAGCGGCCAGAGCCGCGAACCGACACCGCCACTCATGACAAAACTGACAATGCGCTCGGTCATGAAAGGCCCAATCAAAAGGTCTGGTTGTAGGCGCCTACTTCGGGACTGCGGCGCAGCACGGCGTCGACAGCCTCGAACATCTGACGGCGGCGGTCGGACGATACCGGGCTTTCGACAACCACGACAAGCTCTGGCTTGTTCGACGACGCCCGCACCAGCCCCCAGGTGCCATCCTCGGCAACGACACGCACGCCGTTGACGGTGATGAGGTCCGATATCTTCTGGCCGGCAAAAGCCTCGCCGTCGCGCTGCATTGCCTGGAAGTCCGTCACCACGCGTTCGACCACGCCGTATTTCACATCGTCGGCGCAATGCGGCGACATGGTCGGCGTGCCATAGGTCGGCGGCAGTGCGCGGTAGAGATCGGCCATCGAGCTTTTCGGATTGCGATCGAGCATCTGGCAAATGGCTATTGCCGTGATGAGACCATCATCGTAGCCGCGGCCGATCGGCGGGTTGAAGAAGAAATGGCCTGACTTTTCGAAGCCGGCGACGGCGCCGAGTTCGGCAACGCGGCGCTTGATGTAGGAGTGGCCGGTCTTCCAGTAATCGGTGACGGCGCCATTGGCGCGCAGCACACTGTCGGTGTTAAACAGCCCGGTCGACTTGACGTCGACGACGAAAGTCGAGCCGGGATACTGGCTCGAAATATCCCGCGCCAGCATGACGCCGACCTTGTCGGCGAAGATCTCGTTGCCTTCATTGTCGACCACGCCGCAACGGTCGCCGTCACCGTCGAAGCCCAGCCCGACATCGGCGCCGGTCTCCAGAACCTTGTCCCTGATGGCATGCAGCATCTGCATGTCCTCCGGGTTCGGGTTGTAACGCGGAAAAGTATGGTCGAGCTCGACGTCGAGCGGGATCACCTCGCAGCCGATGCGCTCCAGCGCCTGCGGCGCGAAGGCACCGGCGGTGCCATTGCCGCATGCGGCCACGACCTTCAGCTTTCGCGCGATGCGCTTGTCGCCAACCAGATCGTCGAGATAGATCTCGCGGAACCCGGAGACGAAATCGTAGGAACCGCCACCGACAAGATCGAAATCACCGGACAGCACGATCTGTTTCAGTGCGCTCATCTCCTCCGGCCCGAAGGTCAGCGGCCGCGCCGCGCCCATCTTGACCCCGGTCCAGCCGTTTTCATTGTGAGAGGCCGTGACCATGGCGACGGACGGTGTGTCGAGCGCGAACTGGGCGAAATAGGCCATCGGCGACAGCGCCAGGCCAATGTCTTTTACCCTGGCGCCCGCAGCCATCAGGCCGGACACCAGCGCCAGCTTGATGCCGAGCGAATAGGCGCGGAAATCGTGGCCGGTGACGATGTCAGGCCCGGCGCCAAGACGCCGAATCAACGTGCCCAGCCCCATGCCGAGCGCCTGGACGCCGATCAGGTTGAGCTCCGGCGGCTGCGCGGAGCCGGGGTGACCGAACCACCAGCGCGCATCGTACTCGCGAAATCCCGACGCTTTGATCAGCGCTTCCGTTTCGAATTCGAAGCTGTTGGGCCGGGCGTCGCCTACGATTTTCAGGGGCAAGACAGCAGAGCTCCAGATGGCGAAAACACGATTTATCGAGGCTGCTGCCTAGCACACAAGGCTTTAAGCGGGGTTTATCCCGGGCGGGAAATCCAAGCTTTGCGGCAATGCCCGACGAAAGCGAACGAAATGCGACAGAAGCGCTGCCATTGCCGCTTGCAGGAACGAAGTACGGCGGCTATAAGCCCGCGGTCTGGTCACGGAGTGTAGCGCAGCCTGGTAGCGCACCTCGTTCGGGACGAGGGGGTCGCAGGTTCAAATCCTGCCACTCCGACCAGAAAAAACAGACACTTAGGTGTCCGTTTCTCCCGACATCCCCACAGAAATGGAAAAGTAGTTGGCAGCTCTTCGCGGCTGGCAGGGTGTATAGCTCTCCTAAGCAGCGGTCAGTTGCCGGCAGTCGTCGGATGACTGATGGGGCTGGGAGCGGAATGACGGCTTTTGGCGTCCGAAAAACGACATCGGACGTCAGCCGGTGGGACCAAGCTCTGAGGCTGACCCGATGCAGACCTTTGCGTCGATGACTTGGTCCGGCCGCAGTAAACTCGAAGCGGCCATTCGCAACCGCGCAAACAGTCCCCTGACAGCGAGGTGCTGGCAGGACGTTTGGCGTAGTAAGTTTTGCGCTCGCAACCGACGCAAATTGGGCGTATCGTTGGCATATCGTCGGTTGCTAATACGTGAGCCGGCGACTGAGAGCGCAAGACTCCCGCAGCGGACTGGGCGCGATAGAATCCACAACTACTCGTCGCACCCACGGGACCATCTGCCTCCGCCGAAACCTTTTTTGCTCGGTTCCGGCCAGAATTGCCTTTTGTAAATCGGAAGAGGAGCGCTTGATGCAGATCCTGCGAACCCGCCGTCATCTCCTGGCCGGCGCTGCAATGGCAGGCGCTGCCGGTATCGTCGGTCTTCCGGAGTCACTCCACACCGAGACGGGCATGATCAAATCGAGCCCGCAACAAATCATCGCCGACGGAACGGACTGGCGCTTCCTCGACGAGTTGAAGCGTGAGCTGAAAACCTGATCCCATTTGTCTCAGGGGAGACGTGGACATGGAAATCATCCAAAGCCGCCGGCGCTTCCTGGCCGGCCTTTCGGCAGCCGGCGCCACGAGCCTCGTCGGGGTCCGCCAATCGCTCTCCGCAGAGCCACCGCCAGAGACGACGCGGATTCGGCTCATCCGGATTCCCAGCATCTGTCAGGCCCCCCAGTATGTAGCCGAAGAACTGCTGCGCAGCGAAGGGTTCACTGAGGTGCACTACCTCCAAAAGAGGGGGACCGCAGACATCGCGCCGGCTCTCGCCTCTGGTGAAGCCGACCTCAGTGCGCATTTCGCTGCCCCGCTCCTTCTCCACCTGGAGGCTGGGGATCCGATCGTCATCCTGGCTGGACTCCACGTCGGCTGCTTTGAGCTGTTCGGGACCGATCGCGTCCAAGCGATCCGCGACCTCAAGGGGAAGACCGTGGCCGTGCCGTCGCTGGATTCCAGCCGATACGTCTTTCTCGCCGCTATGACGGCGTATGTGGGCCTGGACCTCCATAAGGACATACACTTCGTCACGCATCCGGGTCCCGAGTCCATCCGGCTCCTAAGTGAGGGGAAGATCGACGCCTACCTGGGCTTTCCCCCCGAACCGCAGGAGATGCGGGAGCAGCAGATCGGCCATGTGGTGATTAGCAGCACCGTGGACCGGCCCTGGTCGCAATACTTCTGCTGCATGCTGGCTGGGAACCGGGAGTTCGTCCGCACAAATCCGGTGGCCACCAAACGCGCCCTCCGCGCCATCTTGAAAGCGGCGGATTTCTGCACCAGCGAGCCCGAGCAGTCCGCCCAGTTCTTGGTGGAGCAGGGCTATACGAGGCGCTATGACCATGCCCTCCAGGTCATAAAGGGGCTCCCCTACGGTTGGCGTGAGTATAGCGCTGAGGACACTCTGCGCTTCTACGCCTTGCGCCTCCACGAGGTCGGAATGCTCAAGAGCACCCCCCATAAGCTCTTGGCGCAAGGCACCGACTGGCGCTTCTTCAGCGAACTGAAGAAGGAGTTGAAGACGTAGGCAATCGCCAACACGGCGTGCGCCCTATCGAGGGAAGGAGGGGCTTATGCAGGTCTTCCAGAACCGCCGTCATTTCCTGGCCGGCGCTGCGGCAGCCGGCGCCGCGGGACTTATCGGCACCTCGACGCAAGCCTGGGCTGAGCCGCTGCCGGAGACCACCTCGGTCCGCCTGCCGCGGTACATCGGCGGCGCCTATTGCTGGGCGGGCCTGTACCTCGCCGGAGAGATGCTGCGCGCCGAGGGGTTCACCGATGTCCGCTATGTGCAAGGTGACAAGAAGGTTGATCATTCGGCGTGGATCGCAAACGGCGAGACGGACTTCAGTGTGAATTATGTGCCGATTCATCTGGCGTCGATCGATGCTGGAGTGCCAATCAGGGTACTAAGCGGACTGCACTCCGGGTGCCTCGAACTGATCGCCAACGACAGGGTTAAAGGCATCTCGGACCTGCGGGGAAAGCGGGTTGGGGTCTTTACGCTTGATTCGCCGCAATATGTGTTGGTTTCTCTGATGGCCGCCTATGTTGGGCTCAATCCCGTCAACGACATCGAATGGGTCATCGAAGAGCACAATTTTGCGGAAGGCTTCGTCGAAGGAAAGTACGATGCAGTGCTCGGCCAACCGCCCCGCACGCAGGAACTTCGCTCCAGGAAAGTAGGCCACACAATCCTCAACTCGACCACCGACCCGCCGTGGTCGCAGCACTTCTGCTGCATGATTTCGGCGACTGCGGATTATGTAGACAGATATCCGGCGGCGACAAAGCGCGTCCTGCGGTCCATCCTCAAGGGCGCCGACCTCTGTGTCTCAGATCCGTCATGGACTGCAGAACAGCTGGTCGATCGCGGTTTCGTGCCCAGCTACGACTACGCGCTGCAAACGCTGCACGACATCCGGTACGACAGGTGGCGGGATTACGATGCCGAAGCCTCGATGCGCTTCTACGCGCTGCGCATGCACGAGACGGGCATGATCAAGTCGAGCCCACAGCAGATCATCGCCGATGGAACGGACTGGCGCTTTCTCGACGAGCTGAAGCGCGAGATGAAAACGTGAGCGGCCAAGGCACATAATTGCCTTTTATGGGAAGGAGAGGCCCATGCAGATCATTCAAAATCGCCGCACCTTCATGGCTGGCGCCGCGGCGGCCGGCACCGCTGGTTTAATCGGCGCAACCCCTGAGGCCTGGGCCGAGCCACCACCGGAAACGACCACCGTCCGCCTGCCGCGGTGGATCGATGGTGCCTACTGTTGGGCGGGGATGTACTTGGCCGGAGAGCTCCTCAAAGCGGAGGGCTTTACCGACGTCCGCTACGTCCAGGGCGACGAGAAGGTCGATCAGGCGGTGTGGATCGCACGCGGCGACACGGATTTCAGCATGAACTACGCGCCGGTCCATGTCGCGTCGATCGACGCCGGCGTGCCAATCAAGGTGCTTGGCGGTCTGCACTCCGGGTGCCTCGAGCTGATCGCCAACGACAGCATCCAAGGCATCCCAGACCTCAAGGGCAAGCGGGTGGGCATGCACGACATCGATGCGCCGTCGCGCGTGCTAGTTGCCCTGATGGCCGCCTATATCGGACTGGATCCCGACAACGACTTCGAATGGGTCCAGGAAAGCAAGCCGGTGGAAGCCTTCGCGGAAGGAAAGTTCGATGCATACCTCTTCACGCCGCCGGAGACGCAGCAACTGCGCGCCAAGAAAATCGGCCACACGATCCTCAACACAACCATCGACCGCCCGTGGTCGCAGCACTTCTGCTGCATGACCTCGGCCGCTGCGGATTACGTGAATAAGTACCCGGTGGCGACCAAGCGCGTGCTCAGGGCGATCGTCAAGGGTGCTGACCTCTGCGCGTCGGATCCCGCATGGAGTGCAGGGCAGATGGTCGAGCGAGGTTTCGTCGACAGCTACGAATACGCGCTGCAAACGCTGAGCGATACGCAGTACGACGTCTGGCGGGACTACGACGCCGAAGCCTCGATGCGCTTCTACGCGCTGCGCATGCAGGAGACGGGCATGATCAAGTCGAGCCCACAGCAGATCATCGCCGATGGAACGGACTGGCGCTTCATCGAGGAGCTGAAGCGTGAGTTGAAAACCTGAGCTTGCTTTGTCCTAGGGAGGAAGCGTGACATGCGGATCACTCAGAACCGCCGCCGTTTCCTGGCGGCCCTGACGGCTGCCGGCGCCGCAAGCCTCGTCGGCGCTCCAACTCGAGTTCTTGCCGAGCCACCGCCGGAGACCACGCGCATTCGCTTGGCCAAGATCCCTGGCGTTTGCATCGCGCCGCAATATGTAGCCGAGGAACTGCTTCACGCGGAAGGCTTCGACGAGATCGAATATGTGGAGTCCGAGCCGGGGATCGCGACTACGGTCAACACGGTCAGCGGGAATGTCGACTTCAGCTTGAACTTTATCACATCGTCGATCGTGGCGATCGACCAGGGCAAGGGACTGACCCTGTTGAGTGGCGTCCACCCCGGCTGCTTCGAGCTTTTCGTCCGGCCGGGGATCGATAGCCTCCGTGACCTAAGGGGCAAGAAAATCGGCGTACAGGCGCTGGGGTCGAGCCCGTATTTGTTCCTTGCCAGCATGGCAGCTTACGTCGGGATCGACCCGCTGCGCGATATCAACTGGGTAAGCGACCCCCAAGTGCGGGCGAAGGAGCTGTACGCAAGCGGCGAAGTCGACGCCTTCCTCGGCTTCCCGCCGGAGCCGCAAGAGCTTCGAGCCAGGGGCATCGGCCGCGTGCTGATAAACAGCACGCTGGACCAACCGTGGGCGGCATACTTCTGCTGCCTGCTTGCCGGCAACGCGGATTTCGTGCGTGAGCATCCGGTTGCCTCCAAGCGCGTGCTGCGCGCCATCCTCAAGGCGGCGGACTTGTGCGCGGGGCAGCCCGATGTTGCGGCGAGGCGGCTGGTCGAACGGAACTTCACCCCCAACTACGACTATGCCTTGGGGGCGCTTACCGAGGTGCCATACCGGAAGTGGCGCGAGTTCGATTCAGAGGACACCGTTCGTTTCTATTCGCTGCGGCTTCAAGAGGCCGGCATGATCAGGTCAACGCCACAGACGATCATCGCCAACGGCACGGATTGGCGCTTCCTCAACGAACTCAAGCGTGAGTTGAAGACGTGAGTTTCTGGCGGGCACGCGCATTGGCACTGGCGCTGATGGCCGGGCCGGCATACGCGCACGACGCGCCGCACGACGAGCGCCTGCCGACGATCGGACAGGCGCCGGACTTTACCTTGGTATCGCAGGATAATGTGCGCGTGTCGCTGCACGACTTTCGCGGCAAGGTGGTCGCCGTCTCATTCATCTATACATACTGTACCGACGTCTGCCCCATGTTGACCGCCCATATGGCCAGCGTGCAGGAAAAGTTGGGTAGTGCGTTCGGACCCCAAATCGCATTTGTTTCGATCACCGTCGACCCGGAGCGCGATACGCCCGAGGTTTTGAAGGAATATGCGCAGAATTTTGGTGCCGATCTGAAGGGCTGGTCGTTTCTTACCGGTGATCCGGCGGTCGTCAATGAGGTGGGACGGAAATACGGGGTCATCGCGAAGAAGGCGGCGAACGGAGATGTCGACCATACCTTGTTGACGTCGCTCGTAGACCCCAATGGCATGTTGCGAGTACAGTATCTTGGCGTCCGGTTCGACTTGGAGGAGTTCCGGGATGACCTTGTCAGCCTCTTGGACGAATCCAAATAGCATAACGAACCGGCTCGTTGGCTGGGTTGCCCGGCTGCCGGCGCGCGTCCAGACCAAGCTCTTGATCGCGTTCCTGTCGATCGTCGGCCTGCTGATCGTGCTCGGGGCCGTCGGGTTGCAGGTGCTGAGTGGGGTCAACGATCAGACCAACGAGCTGATTAAGCTGCAGCGCAGGATCGCGGCCTACCGCCAGGTACAGCACGATACGACCACCCAGCTCTACGGAATCTCCACCGCCCTGTTGCTTCAGGACGACCGGATGCTGGATGCGGCGCTGCGCCAGCTCAATCAGTTCGGCTACGACCTCGACCGCATGGAGTTCGTCGCCAAAGCCGAGGTGGAAGTGCTTGGCCAGGTCAGGCAAGAGTACGAACGGCTGACGGCCGGGGCGACACACGTGGCGGAACTCGTCCGCGCCAGCCGCACGGAGGAGGCGCGCAAGGTTCAGCTTGATGAAATCATACCGTCGGCTGATCGCCTCGAACGGCTGACAAACCAGCTGGTCAACATGGCTGAAGCCGACATGGTGGCGGCCATCGAAACCACCGAGGGTGCGTACGGCACGTCCAGACTGATCGTGGTCTCGTTTGCGGTCGGCAGTATCCTGCTGGCGTTGGGGCTCGGCTACATCATCTCCTGGTCGTTGATCGAACCGGTCAAGAAGATCGAAGCGCGTCTCAGCCAGATAGCGGCCGGCGACTTCGCCCAACAGGTTGCCGTCGCCAATCGCGACGAGCTTGGAGTGCTCGCCGCCAACGTCAACCAGACCTCCGACCAGCTGGGGCGCCTGTATCAGGAGATTGAGACGCGCACCCAGCAGCTCGACGAAGCCCTTCAGCAGCAGACAGCCACTGCAGACGTTCTGAAGGTCATCAGCCGCTCCACCTTCGATCTGCAGGTCGTGCTCGATACGTTGGTGGAATCGGCTGTCAGACTCTGCCGTGCCGACAAGGGTGGTATCGTGCAGTTGCTGGATGGCGTATTCCGCTATGTGTCGACGCATGGCTACCCGCCCAGTTTCCGCGCTTATGTCGACGCCAATCCAGTTCCAGCGCTTGCCGCAGGCCGAGGCTCTGCCGTAGGGCGCGTAATCGAAGAACGGCGGATCGTACAAATCGAAGACGTGACCGCTGATCCGGACTACCGCGTTGCCTTGATCGCTGAGGCAGGCGGATTCCGCACCGTCCTCGCTGCCCCGCTGTTGCGGGAAGGTGATCTCGTTGGCGTATTCGTCATGACGAGGGTTGAGCCGCAACCTTTCAATCCCAAGGAGATCGCGCTCGTCGAGACATTCGCCGACCAGGCGGTGATCGCCATCGAGAATGCGCGGCTCTTCGAGGCGGTGCAGTCACGGACGCGCGAGCTTGCCGCGTCTGTTGGTGAGCTTGAGGCGCTTGGTGAGGTGAGCAAGGCGGTCAATTCGACGCTGGATCTCGACACGGTGCTGAAAACGATCGTCGCCAAAGCGGTCCAGTTGTCGAAGACGGATGCTGGCACCATCTACGTGTTCAGCAGCACGCGACAGCAATTCCTTCCGCGCGCAAACTTCGGTATGAGCGATGAGCTTATCGCCGCGGTCTCACACCAGACGATCGGGCTGGCCGACATGGGGATCGGCGACGCACCCGGGCGCTGCATGCCAGTGCAGTTTCCCGACCTCAGCCAGGAGACCTCATCCTTCCTTGTAAGAAAGACGATCGTGGAAGCCGGATATCGCGGTATCCTGATCGTTCCGCTGCTGAGGCCCAACAAGATCGTCGGTGCACTGGTCGTCAGGCGCCACAAGCCAGGTGCCTTCCATGAGCAAGTTGTCCACCTGCTGGAGACCTTCGCAGCCCAATCGGTGCTCGCGATCCAGAATGCCAAGCTGTTCCGCGAGATCGAGGAGAAAGGGCGGGAACTGGAGGCCGCCAGCCGCCACAAGTCCCAGTTCCTCGCGAATATGAGCCACGAGCTCAGGACACCGCTCAATTCAGTATTAGGCTTCACAGAACTGCTGGTCGACGGCATCTACGGCGAACTCCCGGACAAGGCGAAGACGACCGTCGCGCGCGTGCAGGCAAACGGCCGTCACCTCCTCGGCCTCATCAACGACGTACTCGACCTTTCCAAGATCGAAGCCGGCCAGCTCACGCTGGCGATCGAGGACTACTCCGTCGCGCAGATTGTTCGATCGACCGTTGCGGCTGTCGAGCCGCTGGCGCGAGCGAAGGGCCTTGAGCTTTCAACGACTGTTGCCGAGAACCTTCCAATCGGCCGCGGGGACGAACGCCGTTTGACGCAGGTCCTGCTCAATCTTGCAGGCAATGCCGTCAAATTCACCGAAACGGGTGCAGTCGACATTCTTGCCGATGCGGTCGACGGGCACTTCGAGATCACCGTCCGAGACACCGGTCCCGGCATCGCGTCCAAGGACCAGGCTCTCATCTTCGAAGAATTCCAGCAGGTCGACAACAGCAGCACCAGGCAGAAGGGTGGCACAGGTCTTGGCCTGGCGATCTCGAAGCGCATCGTCGAAATGCATGGCGGAACCATAGACGTCGAGTCCGTGATCGGGTCAGGGTCGACATTCCGTTTCAAAGTACCAATCCGGGTGAAAAAGGACGTGAGGGCCGCATGAGCAAACGAATCCTGATGGTGGAAGACACCGAGGACAACCGCCAGATCATCCGCGATCTCATTGCCACCACCGAATACGAACTGATCGAGGCGGCGGACGGCGCCGCCGGCATCGCTGCAGCCGGAGCGCACAGGCCCGACCTGATCCTTATGGACATTCAGCTCCCGGTGATCGACGGGTATGAAGCGGCCCGCCGCATCAAGGCCGATCCGGCGCTGCGGCACATTCCGATTATCGCCGTCACCTCCTACGCGTTGTCGGGCGACGAAGCGAAAGCCCTTGCTGCCGGGTGCGATGGTTACATTGCCAAGCCATTCAGTCCGCGCCAGCTGCTTTCCGAGATTCGCGGGTTCCTTTCTTGAGGGAGGCAGCGCCTTGCACGATCCGCCACGCATTCTCGCGGTCGACGATACTCCGGAAAACCTCGAGATCCTGCGCATGCGCCTCGAGGCGAACGGCTACGAAGTTGCAACCGCCGCCGATGGTGAAGAGGGGCTTGCGAAAGCCCGCGAACTCACGCCGGATCTGATCCTGCTCGACATCATGATGCCGAAGCTAGACGGCATCAGTGTGGTACGCATGCTGAAGCAGGATGTCTCGCTGCGATCGATCCCCGTCATTCTTGTCACCGCAAAAGCCGACACGCGCGATGTGGTCGAGGGGCTGGACGCCGGGGGCGATGACTATTTGACAAAGCCCTTCGAGCACCAGGCGCTGTTGGCGCGGGTGCGCTCGATGCTGCGCCAGAAGGCGCTTCACGATACCGTCGCAAGCCAGGCCCAACTCCTCCAGGAACAAGCCGCACAGCTTTCCGATTGGAACCGCTCGCTCGAGCAGACCTTGGCGGAGCAGGTGATCGAGATCGAGCGAATGGGCCGGCTGCGGCGTTTCCTGCCCGAGCAGGTCGCCGACCTCATCCTTGCGGCAGGAAATGGCGATACGCTTCTGCAAAGTCACCGTCGCGAGGTGACCGTCGTTTTCTGCGATCTACGCGGCTTTACAGCCTTCGCCGAGACTGCCGAACCCGAGGAGGTGATGGCGGTTCTTAGCGAATACCACGCCTGTCTTGGTGAACAAATCATCCGCCACGAGGGAACTCTTGAGCGATTCGTGGGCGACGGTATCGTCGTGGTTTTCAACGATCCACTGCCCTGCGCCGACCATACGGAGAGAGCCGTCCGCATGGCTACGGCGATGCGTGATGCGATTGACGAGCATTCAGAGCAATGGCGCAAGCGCGATCACTTGCTCGGCTTCGGAATCGGGATCGCCCGAGGCCATGCAACCATAGGGCGGATCGGTTTCGACCAGCGCGCCGATTATGCAGTGATAGGCACAGTGTCGAACCACGCCGCCCGATTGTGTGAGGAAGCCAGGCCACGCCAGATTCTCGTCAGCCAGCGGGTCGTTGGTGCCGTGGAATCACTGGTTGAGTCCGTCGCCGTTGGCGAACTGACACTGAAAGGTTTTCGCCGCCCGATGCCTGCCTATGAAATCGTGCGGTGGATCGGTCGGCCAAGCTAGCGTTGGACGCACTCCGGTCTCTTTTGGACCATACGGCCCGTCGAACCGCCGACACAAAGCAGCCCAGCCATCCACCGATCTCGAGTTCGCTGCAACGGGGGAAAGCGGTCGCCCCGCGAGTAACAACCCAATGTCAGCCTACGCAAATGAGGCCTTCACTCGGATGTCTGCTTTTGGGACGCGGCTATGGCGTGCTCGACGACCGACATTAAGGCGCGAAGCAGTCTGGCAGCCTTCGGGCCGGGAGCCGTAGGCAGGGAAGAACGATAGCGGTCGTTCAACCTCCAGGACCCGATGTCCTAGGTTGGCCGCCATTGCGGACAGCCGGCGAGGACGGTCGCGAGAGGGTGGTGCCATGGTGTTTTGACGAGACAACCATCCGCGCTACCTCGATAATGGGACAACCGCCGAAACAGCGGCCCAAAACGAGGTGTGCGGAAGATGAATTTGTTGATTTCGATCGCAGGCCGGCTGTCTGCGCTGCTTGCTCTGTCGCTGGCGACAGGCTGCTCGTCGCTGGGCGGTACGGTCAACCCGGCGAAATACGACAGCATGACATGCGCCGAGCTCAACAATGCCGTGGGCGATATCGCGCGTGAAATCTCGCAAACCGCCATCACCCGCGGCAAGGTCGCCAACACCAGGGTGCCGAACTGGCTGCTCGGCGGCGCACGTGTGAAGACCGCCGTCGCCAACCGAGAGACGGCCAGGATCGAAAAGCTGAAGCAGCAAGAGGATGCGCTCGTCGTGGCAAGAGCCAACAGATGCCCCAAGTCAGCAGGCTAAACGAACTGGCCCTGCCCTGAAGATCTGCTTCACCTCACGCCTCAAGCACTCAGCCGGAACCGCGTCACATCGATCGCCGCGTTCATCAGCGTCTGCGTATAGGCGGCCTGCGGGTTGCTGAAGATCTCTTCGGTCGGCCCTTCCTCGACGATCTTGCCTTGCTTCATGACGATGATGTAGTCGGCCATGGCGCGCACCACGGCGAGATCGTGGCTGATGAAGAGGTAGGACAGTTCGTGGTCGGCCTGCAGCTTGCGCAGCAATTCGACGATCTGTTTCTGCACCGATCGGTCGAGCGCCGAGGTCGGCTCGTCCAGCACCACCAGTTTGGGCTTCAGGATCATGGCGCGGGCGATGGCAATGCGCTGGCGCTGGCCGCCTGAGAATTCGTGCGGGTAGCGGTTGCGGGCATTGGGGTCGAGGCCGACCTCCAGCAAGGCCTCGAC